>CAYYVY010000032.1:0-36853 GCA_964475265.1 uncultured Anaerolineaceae bacterium | reverse complement strand
AAACAAGTATTTTTCAATCATTCATCCGTTGTTGCACTTGGTAGTTGAATCCAGGATATAGTGGATGTGCGGTTCAGGCAACAACTTCATTATTATCGTTTATAGCAATAATGAATTAGGTCTTGAAATCTACAATTATCTTTTGTTCTACTACCTATAAGAATGATTATAGGTAGTAGAAAAGGCGGGAGAATTCCCGTCTTTTTTGTTTCAATAAAACCTCGAAAGTTATCGTTAACACTATTGCGCAACACTGAAAAAACTAAGACCTAATTGTTGATATCTACCCCGCCTGATCCGCGCCGCACCACCAGGCGAAGGTCGCCAGCGGGCTGAAGAGGAAAGCTAGGGACACCACAATGAAGCTATGCGCCGGCGCCATTGATTCCAATTTGAGATAGAACGACAGGCAACATCGTTTGGTAAATAGCCTCGCTTGGGCAGTCCACTGCATTGACTATGTTGGTTTACTCTGGACTATCCGTATCCGTGTGGCTTACTTTTCTTTTAGTAAGTCTCGAATTTCGATCAACAACTTCTCCTGCGCAGAAGGTTCCGGCGCTTTGCTGCTCAGATCCTCTTCTTCTCGAGCCGTGCGCTGCTGCATCTTGTTGATACTGCGAACCATCAAAAAGATAACCAGGGCAATGAGCACAAAGTTGATCACCGCCTGGATGAAGTTGCCGTAGGTAATCGTGGCCTCGCCCACATCGGCCGTGAGTGTGGTGAAATCGATGCCTCCCAACACAATCCCAATCAACGGCATGATGATGTCATCCACCACTGACGTTACGATGGCAGTGAAGGCTGCTCCAATAATGACCGCCACGGCCAAATCGATCACATTCCCTCGGCCGATAAACTCTCGGAATTCTTTCAACATTTGACCTTCTCCTTTTTCTTTTCTGGAGCATCTAGCGATTTTGGTTTTAAAACAGGATGTCCCTTGCTAAGCAGCCTTGATCTCGGGATGATTTACCCAGAATAAATCTTACAACTTTGACAACTAAGGATAACCACAACTATCGTAACAAGCAGGCCAACGGCCCGCGTAAACGCCGCCATAGGCTGATGGTTTTTGGCGGCGTGCTTCGTGCGGTTGTTTGCCTACTTCTGGTTACATTAGACCCAGTGCCTTGGCAACAGCGCCACCATATGCCGGGTCTGCCTTTCTGAAGTGTGCCAGTTTTTCCAGCAGGTAATGATCCTGCATCAGCGTGGGTCCGCGTTCACCGGCGGTCAGTGATGTCTGGTTGTCCGGAACGGGAATCCCGGCTGCAGTGGTTAAGGTTTTCTTCTTGCTCATGCTGTCTCTCCTATCCTGTTCACTTCTTCTTCGCATCGGCCCAACGACCCGCGCATCACCTGCTGGAAGCGGAGGGAGGTGAAGCCGTCAAGTGCAGGCGATTGTTAAGCGCTATTGCTGCTATGTAGATATAGCCAAACTCTTCCGGAGGCACACGGCTAAATGCACGGTCAGGCGTGATCTTGATCCTTGGATGCGCCAGAAATCAACCCACGTAGGAGCGAAACCACAACCCCTCCCGTTAGTATGCCCATGACATAGGTAAGCAGGACTAAGATTGAAAGCGGCAGGGTAATGCTTGCAGAGAAAAACGAAACGGTGGTGGCAGGTGTATTCTGGACGACGAAAAGCAGAACGATGGCCATAGCCACAACCATGAGTGTAATGTAGATGTATCGCATTGAAGTTACCTCCTTATGTTTTCTCTGAGTTCGCATGCTGGGCTTGCGCTTAAATAGTGATTCTGCGGCTTATTTGACACTTATTATTCTATAGTATAAGGTTTTACACTCAAAGAGCTAAAGGTTTCCCCAGGCAGGAAGCGGAATTTCATTCCCCTTAATGCCAAAATCCCTCAATTGATAAAAACCAGGCTTTGTGTAGAATTTTGATGGGCACACGGAAAGATTATGCTTTCTTTTTCTCACGATGAGATTTTGCGATATTTCCTTGCCGCACCGCTCGTACCTTATTTTCTAAGTGTTACCCATGTCCTTAGAATTTGAGTACTGCTGTTGTGAGAATTTTCTGTTGCCTGCGCACTGGTTAGATTCATGAATAATCCCCCCAGCAGTCCCATCTGCGTTTGCACCCATGAATCATCTATTTTTGTCAGCGGAGGATTTGATCTTCGGACCCCTCTAGCGCCACCGCGAAGGCAAGTTCCAGTTTTGCCCCTGGACCCGGAAGACGTGATTCACGCAGAAGGAAATCCTCCCAGGAATCGAGGCTTCTCAGCTTTTCTCAATACGTTTCTACTTTGCGCATAACATACCCGCTACCTCGAGGAAAGTTATACGTAGTTAACGGTGGCGAGTTCGGCAGCATCGTATTTCTATTCTTAGGCGAAAGCCGCGTGCGGGATGGGTTCGCTGATGAAGCTCGTTCGTCCTCTCGAAGCACATCGGGACGATGAGCTTGACTGGACTGGATCCCGTGCTCTTTGTAGGACAGCGAGCACTTATACGCTATCGAGTAGCTATTTCCCCTTCTCCCTTTTCTTTTTCCTTTTCTCTTTGATCGTTAGCTTGGGCTTTTTTTGCGTTTCTCTTTTCGATTTATCTTTCTTTCCTTTTTCGCCCATGTCAACCTCTTGTGAATTGGAAATGGCAAAATCAGCGGGTCTGTTATCGTCAGTTTTTCAGCATGACGCACATCTACTCAAGAGTACAACTCGTGGTACTGTGGTTTATTTAACACCTAATATTCTATATGGGAATGACATGATCTCAAAGCGCCCAATATCTACTCCGGCAAGAAGCGAAATCTTTGTCATCTGAAGCTGTTCCACCCTGTGCAGCAGCGTCTAATTAGGTTGACTCATCAGGCAAGTTGACGAGCAGCACGACTTGTTGGGCGGTTGTCCCATCCTTAAAAACGATCTGCCGACCTCGATTACCGCTAACCATAACACAAATTGCTATTACGCCTGATCTGCGGCGCGCCACCAGATGAACGTAGCGATCGTCCCAATAAAAAACGCCAACAGCACAATGATCAAACTGTGCGCCGGGATCGGACCCACGGCCGCGCCGGTCAAACTGACCAGTAATCCCGGCACGGCCCAGGGGAACCAGTCCGCCCAACCGAGCACGCCGGAGATTTGCGCCGCCGCTATCGTAAGAATCGCCCAGCCCAGCGGCAGCAGATAGCCGCGCCCGGCGCTGGCGAACAAGGCCACGAAGGGCATCAGCAGCAGCGTCAGGGCGGCAATGGCAAGCAGCGATCCAAACGAATCCCGGATCAGCGCCGCCGACCCGCCGGGGATGTCGGCCAGGGCGCCGACGCCCAATCCCACAACGAAGATCAACAGCGTGAGCCCCAACGTCCAGATGGCGATCAGGGCCAGCTTGGCGGCGACGATAGCTTCGCGCCGCGTGGGCAAGGCCAGCAGTTCCTTGGCAGTACGGTCGCTGTGCTCACGCCCAAAAACCCAGGCGGCGATGAAGGCGAAGATGATCGCCCCGGCGATGGCCGTGCCCATCAAAAGCACTTGGAAAAAGGTGGGCCAGTCGGCCACGGCGGCGGTGATCTGCGCCTTGGTGTTGATCAGACCCATCGATTTCGCCCGCTCGGGGTCCTTGAGGATGAACATGAAAAGGCCGTCGACGACGGGCAGGATCATGACGGCTGCAGCCGTGAGCGGCAGCACTTTCGAACGGCGTGCTTTGAGCGCCTCGGCCCACAGGGCAGGTGCGAATCCGTTCATGCTGCACCTCCCGTCAGGCGCAGGAAGTATTCCTCGAGATTCTCCTGCGTCACGACCAGGCGCGTGGGCGGCACGCCCGCCTCGACCAGAATCATCGCAATCATATCCGGCGCCTCCAGGGCGCGGCCTTCGTGCAAATACAGTGCGCCTTCGTTGACGATTACGGCATAGCCGGATCGGGCGAGCGCCTCCTGCGCAGCCTGCAGATCGCGAGTCTGCACCTCCAGACGCCGCGCCCGCAGCGCCTGCAGCTGGTCGTGCTCGAGCTCTTCCAATAAGTGCCCATCGTGGATGATGCCGATGCGCGTCGCCAGGCGGTCCACCTCGGTGAGGATGTGGCTGGACATGAAAACGGTCGTGCCGCGTTCTTTGGTCAACCGCTCCAGCAACTTGCGGATCTCGACCACGCCGGCCGGGTCCAGGCCGCTGGCCGGTTCGTCGAGGATCAGCAGCTCGGGTTCGTGCAGCAGGGCACGCGCCAACCCCAGGCGCTGCAGGTTGCCCGTCGAAAGTCCGCCCGCTTTACGCCCGGCGTAGGCGGATAAACCCAGGCGCTCGATGGCTTTGTCGGTGGCCCGTTTATCGGGGACGCCCTGCAGCCGTCGGGCGATCTCCAGATTCTCGCGCACGCTCAGTTCGGGATAGGCCGTTGGCTGCTCGACCAGGTGGCCCACCTGCCGCCAGGGACCGCGACCGTTGGGTCCGATCTCCTTATCGAGCAAGCGCACCGAACCGGCGCTGGGTTTAATCATACCCAGCAGAGCGCGGATGGTGGTGGTCTTGCCGGCGCCGTTCAAACCCAGGAAGCCGTAGATCTCGCCGCGTTCCACGCGCAGGCTGACCCCCGCGACGGCGCGCACTGAACCATAGGATTTAGATAGAGCGTTGGTTTCGATGGCGGGACTCATGGAGAACCTTTCTAAATTTGCAGCAATCTTCCAATCGAAGAGCGCGCCAATTGTACTACCAACCTGGTGAGATATAAGCAGGATTCATGTTCGTGAAAGCAGGATTAAATGGGGTACTGCAAGTGGGTGATGCGGAATCCGCTTGCGATCAGTGCCCACTCGATCCCGTATGTGATGGCGTAGGCGATGGCGAGATAAGCGTAAATGCCTTTGCGGTCAAGCTTGGTATTTTCCATGTGACGCCTCACGATGACGTTACCTCGATGCGCTTCATTCTACGTCGTACTCGACGGCGCCGATCTCACAGCCCGCTCCGGATGGGCGGGTTATCCCCCGTTGATCCGTATCAACGATGCACATCTCAGGCGCAAGCGCATCGATCAGCGGACTCCTGGGCGACGGCGCATGGGTTTGGGTAAGGCCGCCGTTGTCCGCCAGAGGGGATAGCAGCGGATCGCCGGAGTACGCCGCATCGCAGCTGCCGTCCTCGATTAAATTGTTGAGATTGACGCCGATGGCGGCGTAATCGCCCAGGGTGCAGTCGGCGTTCCCGTAATCCGTAAACGTAATCGTGTTGCCGGCGATGATCGTATTGCTGAAATTGAGCAAGCCGCGCACCATGCCTTTTTCCCCCGTGCCGCGGACGTAGACGCCGCCGCCGTTGTGGGCCTGGTTGCCGAAGATGGTGCTGTTGGTGAACTCGCCCACGCCGTTGATGTAGACGCCGCCGCCGTCGAAAGTCGTGCGGTTACCGCTGATGGTACTGTTGACGAGCTTCAACGTGCCGTTGCAGGCGATATGCAAACCGCCGCCTTTACCCTTGGCGGTGTTGTCGCTCACGGTGCTGTTGATCAATGTGACGACGCCGGCCATGTTCTTGATGCCGCCGCCGGTGTTGCACTCGTAGTAGGCGTTTCCGCCCGTGGCCGTGTTGTGGCTGACCGTGCAGTCGACCAGCGTCAGCGTACCGTCGTTGAAAATGCCGCCGCCGGCGCTGCCCAGGTTGTCGCGGATGAGGCACGCTTCAAGGATCAACTCGCCTTCGTTGCGGATGGCACCGCCGGACTGCGGTTCCGCAGCCGGATTGCCGTGCTGGATCGTGATCCCGCGGATGGTCACGGAGGTCTCCGCAGCGATGGAAAAGACCCGCTGCGTGGCTTTTTCGACGTCGGCGTGGGCCTGCACGATCGTGTTCTCGGCTCCTCGGCCTTGAATAACGACGTCCTTGTTCACCAGAATACCCGCTTCGGTGTGGATCGGATCGACAATCTCGATCAAAGCACCGGCTGCGGTTGAGGCGTCATCGATGGCGGCCTGGATAGTGGCGAAATCGCAGCCCGACGAACAGACCGTAATATCGCTGGATGACTGTGTCAGGAATGCAATCCCGACCACGCCAATGACGACCACGGCAATGATCCCCAACCACAGATATCTATTCGAACGTTGAAATCGGAAGCGCATCATCTGACCTTTGTGACTATCGTCCTCTGCTCCGGATCAGCACGGAAACCCTTATGTTTGAGAGCTTTCGAGCGGGTTGTCACCCGTGTGCGAGAGCCATTTAGCCCCGAAATAAGCCACCAGCAGCAGGGCGAAGGCGCCGCGCAGCACGGTGCCGAAGTACATCTTGCCCCACCAGGCGGATTCGATGTTGATGAACTTATATATTGCACCGAACAGGGAGGTGTTCAGCAGGGCGTGGTAGAGGTAGCAGACGAAGATGCTGCCGCCGGTGTTGTTGAAGAGCCAGGTCATGACGATCGAGATAAACACGGCGTTGATCACGAAGACGGTGAAGAGCGTGGGGTTCAGCTCGACGGGGAAGTTGGCGCCGGGCACCAGACTGATGGGCAGGTGCCACACGCCCCAGATCAGGCCGATGATCACGCTGGCGCTCAGGGCGCTGCGGGTTTCCTGCAGCCGGGGCAGGGCGTAGCCGCGCCAGCCGGTTTCCTCGGCGATGGCGCCGCCGAGGATCGCCACCCGCAGGAAGGTGGGCAGGAAGCCGGCCCAGTTACCCCAGTCGACCTGCGGCGTGGCGTTGGAATAGCCCACGTAGAGCTGCGTGGCGAGGAACTCGATCATCAGCTGGCTGAGGAAGAAAGCCAGGTACCAGCGCAGCCCGACGCGCCACAGCTTCCAGCCCGAGAGCAGCCGTTTAATATCTTCTCTTCCACCCTCCAGCCCGGAAAGGATCAGCGCCGCAAACGTAGGCCCGAAGAAGCCCAGGAAGGCCAGCAGGATGAGATAAACTGGCGTCTCGGCGAATGAGACGGGGAAGGGATTGCGGGAATACTGGATCACGATCGGCGTCCAGATCGCCCAGGAAATCAGGGCGGTCAGGACGAAGAATGAAATCAGCGGATACCTGACGAGCAAGTTTAATCGTTTGACCATGGCTTTCCTCACATCCGACATTGTACGCTCATATGGAGCCAGACATCAAGACGGAGATTACAGAATTCCAACTTTCATTGCAAGCGCGTATTCAAACGTCGCACCAGGAAGGTCAACCAGGGCGAAGGGACCTTCTTCTGGCCGAAATCCCAGCCTTTCCAGGCGGTCCAGATCGATTCGGGTGTGAAGCGGCTCTGCGCATCAGCTTTGCCTTCGATGATGGCCAGCATGTCGAGGAAGCGCGGGTCTTTTCTCGCCCAGGGGTAATGGGAGAGTACCTCGGTGACGTGCAGGATGTCGTACCAGATCAGGGGCGCTTTGAGCTTGGAGAAATCGGTGCCCATGTAAAACAGGTAGGGATGCCGTTCGCGGCGCGCCTCCCAGAGCGTCAGCAGGCTTTCCACGCCCTGTTGCGCAGCCGGGCATGCTCGCAGGTCGTCGAACAGGGCCAGTGCTTTCAGCATAACCAAATTCGCATACGGACAGGGGTCGTCCTTGCGGCCCGGCCCGCGGAACTTGCCCATCTCCGCGGACACGGCGCAAGGCCAGCCGTTGTGGCGCACGAGTTCGCTGAGGTAAACCGCGGCGTCGATCACGTCTTGATCGCCCGCGAGGCCGAATTTCACCAGGGCGTAGATCAACAGCGGTGCATCGCACAACGCCCAGGCCCATTCGTCTTCACCGCTGCCGCCGTAGCGCGGATGGATGTTCATCAGCACCTGAAACGGACCGGCTGGATCGCGCTGCGCCGTGATCCTGTCGACGATGTCCCCGATCAACAGATCGGATACCTGAAAACCCACATCGGCGATGAAGGTCAACTTGTGCAGCGGATGCCCCGCCGCTTTGTGGTTCTTCATCACCTCACCGGGCCAGCCGCGCAGTTCCTGAAGCAGCAGGTTGATTTGCGGATCATCCCGCAGGATCTGTTTCGCCCGGCTGACTTCCACGCTGTGTGGGTCGTCGCGTAGCAGGTCCAATCGTACGCGGTATTCACTCCAGGGGGCGGTCTCGATCAACCAGTTGATATCGTTTTGCATTGTGCACTTTCCAGTTTTACTGAAGTTTCAGGCGTCGGAATTCGTCTCGGATTTCTTGTGAAAAATAAACCGCCGATCCTCAGGTGGCTTCCGCAAGACCCAAAAACCCATCAGTACCAGCGGCAATTCAAATAACGCCTCTCGCACGTAACCTAAATAATCTGGGGTGACCCACGGGCTGGAAAGTCCCTTGATTAACAGGAAGGCGTTGGATGCCGCATGCAGAAGTACCGCCGGCCAAAGGGAGCCGGTGAGAAGGACCAATGCCCCGAGCCAGAATCCAAAGACGAAGGTTGCCAGAACGTTGGCGGCTGCGGGCGGTGGGGGGCATGTGCAAGACGCCGGTGATGAAGAGGGACCACCAGAACCAGGTCCAGCCGAATGCGATCAGAAAAAAGAGCAGCAGGCTTTTAATGTCCAATGCTTTTGATTTGTAGCCCGGTTGTGGATCGTTCATAGAATCGATGTATTCCTCCAGCATCTGACTCTGGGTTCTGCGCTCGTGTCGCATCCTATTATTGTAGTGCATGAAGGTAAAATGTGTGGCTGCTCAACGACCAGGGCAAGAATAGAAAAGGCGGCACCCAAAACACGAAGGGATAATCCTCACATCAATGAGTGCGACTCGCCTTACACTCAGCGCGGTTTACGACCCACATACAAACCGTAGCCGAAGTAGTCTTCCAGATTCGGAGGCACGATGCCCTCTTTGCTGACACGTTTCACGAAAGCCCGGTAGTCGCTGCTGCGCAGGTAAAGGCCGATGAGACGGCGGTAGATACGCAACAGACCGCGGCAGCCGTATCGTCCCAGCATGCCCCGGGCTTCCTCGGAGAGCTTGATGGAGGAGACGATGCTTTGGATCTCCTGCAGTCCGGCAGTCTCGAGCAGCGAAATCCACGCTTCCGCCGTGAGAGGCTTGACGCTCCCGCCCACGTCCTGTTCGACCCGGGCTTCCATTTCTGGCGTCGGCGGGTATTGCAGCCAGGTCGATTCGTTTAATCCCACGTAGCCGCCGGGCCGGGTAACGCGCACGTACTCCTTCACGGCTTGCTGCTTGTCCGCGGGGAAGGCGGTCACGGATTCGGTGATCACGATGTCGAAGAAATCGTCCTCGAAGGGCAAGTTCTGTGCGTCGCCGACACGGCATTCTACGAGGTGCGAGACGCCGGCGCGGGCTGCGGCTTCGTTGGCACGTTCGACCATGCCCGCTTTAATGTCCACGCCGAACACCCGGCAGCCGAATTCCCTGGCGATGAACGCCGGCGTGGCGCCTGCACCGCAGCCGACGTCGAGCACCATCCCCGCCTCGCTGATGTAACACAGGTCGAGCAGCTTACGCGTGGCTTCAAGACTGCCGATGTGTTTCGTCAGGCCGACCTCGGCCGCAAAATCGAAAAAGTCCGGTTTGGTATTCATTTTCGGTTTCCTTTACGAGAATCTCTACCTCCCGGATGAGGTAGAAAACTGTTCCCAGCATAAGCCGTAGGATGAGCTCTTGTCGGACATGAGGGGGACAATCTGCGGACAATTTTGGGAGAATAAACGATTCTGCCTGTTTTGGAAGCTTGATACACGCTAGCTGCGTTTGAAATTGAGCACGCCGTTTCGTTTAGCGGCGAAGGTAAACAAACCTGAGTGCGGGATGACGCGGCGCATCCAGCTCGCAGGCCAGACTACCAGAACTCCTCCCGGCTTGAGGATGCGCTGCATCTCGGGTAGCAGCCGATCTAGGGGCAGCATCGGGGCCGGGATCACGCCGAAGAGTAGCACAGCGTCCACACTTTCGTTATCCAGTTCGGTGTTCAAGGCATCCCCTTGGACCACGCGCACGTTGTTCAGCTCGGCCTCTCGCACTTTTCTGAACACGGCTTCAACCGACGCCGGCAGCAAATCCATGGCCGTCAACGATCCTCGTTCGCCGATCCGGCTTGCGATCGTCGGCGTGAAGAAACCTGTGCCGCAGCCCAGCTCCAGGACGGACTGCCCGGGTTGAATGTCCGCGCCGCCCACGACCGGTTCCGGCTTGGAGAAGCGGTATCGAAAGCGGCTTTCCATCAAGCTCGCCATGACTCGGATGATGAATTTACCGATCTTCGATTTGGAGAAAGACTCCAGGTTCATTTTACCGATTCACCAGGAGGCCAAATTCTGTGACGACCGTCCCGCTCTGCGAAACAAGATGGCCAGCAGCACGGCCACTACGGGAAAGCTGAGGCACCAGATGACGAGCGATATCATGGTCACCACCCATAGGTTTAAAAATCCAGCAATGACCACGGCGACCTGAATCCCATTGAGCAGCAGCAGACGGCGGATCCAGATTTCGAGTCTGCCGCCGGAGAAAACGAGCCCGGCGAAAAGCATCGATAGGCCCATCAGGCTGTAACCCAGCCCTTCCAGCGAGAAGGCGATGGAGACCGGGCTGCCGATGATGAACGGCGTCAGCCCCTCCGTGTGGCCGGCGGCCAGCGCGGGCGAGACCACAGCGAGTTGAATCCAATAGTTGAAGCCCAGAATCGCGGCGTAGATCAGGGCAAAGATCAGGCCGAGCAAGCCCCAGATCTTCTTCTCCCTCGATGCGAGTAGATAGATGCTGGCCATCAACACCGGGAAGGTCAAGGCGAGTAAAACGCAGGGCACGACCCAGACCAGGAATGGGGCAGATTGGAACGCTGCGGCGTAGGTTTGGATGTCCTGCCATTCGCTGGGCGGGGAGACGGCGTACCAGGCGAAGAAGGCAACGGTGAACCAGATGGTGAAAATCGCCGTCAATATCCCCGACCAGAAACCGATTCGGCTCAGCGATTGGCTCATTTCATTCGAATTAAATTTCATCTTTGTCCGTCTCAAATAGGGGAGTGTAATTTTTCGAGATCCTAGATGCTTGAGTCGATCCCCAGTCAATCGAAGGCATCGGTTGCTGTGCGGAATACGGACACCTCTTCGCCGCTTTCGGCAGTGAGTCCATCGTACACACGCCCCAGGCCGAAGGACAGGTCTGCGGGGGCGATGATGGCCACTTTTGACTTCACATCCGTACCGGCGTAGTGGCTTTGGACCAAACCGGCCAGTGCGTGCAGTGCATCGGAGCTCCGGCCGCGGCCGTCGGTCTCCCGCAGGTCGATCAACTTTGCGAAGGCTGGGTCGAATGATGGATCGGTATACATCGCAGTGTAGACCGCTATCATATCGTTATCTTCCGTAGTGTCTCGAAGGTGGCAAACAACCAAACCTATCTCCTTGTGTATTGCATATAAAACCGGCATTGAAAGAGTCTCCATTTAATCGAGCGGTGTAGGAGCGTTGACGTTGCGCCAGAGCGTTTGGTTGGGCCGATGTGAGTCGTCTACATTCTATATTGGTTTCACAAACAGACCAAGCGAGCATCATCTCCCGCAATTGGACGACAGACCGACATATCTTGAGGCAGAGATGATATCGGGACTATTCTAGTTCAAAAGAAATGGGCTTTACGCTTCCGCATCATGATCGATCAGCTGTTCGGTGAGCCGGCGCCGCTTTTCGTAGGCTTCCCGCGTGATGCGGATGTCCTCCAGAAAAGCGGGTAGTTCATCCAGGTACAGGGCTTGGGGACCGTCTACCAGGGCTGTATGTGGCTCGGGATGGAAATCGACCAGCACGGCGTTGGCGCCGGCGATGATGCCTTGCGCCGTGGCGTGGAAAATTTCCAGCAGACCATCCGGAGCCTTGTCTCGCACGCCGACCGAATGCGATGGATCGACGCACACGGGCATGCGCGTCAATCGCTTGACTACCGGTACGTGACTGAAGTCGACAAAGTTACGATGCGGATTTCCGAATGAGGTCTTCATGCCTCGCAGGCAGAAGATTACGTTGGCATTGCCTTCGCTGGCCAAATACTCTGCCGCATTCAACGATTCACTCAGCGTGATGCCGAAGCCGCGCTTCAATAATACCGGAAATTCCTGCTGGCGGCCGATTTCTTTCAGCAACTCGAAGTTCTGGATGTTGCGCGTACCGACCTGTAGGATGACGCCGGTAGGGCGGCCGGTTTGTTCCAGGCATTCGCTGATTTCACCAATTTGGCGCTCGTGGGTGATTTCCATGGCGATGACTTTGATGCCGTACTTTCCGGCCAATTCGAAAATATACGGTAAGCAGCCTTTGCCATGTCCCTGAAATGAATACGGATTGGTGCGTGGTTTATAGGCACCCATGCGCGTGCAGCATTGTCCGTTCTCCTGCAGCGCCTTCATCATCTGCTCCGCGTGTTTTCGGTTGTCCACCGCGCAGAGACCGGCGAATATGTGCAGGTTGTCCTGATTGAATTGAACTCCGTTGTATTCGAAGCCGACTGCCCGCTTATTATCATGATGCCGCCCGAGGATGCGATACCCCTCTGATATTTTGATCACACGCTCTACGGCGGGCAGCGTTGCGATCTGTTGGCGATCTACTCGGGACGTATCGCCGATGAGGTATATTTCCGTGAGGGTTTGCTGTTTTCCCAGGACGATGTGTTTTTTGAGCTGGATGTTTTGCAAATGGGACAGAAAATCCCATGTTTGGATATACTCATCCGATTTTTCATTCGTGTTTGGGCGCAGGATGACGAGCATGCGAAAACTCCAATTTGATTGTTATCTCGTGGCAAGTACTGCTGAGAGGCAAATTTACGTGCTGAGGTCATTGCCCTGGAAAAGCACGAGCTTCGCCTGATTATAATCATCTTTCGGTGAAGCTGCTTGAATCTGCGCCTCGGACATTGTATGCTAATCCGAGATGTAGCAGCAGCTATGGTGCAGTCATATAAAACACGGGAAGAGGTAGTTCATAATGGCGGATGTAAACCATTTGACGCTGGCGAAACTTGAATCCGGATTGGATGAAATACGCCGGTCGCCGAAAGACGACGGTGTGCTCGAAATGATTGTACGGCGCCCGCAGATCGAGGCGCGAGAAGTGCTGCAGGAAGGTATGCTCGACCCGCAGGAAGGCCTGGCAGGCGATAACTGGAGCACACGCGGCAGTTTTCGCACAGCTGACGATCCACCCGATCCTGATGGACAGCTCAATGTCATGAACGCACGTACGATTGCCCTAATCGCCCAGGACCGAGAACGCTGGCCGCTGGCTGGCGATCAACTGTATATCGATATGGACCTGAGTGCTGAAAACTTGCCTCCAGGGAGCCGCTTGGCGCTGGGCACGGCCGTCATAGAGATCACTGCGAAACCCCACACCGGCTGCAAGAAATTTGTGCAACGATTTGGCACGGATGCAACGAAATTCGTCAACTCGGCTGCAGGCAAGGAGCTGCATTTACGCGGGATTAATGCAAAGGTGATCCAGGCCGGGATAATTCGGGTCGGAGATCGCGTCAGGAAGATCTGACCCCGGCCGATCCCTTTCCCGCAGCATGCACCATTCTTCCATCCCTGAACAAATATAAAATAATGCGTGGCGCGCTGCAGACGTGCCATTAAATCTCATGGCCTGCGGCTGCGACGCAGCGATTCGTCTTCTCTGTTATTCCAGACGATGCAGCAAGGTGAAGTTGGGGATGCCCATCGCCCCGATGGGCAGGCTGGCGACGAGCACAACCTGATCGCCGCGCTGCGCCAGTCCGGAAGCCAGGCAGGAGGCGCGCACGTGCTCGATCATCTCTTCCACCGAATGCGCCATGGGCATGAGGAATGGCTGCACGCCCCAGAGCAGTGCCAGACGCTGATAGGTCGTCGGATCGGGAGTGAAGGCCCAGATGGGCACACGCGGCCGCACGCTGGACATCAAATTCGCCGTGCGGCCCGAGCGGGTGAAAACGGCGATGGCCGCCACGTCGCGGTCGTGGGCCAGCATACGCGCGGCATGTGTCGTGGCGACGGCGTCATCGCTGGTTTCCAGCGTGCTGTTGTAAAAGTCCTGTCCCCATTCGGACATGTGCGCTTCCGCATCGATGATGATGCGCACCATGGTCTCGATGGATTTGATGGGATATTTTCCCACTGCAGTCTCCCCGGAGAGCATCAGCGCGTCGCTGCCGTCGAAAACCGCGTTGGCCACATCCGAGGCTTCGGCCCGCGTGGGGTGGGGATTTTCCATCATCGTTTCCAGCATCTGCGTTGCCGTGATCACGATGCGGTGCTCTTCGTTGGCACGCCGGATGATTTCCTTCTGGATCGAGGGCACGCACTCGGGAGCGACCTCCACGCCCAGGTCGCCGCGCGCCACCATCACCCCGTCGGAGGCTTCGAGGATGGGATCGAGACGTGCAACCGCCTCCGGGCGTTCCAATTTGGCGATCACCGGCAAGTTCTGGCGTTCGGAGCAGCAGGCAGCAATGGCGCCGCGCAACGTGTGAATGTCCTCAGCGCGGCGCACGAAGGAAAGCGCCACCGCATCGACGCCCTGATGGATGCCGAAGGCCAGATCAGCGAGATCTTGTTTTGAAAGCGCCGGCGCTGACAGGACGACCCCCGGCAAATTGATGCCTTTATGACTGCCCAGCAGGCCGCTATTGATCACCTCGGTTTGCACTTCGTTTTCCGTGGTCTTCAACACGCGTAACTCAATGCTGCCGTCGTCGAGCAGGATGCGGTCCCCGGGTTTTACATCGGAAGGCAGCGCTTCATAATCGACGTAAATACGTTCGGCGGTGCCCGCTACAGGTTCCGTGATCAGACTGATCTTCTTGCCTTCTTCCAGCTGGATGGGTTGATCATTTTCGAGCGTACCCGTACGTAATTTCGGTCCGCTCAAGTCCTGCAGGATGGCGATGGCTTTGCCCGTTTCATCGCTTACCTGGCGTAGTTGGCGTATGGTCTCGGCGTGGAAGTCGTGATCGCCGTGCGAGAAATTCAAACGGGCGACATCCATGCCGGCGGCGACGAGTTCTTTTAATCGATCGATGCCAATCGATGCGGGCCCGATCGTGGCGACGATTTTGGCGCGCCGCATCATGGCTGCACCAGGATGAAGCGGGCGTACGAATGGCAGGTCAGTGTTCGAGTTTTCAATTTGTCCATTCTCCATGCGGGCCGGATCAGCCCATCAATTCGGCCAGGATGGCTTTCTGGGCGTGCATGCGATTCTCGGCTTGCTGAAAAATGCGCGATTGTCCGCCGTCCATAACCTCGTCGGTGATTTCCTGGCCGCGGTGTGCAGGCAGACAATGCAGCACGATCGCTTTCGGGTCGGCTTGCGCCAGCAGGTCCCCGTTCACCTGATAGGGCGGGAATACTTTTTGACGTTGTTTGGTTTCCTCTTCCTGGCCCATGCTCACCCAGGTGTCGGTGTAGATCACCTGCGTGCCCTTGACGGCTTCATACGGGTCTTGCAGGGCGCGGAACTCGAGGACGGATACTCCCGCCAGCGATTCTGCCTCGGAAAACACGCTTTCCGGAAGGGAATATCCCTGCGGCGCGGTGATGGTGAAGTTCATGCCCAGCAGTGCGCAGGCAAAGAGCAGGGAAACCGCCACGTTGTTGCCGTCGCCTACATAGGTCACGTTGATGCCATCGAACGATCCGAAATGTTCCAGGATGGTGAGTACGTCGGCCAATGCCTGGCAGGGATGATTGTAATCACTCAGGCCGTTGATCACGGGTACGCTGGCGTGGCGCGCCAGCTCGAGTACATGTTCGTGTGCAAATACCCGTGCCATGATCCCATCGACGTAACCGGAAAGCACTCGACTTACATCAGAGATCGCTTCGCGTTTTCCCAGGCCGATTTCGTTGGGTGATAAGTAGAGCGCATCACCACCGAGCTGACGCATCCCCATTTCGAAAGAAACGCGCGTGCGCAGGCTGGGTTTCTGAAAAACCATGGCCAGATTCTTGCCGGTCAGCAGTGGTTTATTCCCGCCCTCACGGCGTTCCCTCTTCAAGCGGATGGCTAAATCCAGCAAGGCTTGAATCTCTTCGCGGTCGAGATCGGATATGGCAAGGAAGTGTTTCATCGTTCGTTCTCCGTGTACATCGTTGGTATCGGGTGGAGTATAGCACAGCCGTTGTATCCGAGGATGGACCGAAAGTCACCAATTATCTACGCATGCGGCAAATATGTGAAATACCCTTGTGATCAGCGGCAAAGAATATCGACGCCGCTGCTTCTCGATCCGATACGCAGGTATTCTATTATCAAACCTGCGTCGCTTAAGGCGGATAGCAAGGAATTCGAGCGTTGATTTTCTCTTCACGAACAAGCATCTCAGTTAGAAGTGGAATTGTTGTGGATCGACAGTGAATGGAGACACCAAGGAATTGGATCTGAGTTGAAGCGCAGGGCTGAAGCGCGGGCAAGGGAACAAGGCGGTATTACTTGAAGAAGGTTCTTTGATCTCTGTACTCAAGACCACTGTTGGATTTGAACCGCTGAGGCATTGAGTAGACTGATTACACTGAATTTTGTCGCTGTAGATATTATTGTCCTCAGTGCAATCAGCTTACTCAGCGACATCGGTGGTTCTGCTTGGTTGATTACACCGAATTCATCCCCTTCCAATACCAAAATCTCGGTGTTCTCAGCTCTCTGAGCGCCGTCAGTGGTTCTGAACTGCGTGGATGGACAACGGCATTGAATGCAGAATCACTCGTTTCGCCGGATTCTGGGACTGAGCCAGCGCAGCCAACCTCGTGAGCGGAGCGGCGCGGCGATGGGTTTATCCGTGCCGACCAGGATCAAGGCGACCACTAGCAGCAAGGCGCCGAGCCATTGATACACGCTGAGCGATTCTCCCAACCATACGTAAGCTATACTAACGGTAACCAGCACCTGGCCCAAGCCGAGCAGTGAGGTGCGCATTCCCCCGATCGTTTTCACGCCCGAAAATAGCGCCAGGCGTGAAAAGAACGTAACCAGCGTCAAGGCGATCAGCGGGACCAGTGCAGATTGTGGAACGCTGAAAACAGTCGGCGCGAAGATGAATTCTGCGGGGACGACAACCATGGTCATGGCGAGAAGGGTGTAGAGCGTGACCGTTGGGGGAGGTGCTTCAAACAGCACACGCTGATTGATTGGAATATGCAGTGCATAGAACAAACCGGCCAACAGGGGATAGAGAACATCGCGAAATTCGATTCCTACCGTCGAAGCCTGAGTCAGGAAGTAGACTGCGGGGATGCTGAGCAGCAGCGCCAGAAACGTGATCTTTGAGTGTTTCAATCCGTCCAGGTACAGCAGCAGGGCCACGAAAAGCGGATAGAGCGAAAAGAGCATTTGTGAGAGACTGGCGTCGACCCGGGCCAGGCCGATATAGAAGAACAACGACCCCAAGCCATTGAGGCTGCCGGCGATCATACAGCCGACAAATCCGACCGGGAATATATACAGGTATTTCCGTTGAAAAAGAAGCATTACTACGAAGAGCAACACCGCCGCTGCGGCGGTACGGGCGGCTACGACGGAAATCGAGAACATCCCCGCCTGGATGGCCAGTTTGCCGAAAATCGGCGTCAGGCCGATCAACCCGGCGGATCCAGAGGCAACCGCAACGCCACGGAGGTTCTGTACGTTCGGTTTCACAGTGATTTACACCGGCATTCCAATATCATGCCCTCGCTCATCCCAGAATGCGTTCGATTTCTGCGAGCAGCTCTTCGCTGAGAAAATCACCTTTGGTCATCAGGCGGGCGATTTTACCGCGTAGGCGTTCCTTCTCGCCGGCGCTCAACTGCTTGGCGGTGATGACGATGACGGGAATGTCGATCGTTTTGGAGCTCTGTTTCAAACGCTCGAGAACCGAAAACCCATCCAATTCCGGCATCATCAGATCGAGAATGACGAGATCGGGTGGGTTTTTCTCGGCCAATTCGAGCGCTTGCATGCCGGATGATGCCTCGACGAGATTGTAGTCTGCCTGGGCTTGAAGGATGCGGGAAATCAACAGACGTGCGTCGGCGTGATCGTCGACGATGAGGATGTTGTGGATGCGTTGCGAGTCGAGATGTTCGAGTGCGGCGAGTAAGCCTTCCTCGGGTTGTTCCAGCGTCGAGTAATCCGGAAGAACGACATCCTGCGCCCATCCGTCCCCCAAGATGCTTTTCTCGATGGGCATCGTATGCCCGGAGCAGTTCACGACGATGGTTTGGCTTGGGTCGATCTTGCCGTTACGCGCTAATTTGATCAGCCCCGCGAAGGCAACGGCGGCGGCAGGTTCGATGGACAAACCTTCTATTTTCGCCAGAGTGTGCATGGCCTGGTAGGCTTCTTCGTCCGTAACGCTCTCCATCGCGCCGCCGGAACCTGCGTGCATGCGTTCCCGCAGCAAGCTGTACGTACGTCCTGGATCGCCGGTGCTCAGCGTGGAAATCAGGGTATTGGGGGACCGCACGGGAACGGCCTGTTCCAGCCCTTTATGCCAGGCATCGACCATGGGCGAGCAGCCGGCAGTTTGAATACAGGCGATTGCAGGCACCTTTTCGATCAGGTTCATACGCAGCAGTTCTGTGAAGCCCTTGATCACTCCGACGGGACCGATTCCTCCACTGACAGATTGGATATACCAATCGGGTGCGCGCCACGACGATGTGTCCTCGTTTCCCAGTTGCTCCGCAATCTCGTACGCCAAAGTTTTCATCGATTCGACGGCTGCGATGCTGCGGACGCCGCGATCGATGTAGAGACCTCGTTCCTGGGCGAACTGGGCCGCCAGTTTTTTGGTTTGGTCGTAGGTGCTGGCCACTTTAATCAGGCGCGTGCCGTAGATGGCGACTTCGTGCATCTTGGGCGCGGGGACGAGGCTGGTGATGAAAGCCCAGAGTTTCACGCCCGCTCTGGCGCAGTAAGCGGAAAAGGCGATGGCTACGTTGCCGGTGGAGGCGACAACGGTTTCTTTAAGGCCGGCATCCAGGAGCACCGCGACAGTCAGGGCAGCCTGGCGGTCTTTGAATGAAGCCGTCGGACCCTGGCGCTCGTCTTTGATGTACAAGTTGGGCAAGCCCAACAGGCGGCCGAGATTCGCCGCCCGCAGCAAGGGGGTTCCGCCTTCGCCCATCATCACAGTCGGTTGCGGATTTCGGATGGGAAGCAGTTCGTGGTAGCGCCAGAGATCGAAGGGGCGTGCGGACAGATTTTCGCTCCACGCTTGACGGGCGAATTCGAGATCGTACTCGGCTTGTCGCCAAACGCTGCCGCAAGACGGGCAAGCGAATTCGAGGGGATGGAATGGGGCGGCCGCACCGCAATCGATACAAACGATGGATACGTGCTGCGTCATCGGAATGGTTCGATAAAACGGAAGCGGGCGTCCCTAAAATTACCGCTCGCGCCGGCTGCGTTGCGGCTGGCCGGGAAGACTTGTCCAGCTGGATTCAGCACAGTTGCTTCCTGGCTAGTCTGCGTTGGAAATTGCATCCACTGTAAGCGGTTCGGATGGCCTTATGGGCAACGTGAACGAAAAAACGCTGCCTTCGCCGGGTGTACTGTCGACCCAGATTTCACCGCCGTGAAGCTCGACAAGATAATGGCAGATCGACAATCCCAATCCCGTGCCACCGGTTTTTCGCGTCGGAGATGCGTCCACTTGCGAGAAGGGCTCAAAGAGCTTCTCTTGGTCGACATCTTCGATGCCTTGCCCTGTGTCGGAGACGGTAATCAAGAGCTTTCCGGGTTCTTCATCATCTTCGACGCGTACGGTCAGTCCGATCTCACCTTCGGCTGTGAACTTGGCTGCGTTGGAAAGCAGGTTGAGCAAGATTTGGCGCACACGGATGTTGTCCGCCCAAATCAGTGGAAGATCGTCCGGGACATCGGAGCGGATCTCGATGGGTTTGTCCTTAACCAGACCGACCGCGGTCGCCAACACGCCGCGGATGATCTCTTTAACATCCACTTCCGAGAAGGTCAATTCCATCTTGCCGGCTTCGATTCTGGAAACATCGAGCATGTCGTTGATTAAACCGAGAAGGTGCTGGCCGGCGTTGTAGATGGCGTTCAGGTCTTGTTCCTGGGTATCCGTGATTGGACCGTCGATTCCTTTCAGGATAACGCGTGAAAATCCGATGATGGAGTTGAGCGGCGTTCGCAGTTCGTGACTCATGTTGGCCAAGAATTGGCTCTTGAGTTTGTCAACCTCCCGCATTTCATCCAGGGCTTGTTGCGTCAGTTGGTGGGTGCGGGCGCTTTGCAAAGCCAGGGCAAGATCGTTGGCCACGCCTTCTGCGATGTCCTGTTCTTCAACAGCCCAACCTTGCGTATGGAGCGGTTTCTCCATTTCGATCACGCCGAAGACTCGATCCTGGTCTCGAATGGGAATTCGCAAGACATTATCGCCGGGCGCTTCATCCAATACAACGCCGTCCTCGGGAAGGGAAAGTGGACGAGCACCCAATTCATCAGCAAGGTATCCCGCGGTTTCTCCCCAGAAGATGCCGGAGGTCAGATACTGCATGGCGGCCATTTGCGAGGTGTCCACCCTTTGGCCTTCTTGCACCGGAAGAGGTTCTTCGAAGAAGATGGCTTGTGCGACGCCGCGATAACCAAGACGAATGCCGGCAGGATCGGCTCGAACCAGGGCGTTGAAGAGCAGGGTCAACAGCTTGCCCTGCTCGTTGCGCGCTTGCGCCCTGAAATTGTAGATCGGCTGTTCCGCTTCAATGCGTTCCTGGAACTCTTTCGATTTATCCGCTGACAAGGCGATTTCGCTGATCGACGTACCTTCGAGTTCGTCGGGCGATCGGCCGAGGATGCGTTCGACTTCCGGGCTGCACCAGACGAATTTTCCCTCCAGATCGGTTTCGAAGACAAAGCCTTCCGGCTCCAATTTCTGGGAGGGTGTGACCGCCGCTCCATCGAGGGTGCCGGTTCGGGGCGTTACCTCGAGCAGCCCGGAAAGCAGATTCTCGAGACGGTTGCGCAGGTTTTCAAGCGAATTCGTGGGCATATTGCATTACTTCCTTCGCCAGTTCACTGTATTGTATGGCACCGCGACTGCTCGGTGCGTATTCAGTGATCGGTTGGCTGAATAACGGGCTTTCCCTGAGTTTCGTATCCAACTGAATGATCGTTTTGAAAACGGCCGTTCCGAAAGCTTTTTGGATTTGATCCAGCAAACTGCGGTGCATCCGGTTGCGCAGATCGACCATGGTCATCAGGATACGGTAATGCAGCTGCGGATTGGAATTTTGTCGGACCGAGCGGATCATGTTGAGCATATCCCGCAGGGCATTGGCCGAGAAGAATTCGCATTGCGTCGGGATGATGAGCAAGTTGGCTGCCACCAGCGCGGAATGGGTGATGGGTCCCAGCGCAGGTGGGCAGTCGATTACGATGAAATCGTGGGATGAAGCGTTTGCTGCGAGCGCTCCCCGCAAGATGAATTCATAGCCATCACGCACCGTAAGATAGCGTTCCGCCATACTCAAATCCTGATTCGACGGTGCGATAAACAGCCCGGGGACTCCGGTTTCCTGGGATATCGAGCCGATATCCTGGTTGCCCAGGAGAATGTCGGTCGTCGTACGGGCCACGCTCTTGGGTTTGATACCCAAAGACAGCGTTAAATTCGCCTGCGGGTCGAGGTCGACGACGAGCACCTGCTGACCGTCTTTGGCCAGCGCAGCGCCCAAGGAGATCGTCGACGTCGTTTTGGCGACACCGCCTTTTTCATTGGCTATCGTGATTACGCAGGTCATGCTGCTCCTTCTTCTGTGAATGATCCCTCGGAGTCAAGGGAGTCGTCAGCAGGGCTATGGTTTTCACTCGCACCGTCTCCATCTGTATCGGGGTGCAGAAGTTCTTCGGCCAATTGAATTTTCACGCGTCGTGCGCCGAGAGTTTGCTGCATTTCCTTCGCCGCTGTGCGCAGCATGTCATCGATATTCGCTTTAGAACGAACCTTCATCGTAATATCCATGACGGCTTGCTCGCGTTTCGCTCGGTGCAGCGCCTCTTCGTAGTTTTTGGCGTTCTGGACAGCGACAGCCAGTTGGTCGCCGAGAATTTCAAGTACGGCGATATCATCTTCGCTGAACGTGTGTGCTGTGGTGTGCTGGACGTCCATTGCGCCAATGACATAATCGCCAATTCGCAGCGGAATGCCCAATTGGGTTTTTGTTTCCGGCAGCAGCGGATTGGGAAGATAGTAGGGGTCCTGGGAGATATTGTGAGCGACATAGGATGCACCCGTTTGGACGACATGGCCGGTCACCGATGTCGAACCGACGGGCAATGAAAATGCATCGCGCTTCATGGCTTCGCCGGCATCGCCGGTGGCTTCTTTGATGATGACGTTCTCGCCATCGTCGTCAAGCAAGAACACACCCACGTGGTAGAAATCGAATCGTTCGCGGATCAGGTTGACGGTCCTTCCGAGAAGGGTGTCGAGATCGAGCAATCCCGTTGCGTCTCGGGCGACTTCGGCGGCCGTTTGCAGCTGGGTCGCCCGGCGCTGCAGTTCTTCCATGAGGCGGGCTTGTTCGAGTGCGCTGGCGACTTCGTCCGCCACGGCTTCGAGGATGGCCTGATCGTCGTCCGTCCAATCTTCCGTGCTCTTGCGAAGGATGTTCAGGCTGCCAATGATCTCGCCGCGCAATTCGATGTCCGTGGCGTGCGACGGTGCGTCTTCCGACAGATCCATGGGATTCTGGTCGCTGCCGTACTCGACGACGGTTCCTTGATCGATGGCTCGCATTGAATCGAAAATATCGTCCCATGCGCCAGTCGTTTGCTGCTGCAGCAGTGCATCGACGTGTTGTAGACTCTGCTGCATCTCCTCCAGTATCTGTGTGTTTTCGAGCACAAGCGAGACCTGGCTGGCCAGCATTTCCAACACTTCGATGTCTTTCTCGCCTGGACGGTACCGCTCGAAGGTGACGGCGAGCGCCCCGGAAACTTGGCCGCTCGAAAGAATCGGTGCGCAAATTGTGGTGGGTGTTCCCTCCAGGGAAGCCGTAACGCCCGTGGCCGTTCTTTGCGGCGTGCCCACCGTGACCAAAGGCGACTTGGCGTCGATGACCCGGCCGTAAATGCCGTGGCCGAGCGGCATGCTCATGCCTACGGGTGTCTTTAGCCTGGGTTCGCTGGCGGCTGAACTCTGGACGATGATCTCATCGCCTTCGACCAGCGCCAACGAAACTCCGGCGAAATTGAGATGATCGCGTATGATTTGTGGGATGTCGTTCAACAGCTGCGTGTAGTCGGTTTGGCTGGCCAGTCGGTTGTCGATTTCGATGATCCTGCGGAGCGTGAAGGCATATTTCACTTGATCCTGCAGCAGTTGAGAATTCTCTACCGAGACAGCCAATTGATCTGCGATGGTTTGCAGGATGAGAACGTCATCGTCGCTGAAGGCGTTCGATTGTGTGCTCTGCACATCGAGCACACCGATCAGTTTGTCGCTCGCCAACATCGGCAGTGCCATTTCGGATCTCGTTTGGGGAAGATCGGGGTTGGCGAAGAAATGCGAATCGACACCGACGTCTGAAGCGATGCGCGCTTTCCCGGAGCCTGCAACGTGGCCAACAATGCCCACTCTCCCTACCGCCAGGCTGTGGCCTCGATTGAGCATACGTTGTCCGCCTTCGGACGACGCGGCTCGCAGGACAGCATTCTCTCCGAGTTCGTCGAGCAGGAACACGCCGACGTGATAGTATCCGAATCTTCTCGAAATGAGATTGGCAACTTCGACGAGCAGTCGATTGAAATCCCGGATGGAAACGGCATTACGTGCCACTTCCGACGCCGAGCGAATTAACTGCGTCCGATCGCGCAGGCGATCTTCCAATGCGCTGTAGGTATTCTGCAGCTCGTTCAACATCTCGTTAAGTGAATGGCCCAACATTCCGAATTCATCTTCGTTCCTGACATCGACGCGGTGGCCCCATTCTCCGCGAGAAATGTGTTCGATCAGGTCTGTAACTTCCACCAACGGATGCAGTGATCTTCGAGCGACAACGAGTGTGATAACCGGGATCAGAACAACGAACACTACGATGGTGAGCAAGAAGAAAGTGTTGGAGAAATGGATGATCCTGGACAAGAGCAGCAGAACGACGGAAAGGATGAACACGGCGAGTAATGATATAAGCGACAATTTGGTGGCAAATCCAATTCGGCGTATTTGCATGCGGATACGGGAAAAGAAAAGCGCAATTCTTGGGATCATAGGACGAACTCCTCGGAGGACGAGTCAGCATCACCCGGCTCCTGATCGTCGCCGTTTTCAGGTAATTCAGCCGGCAAATCGCTCTCTTTCGATTCGCCCAAGCTTACGGTTATCTTGGCGGCATGCAGCGCCTGACTGAGTTCGCGAGCCGTGGTTTGCAGGATGTTGCGCATATCTGGGGCTCTGCGCACCTTGCTGGCGATTTCTCGCGTCAGGCGTTCTCTCCTGGCAGCACGCTGAACCTGGCCGAGCAGCCGCTCATTCTGAATGGCAGCCGCGACCTGGCTGGCAATCGTGCTCAATAATGCTACGTCGTCTTCGGTATAACGATGCTCGTATTCGAGGTCCTGGACCGTGATCACCCCGACGACATCATCACCAATCAACATGGGAACACCGAGCCAGGATTTTGCAGGAACGCCGATCTGCACCGCCCCCAATGCGGATGCGATCCGTTCGGCGTCTTCCACAAGCAGCAGAGGTTGGCGGGAGCGGATCACTGTGGAGGTCAAACCCTCGCCCAGAGGAGTGGGGGGCCGTTCGATGCTTTCTCCACGTTCAGACGTGTAGGGGAAGCTTATGGTTTCGCTCTCGGGAGAATAGATCGCCACCGACATGTCCGTATCGCCGAGGATCTGCCGGATTTGGCGATGCACGACTCTGAAGAGCGTATCAAGTTGGATCATCTGCGAGACGGCCTGGCTCACACGGTTGAGGACTTCGAGTTCGCTCATCCTGCGTTGTTCTTCCGTACGCTGGCGGGCGTTCTCCATCGAAAGCGCCGCTTGGCCGGCCACGGCTTCGAAGAAGGCAACTTCATCGTCGGTCCATCCTTCTTCTCCGAAAGGTTTCCGCGCGGCGATCGTGGCGATAATTTCGCCGCGCACGATAATCGGCACGGCAATCTCACGATCGTCGTCCGTGCGCGCAGGTTGGCCGGTTTCTATGGCAATATCAATGGAAGGGAAATCCTCATCCACGAGTGGGGTGATTTCACCCGAAGGGCTAAGATGAATTATGGGGGACATGCTGGAGCGGCTCAATCTCTGCCAGGAATCCCGCGTTTGGACGCGGGTGATGTTCTCAAGACGTTCCAATTCCTCCATCATTTCAAGTTGGGTGGTTGAACTCTCGATCGAGGCTGCCAATTCATCGGCGATGACTTCCATTGTGCGCACATCGGCCTCAGAAAAGGCATTCACTTCCCTGCTTTGGACGTCGAGCGCACCCAACAACCTGTCGCCGACCAGCAAGGGTGCGGCCATCTCGGAGCGGGAGTCCGGAAGCAAGGGATTTGCGAAGTAGAAGGGATCTTGCGAAACGTCGTTGGCCACACGAGACAATCGGTTGCCTGTCGCCCAGCCGACGATGCTGGCGCTGCCCACGCCCAGTCTGTGTCCTCTGGATAACATCCGCTGTCCCGCATCTCCGGTACTGGCTGAGAGTTCCGCCCAGTTGCCGGTGCTGTCCATCGTGTATACCGAAGCGTGATAGTATCCGAAGCGTTCACGAATCATTTCCACGGTGCGGGAGATGATCAGATATGGATCCCGGATCTCGTTGGTGATCTTGGCAATCTCGGCGGTCGTCTGCAGTTGAAGCGCACGCCGCTGTAGGTCCAGCGTACGCACCTGTACGACTTCTTCCAGGCCGCTGCTGTGCGTTTGCAGTTCTTTGGCGAGGCTGCGTTCGCGGGCAAGGGCGTTTTCCATCTCACGCATCGAGAGCCAGTTCATCACCACGATGACGACCAGACCCAGACCCAATCCGATCGCGTCTGCGGCGATCGAGGAGGTCGGGAACATTGCCTCGGGAATGAGCCCATTCAACTGGGCAAAGCCGGCGGCAGCATAAGCGGCGACACTGAGCAGTGTAAACAGGATGGATGCGCTCAGACCGATCAAAATGCCGGCGGTGGAGATGACCATGGCGAAGCCGATAATGGTGACGTGGCCGATGCCCACGATAAACGAGGAAGCGGCCATCACCAGAAAGATGACCATGGTTGGAATGTATCCGGCGGCGTTGAGCTTGCCTCGCCGGCCCAACCAGTAAGCCAGAATGTAGAATGGCTGTACGCCCAAGCCGGAAATCGCGCCTGCGGCGGGCGTAAGTCCAGCAAGCCACAACCCGGTCATGATCAGGCCGAATAGAAATCCAGGTCCCGCTAGCCCCAGCAGCACGATGTTGAGGACGTACTGCCGATGAGCGATTTCCGGATCGAGCGATGTTGGGGCGAGAATTTTATTCAAACGATCGAGCATGATATTCCTTCCAAGTATACGCAGGCTTGCTAGTTGGGCTTGCCGAATGTCTCGACGATGGAATCATAGATCGCCGGAGTGGTGTACTTCGGTTTCCAACCTTCGGCGCGTAGCTTTTCGTTGCTGGCAATGAATGGATACATACTCATGAGGATCCATTCCGGTGCGGCGATCGTTTTACGCGAACGCCACAAGAGCGAGAGCAACGGTTTAATGACAAACAAGGGCAACGCCAGAACGCGTCCGCCTCTGGATTGGGTGGCCTGGCGCAGGCTTTGCGTTTCGTCGGCAGTTACATTGTAGATGCCGGGAAGGTCTTTGTGGATGGCCATTCGCAGCGCCTGGATCACATCCTCCTCGTGGACGAGTTGTGCAGGTGGATCGTAGCCACGAACCACAATCGCCGGATCGGATATGTAAGCGTCGAACTGATTGGGCGGCGCGTTCGGTCCGGCAACGGCACACGGACGCAGAATTGTGACCTGCATCCGCGGATGGTTTTTCTGAATCTCATGCAGTTTCTTTTCGCAGGCCGCTTTCTGCCGGCTGTAATAAAGTCCTTCGTTCGGTCGCAGCGGGAACTTTTCCAAGAGTGGTATGGGATTGTCCGCATGAATGCCGTAGGCAACTGTGCTGCTGGTGAATATTAATTTCTTGACCTTTGCCTGAACGGCTGCTTCGAAAATATTGTAGGAACCTCGGATGTTGACTTCATCAAGATCCTTTGAATCGGGAAAGCGCCACAGCTTGAAGGCCATGTGAACCAAAACGTCCGCGCCTTTGATCGCCTTGGCGATATCTGCATCGCGCACGTCGGCTTGAATGAACTCGACTTTTTTGGATTGCGGCGGATCGGCAGGCGGCTCTACATCAATAGCGATAACGCGTTCAATTTTTCGATCCTTTTGCAGCGCAGGTACTAGCAATTTGCCTAGGTAACCCGATGCTCCTGTGATGGCGACGATGTTTCGGCTCATGGTCACATCTTTCCCAAAGTGAATTTCAAGCTTCTCGGTCTGTTTCGCTTGATGTGGGGTACTCGGTGTAGTAACTTGCTTCTTCTTCCGATGTATTCATCCGGACGACGATTTCGGGATGGCCTAAAGCACGATGGAGTGATTTTGCTGTCGTCTGCATTACATCTTCCACCGTCATCTGTCGACTGAGTTCCTGTGTGACTAGGCTCATGAGGCGTGCACGATCAGCGGCGGTGATGGAAGTGATGGCCAATTTCGCGTTTTGAATCGCGGCGCAGAACTGGTCGGCCAAGGTTTGTAGAATTTCGATGTCCTGAGGCGAAAACGCTTCTGCTTGAGTACTCTGGATGTCGAGCGCACCCAAAACGCGTCCCGCAACCTGGAGCGGAACAGCAGCTTCCGAACGAGTCTCTGGCAGCAGTTCGTTGACCAGGTGCAGTGGGTCCTGGGTTACGTCGTAGGCGATACGCGGCTGGTTGTTTGCTGTAACCCAGCCGATAATCGATTGCCCGCCGACCTTCATACTGTGCCCGCGGGCTTTGAGCGCTTGTCCGATTTCGCCGGATGATTCGGCGAGTTGTGCATTTTCGCCTTCTTCATCGATCAAGAAGATGGAAACGTGGTAGTAGCCAAACTGCGATTTGATCAGCTCAACACCTCGTCGAAGAAGGTCTTCCAACGATGGCGATGAAATGACGACGCGGGCTACTTGTGATGCAATTCGCAGTTGGCGCGTGCGGTCGGAGACTCTATCTTCCATAGAACGATAGGATTGGCTTAATTCCTCGGCCATCATGTTCAAGGACTGCGACAGCACACCGACTTCATCCTCGCTCTCGATGGGTACGCGGTATTGCCAATCACCGCGTGCCATGCGTTGCGCGAATTCGGTTAAATTGGCGAGCGGTCGTAAAAGCCGGTTGCTGGAAAACGGTACAACGATGAGCGTAAACAAAGTCGCCAGCAGGATGAGCAAAATCGAGAAGGGCGCCAAGGAGTTGATCTCGGGAAGATACGCCGAACGGGGGAGTTCCACCGTCAGCCCAATACCAGCCGTAGGCATCCAGGCGTACGAACCGAGAACACTCTCACCGTAAATGTCCTCGTATTCCTGCGTTCGGGGTGTAGTCACGTTGGGATGCGACAAGGCAGGGTGGCCGCTGTTGAACCGCTGCAGGGCGATCATGCCGCTGGGTGAAATTTCAAGAAAGATATTCGGCTCGGCCACGATATAAACGTTAACGATTTCAGCGTCTTCGTCCTGCGGCGAGAGCCACTTGCGTTGGATGTCTTCGACGATGTCCGTTTTAAAGTAGTTCGTACTCACGCCGATGAGGATCGTTTCATGAATACCACCTTCTCCAAGGCTGATCGGAGCATGGGTGAGGATGGCGAAGTTTTCTCCTTCGGAGATTCTGAACAAGGGATGATCAATCGCAGCGTAGGTATTGGTTTCCGAGAGTACGAGATCCCGCATAATCTCCGGATCGATTTTTTCGCTTTCCCAGGTCTGTTGTGTGGCGGCGAGAATCTGGCCGTCCGAGGTACGGACAACGAGATAATCATCGAACAAGATGTTGGCGGGAGAAGTACGTTTATCTTCCAAAAGGGCACGCAAGTTGTCTTGCCGTATGTCGAACATCGTTTCACCCTCGTGCTGCTCGAGTAAATCGGAAACGCTGCTGCGCACGGCATTTTCTTCAATGTCCAACTTCAATTGCTCTTCACGCGCAGTGATCCAATCGGTGATGTCAAACAATTTATCGTTGATGCGCGAGGCCAACTCGTCTTCGAGCTGTTCCCGGACGATGTTGCGCGTTTGAAGATATGCGGCCAGTCCCATGACGATCATGGGAATGAGCACCAGCGGCAGGAGCACAGCGATCAATTTTCGCCCCAGACTGGTGCCCTGTTCGAATTCGGCAATTCTTGCACGTATAGGATCCAGCAATCTTTGAAACACGGTTACTCCAACTCCCATACCTGTTCACCGGAGACAATACGATGAACTTGTTGTGGAAAACGATCGGCGTCAAGTGGTTTTCCGATGAAGCCGTCGAAACCGGCTTGGCGTGCTTTCTTCATCTGCACTTCACTTGCGTATGCGGTCACAGCGACCACCGGGATGTCCTTCAACTTGGAAGCGTGCAATTTCTGCAGCGCTTGATAGCCATCTTCATACGGCAAGCGGATGTCCATCAGGATCAAATCAACATGGGGTATCGTGTCAGCATATTCAACCACTTCGTACCCCGATGATTTCCACTCGCAGCACACACCCAGCGGCTCGAGTAAACGCGCCATCAGGGAGAAATTTGCCACGTTGTCTTCCACGATTAGTACAACAAGATCTTTTATTGTGGTGCTCATCGACGCAACTCTCGTCAATCACGATTGCGTTGGCTGCTTAATGAAATATTCAATCTGCGACGGAAACAAATCGACGTCGATCGGTTTTTGGATATAGCCGTTGCAGCCTGCCAGTAGACTTCGTTCTCGATCGCCGCGCAACACATTCGCAGTCAGCGCGACGACGGGTATGTTCTCGAGTTTGGGATCGGACTTTAAGTGCTGTGTAAACGTCAAGCCATCGACCTCGGGCAGATTGATGTCGACGAGAATCATATCGGGTTGTCCGGTAAGCGCGAGTTCCAACCCTTCTTTCGCAGTTCCTGCTTCGAGAATGTTGAACCCTTGGGCTTGGAGGATGCGTCGCACGAGAATCCGGTTGTCTACAGTGTCTTCGACATATAGAACCGTGTAGGTCTCCATCGTCGCTACCGCACCCATAACTATATTCCCACGACACAGGTTAGCTAGATTATAGTGCAGAGAAATTCCTAGGCAAGTGCTGCGCCCAGGAACTTTCCTGAGATAAAGTAGAGCCCTCGTGCCAGCGAGGGCTCTGAGGAGGAGGAGAGCAATAAGCCTGACCCTAAAGGTATCTCGAGGACTTGTCTTTTGAGCGGTTTCGGGTTAGATGTGGGTGCCCGTAAACCTTCACTCAGCCTGAGATGATTGTTTGTAACGTTCTTCCCCTGATACCGACACGGTGGCTATTGCTAACCCATCTTAGCAGTTTAAAGAAAGCGCCAACTTACAGAAGGCTTACAAGCCGGGATAAATTCAGCGAGCTTGAGTTAAGGCGGAGGTAGGAGAACGGGGATTTGTCGGAGGTGTGGAAGCAAATGCGAGCAGCGGCAAGGGCTAATCGATACCAAAGTAACTCTTCTGGACAATAGGATTATTACGCAGCGCTTCGGCCGTATCACTCAAGACGATCTCGCCGGTTTGCAGCACGTAGCCGCGATGGGCAACCTGGAGGGCCATGTGAGCGTTTTGCTCCACGAGGAGAATGGTTCTGCCCTCGCGATTGATCTCTAGAATGGTGTCGAAAATACTCTCCACGAGCACGGGTGCTAAACCCATGGAAGGTTCATCCAGCAGCATCAGACGAGGATGTGCCATCAGGGCGCGGCCGGTTGCGAGCATTTGCTGTTCGCCTCCACTTAACGTTCCCGCGACTTGATGCTCCCTCTCTTTGAGCCTGGGAAACAAAGTAAAAACGCGCTCCATATCTTCTGCGATTCCATCTTCATCCGTGCGGTGGTAAGCGCCCATATCCAGGTTTTCAAAAACCGTGAGCCGCGAGAAGATGCGTCGGCCTTCCGGGACCAAGGCAATACCTTTGTAAACGATTTCATGCATTTTGAAGGGGATCAAGTCTTCATTGTCGAAACGGATCGATCCTTTGCGTGGTTTGAGAACGCCGCTGATTGTTCGCAAAGTTGTCGTTTTACCTGCGCCGTTTGTGCCGATCAAGGTGACGATCTCGCCTTCCTCGACGTCGATGGAAATACCTTTCAAGGCGTGGATGTTGCCGTAATAACTGTGGACATCTCGAAGTTCGAGCAAAGACATCAATCAGGCTCCTGGAAGCTATGTGGCAGGATATGTCGTAATGCCGGAGGCGGCGCCGCGTCCAAGATACGCTTCGATCACCTTGGGGTTGTTTTGAATTTCTTTCGGCGTTCCTTCGGCGATTTTTTGTCCGTAATCTAAAACCGTGATCCTCTCGGAAATGGCCATGACCACGCGCATGTCATGTTCGATCAGAATGATGGTGATGCCCAATTCATCGCGCAGCTGCTGGATGAAGTGCATCGTTTCGGCGCTTTCGCGGATGTTCATGCCCGCGGTTGGTTCGTCGAGAAGTAAAAGTTCGGGTTTGCTGGCCAGCGCGCGCGCAATTTCCAAGCGCCGTTGGTCGCCGTAGGGAAAATTCTTCGCCAGATCGTCAGACTGGCGAGGAATACCGACGAATTCCAGCAAGCGAACGGCTTCCATATGTGACTGCCGTTCCTCATCGCGAGTGAACTTGGTGCGCAGCAATGAGCCGAAATACGTCGCCCGTAAATGAGCTTCCATACCGACCAGGATGTTTTCCACACCGGTCATGTTGGAGAAAAGGCGAATGTTCTGATAGGTGCGCGCAATTCCGATACGGGTGATGCGATCCGGCGAGCGATCGTTGAGCAGGTTTCCTTTGAAAAGGATTTCCCCGCCGTCGATGTTGTAGAAGCCTGTTATGCAGTTGAAGACGGTAGTCTTTCCTGCGCCATTGGGACCGATGATGCTGACGATCGATCCCTGGTCGCATTGAAAGTCAAAGTCGTTGACCGCACCCAGGCCGCCAAATCGTTTGTGCAAACCGCGAATCTGGAAAAATGAATCCATGCTCGTCTCACTCATTCAGAAGATACGGATGACTCGGCCATGCCTTCGCCGCGCAGTTCGCGTTGCCGGCGTGCCGAGGGCAGCAATCCCTCGGGGCGCAGGATCATCATCACTACCAGTAGAGCTCCAAAAGCCACGATGCGGTATTCGTTCACACTGCGTAGAATCTCCGGAAGCCCAATGAGTGCGATTGAACCGAGTATGACACCTTCAATACTTCCAAGTCCACCGATAATGATTAGTGAAAGCACATCGATGGAAACGAGCAGCGTGAAATTGTCCGGGAAAACATTTACCTGCCGGGAGGCGTAGAGTGCTCCCGCAGCGGCGGCGAATGCAGCGCCGGTGGCGAAAGCGAGCAGCTTAATCGCCACCAAGTTGATGCCCATCGCTTGAGCAACGTCCTCGTCCTCGCGCAGTGCGATCCACGATCTCCCCAGGCGTGAGTCTCGCAAGCGTATGGTGACGAAGGCTACGATGCCGCTGAAAATCATACCCAGGTAGAAGATGCCCTTAGGATTGCCCAGGTCTGCGCCAAAGACAATGGGGGCTGGAATATTGAGCACGCCCCCCGGACCGCCCGTGAATTCTCGAAGGTTCAAAAAGAGCAGCCGAATGATTTCTCCAAAGCCCAAGGTAACAATGGCAAGATAGTCGCCGCGCATGCGCAGCACCGGTATACCGAGCAGGAACCCCGTGATGACGCCGGTGAGGATCGCAATCGGAAGGCCACTCCAAAATGTGACACCCCCAAAAGCCGGCAGGTTGATGAGAATATAGGATTGGGGTGCGGAGAGCAATCCGAATGTGTAGGCGCCAATGCCGAAAAAGGCGACGTACCCCAAGTCGAGCAAGCCCGCATATCCCACGACAATGTTCAGCCCCAGGCCCATAACGACGAAAATCACGACGGCGCTGAGAACGGCGTTTTGGAAGAGGTCTGTGAGCTGCGGCAATACGACGATCAACGCCAGCAGGAGCAATGAAAAGATTTTTCGTTCGAGGCCTGGTCGTGAATCTCGGAAGGCGAACAGCCCAGCAGAAATAAAGAGAAACACGAACAGCAAACCGAGGATGTTTTCGTCCGCGCCGCCCAGCTGAACACCTTCCACTTTCAGCAACATGAAGAGGCCGAAGAAGACCAAAGGAAGCGCCAAAACGGCATAGTGTCTCAGTGAGGATTCGGTCATACGCTGCGCACTTGCGTCAGACTTTTCTGTAAATAGCAGGGTCGCACCGGCGCCGAGGAGACCTGCCAGTGTGAAGAGGCTGCCGAGTTTGATCAACCCTGGCCAGATGTTTGCACCATCCAGGACTTGCTTTTTACTCAGACCCGTGAGGGCGCCCGTGTGTTCGGGCAGGATTTGTGCAAGGATTTGATTTACGCGCATACCGTCAGCCTGCAAACTGGCAAAGAAATAAGTGACGGCCATCAAACCAATACCGCTGATGGCGCCGATCAAAACGCCATTGATCAATAGGTTTGAACGAGTACCTGCTTGCCTCGAACGATTGCGTAAGAAGAGCAACGAAAGCAATCCGACGAGGAGCGAGAAGATAACCGTGATTGAGTTGCCGGTTGTAAGCGGCAGCCCCAGAAGATCCAGATAGAGGATAATGCCAAAAGTTATTAAGCCGTAGCGAATACCGTCCTTGAACCTCATGGATTATGCCTTTTCCTCTGCCAGAACCTCGCCCAGCAAGCCCATCGGACGGAAGATCAGTACGAGAACGAGTATTGAAAATGCGATCACGTCTTTATACTCCGTGGGCAGACCGAGCGCGCTGGGTCCTAATGCTTCGAGCACACCAAGCAGTACCGCACCAAGCATGGCGCCGGGAATGTTGCCGATCCCGCCAAGAACGGCAGCGGTGAATGCTTTGAGGCCCGGGATGAAACCTGTGTTGAAACGCATGACCGTGTTGTGAAGTCCAAACATGACGCCACCGGCTCCGGCGAGAGCGGACCCGAGGGCAAAGGTAAAAGCGATGACATTATCGACATTGATGCCCATCAACGCAGCGGTTTCCTTGTCCTCGGCAACGGCACGCATGGCGCGGCCCATTTTGCTACGGCGTACGATGATAAAGAGACCGATCATCATCAAGATGGAGGCTACTAAAATGAAGACCCCCGTGCGGGTGACAAAAATCCCGGTGTCACCGAGCGACCACCCGCCGGCGATGAGTTCCGGTTTGCGGAAGCTATGGGGGGTCACACCGAAAATCCGCAGCGCGGAATACTGCAGGAAGAACGAAGCGCCGATGGCGCTGATGAGCGGCACCAGGCGCGGCGCTGTCCGCAGCGGCCGGTAAGCGATGCGCTCTAAAGTGATACCGGTGAGCACAGAGGCGATCATGCCGGCGATGATGACCAGCAGGATCGCCAACGCGGCCACGAAGGAGGATCCCTCTGTCCAGCCCAGTGTGGTGAACAACTGCAGCGTGAAGAAACCGGCAAATCCACCAATCATCATCACTTCGCCGTGGGCGAAATTGATCATGAACAAGATTCCGTAAACCAGCGTGTATCCCAAAGCGATGAGCGCGTACACCCCACCGAGGATCAGTCCGTTAATGATCTGAAAAACCCAATATTGGGGTGTGTAGGATGTTTGTTCAGCGACGGCGAGAATACGCCAAACCAGAAGGATCGATATAACGATGCCAAATGTGATGATCAGAATTCTGCTTTGAGTTTTACGGTTGATCGCGCCCAGCGTTCTTTTAATCGACGCCCGTTTTGGGTTTTTCTTCATTGAAGATGACCAATCGTGTTGATAGAGTATGAATTGAAAATTGCGATTTTCTGAATGTTGTTAGTGAGAAGACTGGGGTAGTTTTCACTACCCCAGTCTTTGTTTCGATCAATGTGAGATGGTTTTACTCGAGACCAAAGCCTGACACCTGCATCCAGGCGCCATCCTGGACCTGGAAGATCTGGATACCACCGGCGCCGCAATCACCGATTGCGCTGCAGACCATAACGCCGGCCAAACCTTGCAGACCAGAGGTGGACCGAACCGCGGTGACTAGCGCCTCACGCTCGATGATCAGGTAACCTTCACCTGCATCATCCGTCATGGCTACACTCTTGATCGCCTCGGCGAGGAGATTGACCGCGTCGTAAGCCTGGGCATGGAAGGGTCCGAGGTCATCCGGAGCGACGCCGTATTTCTCCATGTACTTGGCGTCGAAATCCGCATTGGCATCCTCGAGCTCATCACCGGCAACGAAACTCGCATAGGCGCCCTCGGCAGCATCACCCGCAGTATCGAGATACTGGGCGGTGTAGGTGCCGTCGTCGCTGAAGAAGATCGCGTCCTCGAGGCCGACTTCGTCCATCTGGATGGTGATCAATCCAGCTTCCGTGGAGTAACCGCCGAAGAAGATCAACTCGGGGTTGTTCGGTGCAATTTGGGTGAGAGCCGCACGGAAATCCGTGTCACCGACTTGCACGCCCTGGAAATCGACGATCGTGCCACCGAGCAGTTCGAACGCATCCTGGAAAAGCTCGACGAGGCCGAGACCATAGTCGGAGTTGTCGTGCATGATGGCCACGTTCGTTACGCCGAGAACGTTGATGATATAGTCTGCATCAACGTTCGCCTGCTGCTTGTCGCTCAAAGCAACGCGGTTGCAGATGTCGCATTCTTCGCTCGTAACAGCGGGGTTGGTGGAGCTGGCCGAAACGAAGGGGATACGCGCTTCAGTAAAGATCGGGATCAGCGCCAGGGTTTCGCCAGTGCACATACCACCCTGCACGGCAACGATGGAAGGATCGGCTGCGAATTTATTGCCGACGACCGTTCCGGCATCGCCATCGCAGGCACCATCTTCAGTCACCAGTTCCCAATCGTGACCTTCAAAACCGCCTGCGGCGTTGAGATCGTCGACCGAGAGTTCGGCAGCCTGTTGAATGTCGAGACCTGGATCAGGAAGTGGGCCGGTCAGGCCGGTCGATTGGCCGATGCGGATCGGTTCACCCGGCGCGATGACGACATAGCCGGCATCGACGAGTTCGTCAGCCGTCATGCCCATGGCGAGTACGTCACCTTGCTCTTCCATGGGTTCTTCCATCGCTTCTTCTGGCGTGGCCGAAGGCTCAACAGCAACGGGTTCCGCCGTTGGCGTGGTCTTGGCGCATGCTGCCAACAGTAGGCTGGCAATTAATAGGATAATAAGCGGCGTAAGTCGTTTCATGGTAATTCTCTCCTCCTCCATTAAAATTGACTTTGTTTGATCAAAGTCTTTATCGAGGTTTTTTTACGATATTTATTTACTTCGTGGCGTTAACTCCTCCTTTCAATCTCTATTACAGCGTAGCCAGGGAATTCTGGAAATTAAAATTTGGTTGATTGGGATTGTCAAGAAAAAATTCCCGTCGAAAACAATGAACACCTCCCAGCAGGGAGGTGTCCCGCGCGAGCTTCAGCGTTCGTTTCGCGCACCGCCCTGGACACCGGAAAGGGTTTTATGTTTCGTCGAGGTGCCAAGCCATACAAGCAATCCAAACGAGAATTTGTTCCAAAAGCAAACCGTCGATGATTTCCAAAATCACCGGAAATATATAGCTAATAATCTATCATAGCTTTCATGGATGTCAATAACGCCTGTGCGCGTGGATGATTCTGAATTGAAGAAAAAAGGAGCGGGTGATGGGATTCGAACCCACGAATGGTAGCTTGGGAAGCTACTGCCTT
>CAYYVY010000031.1:0-37521 GCA_964475265.1 uncultured Anaerolineaceae bacterium | reverse complement strand
GGCTCATGGCCGCCGACTACATCCTCTCCAAGAACAACCCGCACGTGATCCTGTGCGAGCGCGGCATCCGCACCTTCGAGCGCGCCACGCGTTCGACCACGGACATCAACGCCATCCCGGTGCTCAAGGAACTCACGCACCTGCCGGTGATCCTCGACCCCAGCCACAGCACGGGGAAGAGCGCCTACGTCAGGGCCGTGGCCCGCGCCGGAGTCGCCGCCGGAGCGGACGGCCTGATCGTAGAAGTCCACGTGCGGCCCGAGGAAGCCCTTTCCGACGGCGCCCAGAGCATCAAACCGGAAACCTTCGCCGAGCTCGTGCACGAGGCACAGGTTTTGAGCGAAGCCGTGGGCAGAAAGCTCGCCAAGCATTGATGAAACTCTCCGAAACGCGCCTCTCGATCGTCGGGCTGGGTCTGATGGGCGGATCACTCGCCCGCGCCCTGCAGGGCAAGGTCGCCGAGCTGATCGGCATGGACTGGGATCCCCAGGTGGTGCAGCTCGCCAGGGATCTGGAGATTTTCGATCGCGCCAGCAACGATCTGCATCACACGCTGGAGAACAGCGATCTGGTCGTGCTGGCCACACCCGTGCGCGCCATTCTGGACACGTTGAAACAAATCGGCCGTGATCTTCCCACGCCCCCGCGGGTGTTCGACATCGGATCGACCAAGGTCCAAATCGTGCAGGCCATGAATGCCCTGCCCAAGGGAGTCGACGTCCTGGGCGGGCATCCGCTCTGCGGCAAGGAATACACGGGGTTGGCCCACAGCGATGCCGAACTCTACCGGGACAAGACCTTCGTGATCACGCCTCTCGAGCGCACCTCGGAGGAGATGCTGGCGCTGATCGAGGAACTCATCGCCGCTGTTAACGCCCGCGCCGTAATCATGGACGCCGAACGCCACGACAGTCTGGTGGCGGTCACCAGCCACCTGCCCTATTTATTGGCGGTGACGCTGATCTCCGTGGGCATGGAAGCCAGCGCCGTGGATGACGCCGTCTGGGACCTGATCGCCTCCGGTTTCATCGACACCTCGCGCCTGGCGGCCAGTGACGTGACCGTGATGAGCGACATCCTGCTCACCAACCGGGCCGAGATCCAGAAGGCACTCGAACGCGCCATTCTCAACTTGCAGGACCTGACCAAGATCATCGCTTCCGGCGACGCCGACAGGCTTTTTGCCGAACTGACCCTGATCCGCAGCCAACGTGTCAGTCTGGGCAAGCAACCATCCGAATCCGAGGAGCCCCATGGAAATTCGCATCCCTGAAGCGGCCAAAAAACTGCGCGGCAGCGTGCGCCCGCCGGGGGACAAATCGATCTCCCATCGCGCCCTGCTCTTGGGCGGCATCGCCCAGGGGACCAGCCGCATCCAGGGCTTTCTGCGCGCCGGTGTGACCGACGCCATGCTGGGCTGCCTGAAGACCCTCGGCGTGGATGCGGAATTCATGGGCGACGACGACCTGGTGATCGTCGGCCGCCCCTGGCACATCCCGCATGAAATCCTGGACTGCCAGAACTCGGGCGCCACGATACGCATGCTGCTCGGGGCACTGGCGGCGCAGCCCATCGAAGCCACGCTGGACGGCACGCAGCGCCTGCGCAAACGCCCAATGAAACGCGTGGTGCACCCCCTGCGTCGCATGGGCGCCGACATCCAGGGCACGGACGATCAGCCCCCACTGACGGTGCGCGGCCGGAAGCTGCACGGCATCGACTACGAAATGCCCGTTGCTTCGGCGCAGGTGAAGACCGCCATTCTCCTGGCGGCGCTGTTTGCCGAAGGCCCCACCACGATCCACGAACCCGGTCCTTCGCGTGACCACACCGAACGCATGCTGCGCTGTCTGGGCATTGCGGTGAACGCCAAGGACGGCGAGGTCGAGCTGATTCCCGAACGGGGCCCGCTCTCGGCCTTCTCGCTGGTCATTCCGGCGGATATCTCCTCCGCCGCTTTTCTGATCAGCGCCGCCGCCGTCGTGCCCGCTTCCAAACTGAAACTCAAGGGCGTTGGAGTCAATCCCACCCGCACGGGTTTGCTCGACGTCCTGCAGGAGATGGGCGCCGATATCCGCCTCGAGAACGAACACGAATCGGGTTTGGAGCCTATCGCCGACCTCGAAATCCGGCATAGCAAACTGCGCGGCGTGGCGGTTTCCGGCCAGCGTGTGGTGCGCATGATCGACGAGTTTCCCATTTTCGCCGTCGCCGCCACACAGGCCGAAGGGGAAACCGTCGTATCGGAAGCCGCCGAACTTCGTTTGAAGGAATCCGACCGCATCGCCTCGCTGGTCGGCGAACTGCAAAAGATGGGCGCCCAGATTGAAGCCCGGGAAGACGGCTTCGTGGTCGCAGGGCCCACCCGGCTGCAGGGCGCCGCCGTCGATTCGCACAAGGACCACCGCCTGGCCATGGCGTTGACCGTCGCCGGTTTGATCGCCGAGGGCAGCACGGTGGTGCGCGGGGCGGAATGCATCCGGCAATCCTACCCCGATTTCATTTCCACCCTCACTTCATGTGGAGCGGAACTGGCATGAGCCGCGTCGGTCTGCTGGGCTACCCGCTGTCGCACTCCGTGTCGCCGGCGATGCACAACGCGGCCTTCGCCGCCTTGGACCTTCCCTGGCGCTACGAACTGCTGGAGACGCCGGCCGAAGATCTCCCCGCGGCGGTTGCGCGGCTGCGCCGGGGAGAGTGGATGGGCGCCAACGTGACCATCCCGCACAAGGCGCGCGTGATGCAGCTACTGGACGAGATCGACCCTTCGGCGGCGGGAATCGGCGCGGTGAATACCATCGTGCGGGACGGAGAGCGCCTGATCGGGCACAACACGGACGTCACCGGTTTCCAGGTCGATCTACGCTCCCACGGCGTCGAGATCGACGGCGACGAGGTGATTGTCCTCGGCAGCGGCGGTGCGGCGCGCGCCGTCACCGCGGCCTTGATCCCCGGCGGGGCGCACATTCGATTCATCACCCCATTATTAGATGAAGCGCAGCGATTAATTGAAGATCTGGTAACAGCATCCAGCGCGCAAGCGCAGATCCTGCCCTGGGAAGACGGCAGCTTCGCTGGAATCCAATGCCGCCTGTTGGTCAACGCCACACCGGTGGGCATGTCGCCCGAGGTCGAGGCCTGTCCCTGGCCGCAGGACATCCCCCTGCCTGCGGACGCCTTCGTTTACGACCTGGTCTACAACCCGGCCGAAACCATGTTAATGAAGCGCGCTCGCACCGAGGGACTGGATTCCGGCAGCGGCCTGGGCATGCTCGTCGAACAAGGCGCCCTGGCGTTCGAACTTTGGACGGGGAAAACGCCTTCGCGCCAGGCGATGGCCGCCGCAGCGCAGACCGCATTGGAGCAGCGACATGCTTAGATATCTCACCGCCGGCGAATCGCACGGACCGCAGTTGGTCGCCATTTTGGAGGGCATGCCTGCCGGGCTGCCGCTCTCGGCGGACGACATCGCTCCCGACCTGGCCCAACGCCAGAGTGGCTACGGCGCCGGCCCGCGCATGAAGCTCGAGAAAGACGCCGTCGAGATCAGCGGGGGTGTGTTGGCCGGCCAGACGACCGGCGCGCCGATCGCCATGATCATCCGCAACCGCGATCACGAAAATTGGAAAGGTAAAGCGATTCCCGCCATGACCGTCCCCCGACCGGGTCACGCCGACCTCACCGGTGCGGTGAAGTACGGCTATTCGGATTTTCGCTTCAGCCTGGAGCGCGCCTCGGCGCGCGAGACGGCGGCGCGCGTGGCAATTGGAGCGGTGTGCCGCAAGCTGCTGGCTCAATTCGACATCCGCGTCGGCAGCTACGTCACTGCCATCGGGCAGGCCTCCGCCGAGTTGGATGCGCTGGATCTGGCCGCGCGTATCGAAAAAGCGGCGGAAAGCGAAGTGCGCTGCCCGGATGATGCGGGAACGCATGCCATGCAGGCGGAAATCAAAGCCGCCATGCAGGCCAAAGACACCTTGGGCGGCATCTTCGAGGTCGTCGCCCTGGGACTGCCCGCGGGATTGGGCAGTCACGTGCACGCCGACCGCCGCCTGAGCGGTCAATTGGCGGCGGCGATCATGAGCATCCCGGCCATGAAAGGCGTAGAAATAGGTACTGGATTCGCATTATCAAAATTACGCGGCACCGAAGTCCACGATGAGATCGACCTCGAGGACGGTGTCTTGAAACGACGCAGCAACCGCGCCGGCGGGCTGGAAGGCGGCATCACCACCGGAGAACCACTCATCCTGCGTGTGGCGATGAAGCCGATCTCCACCACGCTCACGCCGCGCGCTTCGGTGGACGTCGCCCGCGGCGAAGCGGCGCAAACCCAATACGAGCGCTCGGATTTCTGCGCCGTGCCGCGGGCCGCGGTCATCGGCGAAATCGTCGTGTGCATCGTGCTGGCCAACGCCCTGCTCGAAAAACTGGGCGGCGATTCGCTGGATGAACTGCAGCAGCGTTTTCGCCAATTACGCACCGCTCGTCTCGAAGACCTGGAGATGGACGATGAGCCCATCGTCTTCTGGGACTAGCGCCCTTGCGCCGCAGAACGTGGCGCTCTTCGGGCCGCCGGGTTCCGGCAAGAGCGCCGTGGGCAAGCTTCTGGCGCAGCAGCTGCAGCGCCCCTTTCTCGACATGGACGCCCGCATCGAGGAACTGGCCGGCAAGCCGATCCCCGAGATCTTCGCCGCTGACGGCGAACCCGCTTTCCGCAAGATGGAAACCGAACTCTGCCGCCAGCTGGCCGGGGAAAGCGGCCGGGTCATCTCCTGCGGCGGCGGCGCCCTGGTCGATCCGAAAAACCGTGAAGTGATGGAAGCCAGCGGCTGGGTGATCTTCCTCGATTGTCCGCAGGAGGTGCTGCTGCGGCGCACGCAAAAAGCCGACGATCGCCCGCTGCTCAGCGGCGACAAAGAAGCGCAGCTGCTGGCGCTGCTGGAAAAACGGCGTGAGGTGTATGCCTCCTTCCCCAACCGCGTCGACGCCTCCGGCGACGATCCTAGACGCATCGCGCAGGAAGCCCTGGCGCTGCTGAAGACTTTAGGGAGCGCGACCCTGCGGGTGGAAGCGCCGCCTCCCGCTTACGATGTCATTCTCGGAACTGCTTTGCTCCAAAGCGTGGATACGCTGCTGTCCGATCGAGGGCTAAATCCGCCCTTCGTAGTGGTGAGCGATTCGAACGTCGCCCCGCTCTACGCCGAAAGCGTCTGCCATGCGTTGGATGCCGGGCTGGTCGAGATTCCCGCCGGCGAGGAACACAAGACGCTGGATACCATCCGCACGCTCTACGACCGTTTCCTGAAAATCGGAATCGAACGCCGCGCCACGGTCGTCGCTCTGGGCGGCGGTGTGATCGGCGACATGACCGGCTTCGCCGCGGCGACATTCATGCGCGGCGTGCGCTGGGTCAATCTGCCCACCACCCTGCTGGCCATGGTGGACGCCAGCATCGGGGGCAAGGTCGGCGTGGATTTACCCCAGGGGAAGAACCTGGTGGGTGCCTTTCACCCGCCGAGCGTGGTCATCAGCGACAGCGCAACACTGGACACGCTGCCCGAAAAAGAATTGCGCAACGGCATGGCGGAGCTGTTCAAGGCGGCCTTGATTGCCGACCCGCTGCTTTTCGAGTGGCTCGAGCGCGGAAACGGGCCAGCGACGCAGCGCTGGATCGAACGCGCCCTGGCGGTGAAAATCGACATTGTCAACGTCGATCCATTCGAGCGCGACGTGCGCGCCAAACTCAACCTGGGCCACACTGTGGCGCACGGCCTGGAAGCCGCCAGCGAATATGCTTTGAGCCACGGCGAAGCGGTCGCCATCGGCCTCGTGGCGGAAGCGCGCATGGCCGAGGCGCTGGGCGTGGCGCAAAAAGGATTGGCAGTGCGCATCGAAGCCGTGCTGACGCGGTTGGGTCTGCCCACGCGCTTTCAGAAACTCACCGTCCCGGAAGTACGGGCCGCCATGTCCAGCGACAAGAAGAAAGTCGGCGGCCAACTGCGCTTCGTTTTGCCGGTCGAACCGGGCCTGGCGGAAATCCGCCAAACGGTCCCCGAAGAACTCATTCTACAGACGTTAGAAGACGTGAAGGAGTCGGCATGAAAACCATACTCGTGCTCCACGGCCCCAACCTGAACCTGCTCGGCATGCGCGAACCGCAGGTCTACGGCTCGACCACACTGGCGCAGATCGATGAGATTTTAAAGGAAGAAGCGCAGCGCCTGGGATTGGCCATCGAGACGCTGCAATCCAACCACGAAGGCGCCTTGATCGACGCCCTGCATCAGGCGCGCGGAAACGCCAGCGGAGTGATCATCAACCCCGGTGGCTTGACGCACACCTCTGTTTCGCTGCGCGACGCCATCGCCGCCAGCGAGCTGCCCGTGGTGGAAGTGCATCTATCCAACATTTTCGCCCGGGAGGAATACCGCCGCAGATCGATCAGCGCCGAAGCCTGCGTGGGCATGGTTGCCGGCTTCGGCTGGCGCTCTTACCTGCTGGCCCTGCGCGCCCTGGCCGAAACGTTGAATGAAAGAAAGGCATAGGCTTCGGAGGCGCGAAGCTCGAACTCGAAACCTACACCGAGGAACCAGGATGAAAAAGCAACCCCAATGCATGGACGCTGTGCGACCCAGTTTCTACGCCGAACTCGACGGAACGATTGCGGGGCTGCGCGCCCAAGGCACGGACGTGATCCGTCTGGACATCGGCTCGCCGGATTTGCCGCCGTCGGAGGCGATCGTCGAAACGCTGGCGAGATCGGCCCGCGATCCCAACCATCACGGCTACCAACCGATCAACGGACCTCAGCCATTACGCCAGGCCTGGGCACAGCTCTACGAACGTCTCTTCGATGTAAATCTGGATCCCGAGTGCGAAATCGTTCCTTTGCTCGGCTCCAAGGAAGGCATTTTCCATTTCACCCTGGCCAACGCCGAAGCGGAAGACGTCGTGCTGATTTCTGAACCGGCCTACCCCATTTACGCCCAGGCGGCGCGCTTCGTAGGCGCGCAGGTCGTGCTGCTGCCCTCGGACAAGGCGCACGGCTTTTTACCCGATTTCACCGCCATCCCGCCCGAAGTCGCCACACGCGCTCGCCTGCTGTGGCTCAACTACCCCAACAATCCGACGGGCGCCCTGGCGACGCTGGATTTCTTCGAGCGGGCGATCGACTTCGCCCGTGAGCACGATGTGATCCTGTGCCACGATGCGGCCTACTGCCAGGTCACTTTCAACGGCTACCACGCCCCCAGCCCGCTGCAGATCGAAAGCGCCAAAGCGGTCACCGTTGAGTTCAACTCGCTTTCTAAATCGCACAACATGGCCGGCTGGCGGGTGGGCGTGGTCGTCGGTGGAGACAATCTGGTAGATTCGGTGCGCAAGCTCAGGCCGAACGTCTACAGCGGGCAATTCAAGCCCATCACCGACGCCGCCACCGCAGCGTTGAACGGCGATCAAAGCTGGTTGAAGGAGCGCAACGAGACCTATCGCCAGCGGCGGGATCTGATTCTCGAACACCTGAATGCCCTGGGCGTGGAACCTACGGTTCCCCAAGCGGCGTTGTACATCTGGATGCCGGTCCCCAAGGGTTGGATCGCTGCCGATTTCACCTCGGCGCTGCTGGAGAACACCGGCGTCAGCCTGACCCCCGGGACGGTGTTCGGCGAATCCGGCGAGGGCTACGCCCGCATTTCCCTGGGCGCCGCGAGCGAACGCATCGAAGAGGGGATGAGACGCTTTACGGAATGGTGGCGGGCAAACATCGGGTGACGTGGGTTCGTTTAATGCGGATGAATCTGGAATCATCCGAGCTTCAGCCAATCGTGCAAGATCGCATTCTGTGCAAGAACAAATTAGACATAAAAACTGATGAGAAAATTCGGTATCGCTATCCTGGATTACCTGACTCACATCCTGGGGAGGCTTTCGGGTAAGTATTACTTCGAGGACTTCGTCCGCGTCTACCCCGATAGAATCTGCATCAACCGCTTCGGTTTGCGCAGAGCGGCAACCTCCGACGACGTCAAGAATTTCCTCAACCATCAGAAGTTCTACAACTTCGCCGCCCAATTTGCGAACGGTGCAGACGTGGCCGACGTCGGCTGCGGCAGCGGATACGGCTGTGCGCTGCTCCAGCAAGCCGGCGCGCGGCGTATAAGTGGATGCGACGCTTCGAAATCCGCCATTCGCTTCGCCAAGGTGCATTACGGCGACCTGGCTGAATTCAGCCTCCAGAGCATCACGGACATGAACCGCTTTCCCGACGACCAGTTTGACCTGGTCGTCTGCAGCGAGGTGCTCGAACACATCAAGGATTACGGCATGGAACATCAAGCGCTGGACGAGATTCAACGCATCGCTCGCCCTGATGGTATCATCGTGCTTGGAACACCGAACAGCGAAATGCTCGGCAGTCATGGGTTCTCGTTCCTCGAAATCGATGCCTTGATGCGCAGACATTTCAGCCAGTACTGCATCTTCGAAAATGCACTGGTTCCTTTCGGATCGTCGCAGGAAGATTGGACGCAGCGATTGGCAGCAGGACAAACGGGCGTGATCGTTTCTCAGGAGATCGACCTCGCTGAGACGATCCTTCCGGTTGATGGGACGGCGGAGGTCAAAGGCGGCATTCCGCCCGGCGTCTATCGTCTCGGGGATCGGGAGATCGATACCACACGCTTACACAATACGCACTCCTGGGCGATCGTGGCGCGAGCGTGATGAGCAATTTACAAATTGTTATCCACGGAATCAACAAGCTGGTGGAATTATTCTCATGACGACCATCCTCGAAACCGAACGCCTCATCCTGCGGCTGCAGCGGGCAGCGGACATCGACACCCTGATCAATCTCTGGTCTGACCCGGCGGTCACGCACTACCTGGGCGGACCGCGTGAGCGGGACTGGCTGCGTACGGAGTTCGAGGAAGTCGGGCGGAATCCTGCTGCGGAGCAGTACGATCTGTGGCCCGTGATCGAGAAGGATTCCAGCCAGCTGGTGGGGAACTGCGGGCTGCTCGATAAGGACATCGCCGGAAAAACGGAGATCGAACTGATCTACGTTTTCGCCGCCGGCGCCTGGGGCAATGGCTACGCCACGGAGATCGGCAGGGCGTTGATCCAGCACGCATTCGAAGCGCTGGAACTCGAGCGGCTCATCGCCTTGATCGAGCCCGAGAACGCAGCTTCGGAACGCGTGGCGCAGAAAGTGGGAATGCGTTTCGACCGCGAGGTCATCCGACCCGGCGGCGCGCGGCGCAAGCTGTACGTCATCGAGAAAGCCGCCGCGCATGCGAGTGTATGATCGACGCGGCCGGCTAAAACCGCTTCGAAGCTGTCACCCCGTCGATGGGAAGTCTGCATGAGAATGCCGCTGGAACCCAGGGAATTCGCCTCCACACTGATCCGGGAGCTGGACGCTCTCCCCGAACGAAGAACCACTCCGATGCGCAGCGTTCGGCGCAGATACTCGCGCACGTTGCGCACGGAAGATGCGCAATACGTGCTCGACGTCGCACAGGCGATCGTCGACTCCGACCGGCATCGTTGGATTGCCTACGAATTGATCGCCGACCATACGCAAGCATTCCGCGCCCTGGATGGGCAAAAACTCGAAGTGCTCGGCCGCGGCATGGACCGCTGGTCGGTGGTGGACAGCTTCTCGCGCTCGCTGGCCGGACCGGCGTGGCGTGAAGGGCTGATTTCCACACAAACGATTCACGACTGGGCGCATTCGCCGGATCGCTGGTGGCGGCGCGCCGCCCTGGTGAGTACCGTGGCATTGAACATGCGCTCCAAAGGCGGCGAAGGCGACGTACCCCGCACCCTGGCCGTGTGTGAAATGCTGGTCGACGATCACGACGACATGATCGTGAAAGCCCTTTCCTGGGCGCTGCGGGAGCTCGTAGTTCACGATGCGGAATCTGTCGAACGTTTTCTCAGTACGCATAAAGACGAACTCGCGGCGCGCGTCAAGCGGGAAGTGAGAAACGTGCTCGAGACGGGATTGAAAAATCCGAAACGCCAAACTCGTCGGAGAAAGGTGTCCTAAACAGATAAAAAAATCATGACACCCATCCATTTCCGCCCTACACTCGAGAAGGATTTACCTTTCGTCCTCGCAGCTGAACAAGCGCCGGAGAATTGCCGTTTTATCGGCCAATGGGATCGAGCCGAGCACGCTGCGTCCCTCAAAGACCCGGACCTTCGGCACATGATCATCGAACATCTGCAAACGCACGCACCCGTCGGCTACCTCATCCTCGCAGGCCTGGAAAGCCCGCACCGCAGCATCGAGTTTCGCCGCATCGTGATCACGGAAAAGGGAAAAGGATACGGTCGGCATGCGCTGCGGCTCGTGAAGCAATTCGCCTTCGAGCAGCAACATGCCCACAGGCTCTGGCTCGACGTGAAGGACCACAACGCACACGCCCGTTATCTCTATCGATCCGAAGGCTTCATCGAGGAGGTCACGCTACGGGAATGTTTAAAAATCGAGGGCGGGTTCGAGTCTCTCGTGGTCATGTCGATGCTGAGCGATGAGTACGAAGCGCAGGATTGATCTACGGCGACCTCGAAAATCAGGCGCAACGAGGTTGCCTTTGTGCCCTATCGCTGTTAAAGTAAATTACGGTCAACGATTTTCTACGTACAACTCTCGCGAAAGTAGGCTGCCATGAATTCGACTCCCTCAGCGTACAACGAACTCGACTCACCAGGACTGGGCGAGATCGTGATCCAGTTCATCCAATGGTTCGTACGCGGACTCGTCCAACCGATCTATTCGCTGCCTTTCTACCGTACAGGATTGAAGAAAGGCCTGGGTTGGGCCATCGTCTTTTTCCTATTCTTTTCACTGATGCAGACTGCGTTCACCACCGTTCGTCTCGCCTCCGGGATATCCCAGGCACCGCAAGACCTTGAAGAGGTACAAACCTCGGGAGAGCTACGCTCCATCACCATCGAAAACGGCATCGCTCGAGTGGATGGGACGCAGCCCTGGATCGTCAGCGATCAAAATGTGTTTATCGGCATTGACGTCACCGGAAAGATCAACGAGATCGATACAAGCCGCTTCGACAGCGGTGTTTTGCTCACCAAGACCACAATCCACATGTTGAGCAACGGCGACTATCAAAAGTATTCGTTAGAAGACATCAACACAACGTTCGGAGACCCCATCTATATCGACAAAGAAGTACTGAGCGGGATTTGGAAGGTTTTTTCCAGCATCCTGTTGATCGTCGTCGGTGGAGGATCGTTCATTTGGAACTTCGCTGTCCGGCTGTTTTATCTTGCCCTGCTTGCCGCGATCATGTGGGCCATTACGCAGACGTGGCGAAAAGAGGCGGAATACAGCGATGTTCTCATCACAGGCATATACGTTTCCGTGCCCGTGATCTATCTCTATTGGTTGGTGAATCTACTCAGCCCGGTCTGTCTCTGCGTTCATACCTTGATCCTGTTTGTGGGTTGGACGATCGTTCTGCGTTTTGTCATGCCGCCAACGCAATCGACGCCCGACACGCCGGTGGTTGCAGATTCAATCTAGCGATTCAGCGGCAGGCTTGACGTTATGCGAGCGAGCCGCAGGAAGTTTCCGTTCAAGACACTTCCAGAAAAATGCTGAAATTCATTTTCCAACGCGTGCAACAGAACGTTCTCTCGCTCTTTTCAGTGGGCGCACTGTTCTTCGTGATCGCAGGCACGATCAAGAATATCGGATTTTGGATCTACGCCGGCACCGTGCTGATGTATCAGATCGTGAGCCTGCTGATCCTCGTGCCCAAATATCCCGCCTACACTGAATTGGCACGCATACGCAAGATCCAGCGAACAGATGCGAAAAACTGGGACAAGCGGATAATACGTATCCTGCTCATGACCACTTTTCTGATGTATGCCTTGGCCGCTCTCGATCTCGGTCGAGTCCGTCTCGGTATATTGCCGCTGTGGCTCGCAGCGCCGGGGATCCTCTGCTATACGGCCGGCAGCGCGCTGAATCAATGGGCGATGATCCACAACCCACACTTCGAAAAAGAAGTCAGGATTCAAACAGATCGAGCCCATCAGGTGATCGCCGCTGGACCGTACCGGTTCGTGCGCCACCCGGGTTACCTCGGCAGCCTATTGGGCTATCTCTGTTTTCCATTGATCCTTGGTTCTGCGTTGGCCTTTATCGGCGCCATCCTATGCATGACCGGCACGGTGGTACGCGCCAATCTCGAAGATCGGACTCTGCGCCAGGAGTTGGATGGATATCAAGCGTATGCTCACGAGGTTCGCTATCGCCTCATTCCCTTCATCTGGTAACGACGTTTTCCCGGGACACGAATCCCTGCACATCACAGCGCTGCTGCCCCCGCCACCGCACCACGAGCTGCGCAGCGATGGAAAAGAATGGATAGAATAGATTTCCATCGCATTCTGACATACATGTTTCACTATGCCCATGGATGCCATCTATGATATTCTGAATACTACAAACTCGGGTTGGAAAATCCGACGAGCACCCAATCCTGCCCGCCGCGCCGACGTTGCACGATCGATTCTCGGCCGTATATTAAAGTGTTGGTCAAACATACTGAAAAGGATCGAAGTGCCATAGCGGGTGGAAAGCATCAGCACGAGAGTTGGGAAACATTGGTATAGCGACCGACTGGCAAGCAAGGAGTCGAGACATGCCATACAAAGTATTCCTGGTCGAAGATGAAATTGTTGCACGGGACGGAATCCGTGACAACGTTGATTGGGAATCCGTGGGATTCAAACTCTGCGGGGAAGCCCCCGATGGTGAAATAGCACTTCCGCTCATCGAAGAAACCCAACCCGATGTGTTGATTACAGATATCAAAATGCCGTTTATGGATGGTTTGCAGTTGAGCAAAATCATCCGGGAGCACTTGCCGTGGGTGAAGATCATCATCTTGAGCGGACACGATGAATTCGAATACGCCCAATCGGCTTTAAAAATGGGAGTAACCGAATATCTGTTAAAGCCAGTTAGCGCAACGGACATCCAGAACGTGCTAAAGAATCTCGGCGATAAACTCAGCAAAGAACACAAAGAACAGGAAAGTTTACGGCAGTTGCAGCAAAGTGCCGAAGGCAATCTCGTCTTGCAGAGAGATCAATTTCTACTGCGGTTGGTAATGGGCGGCGTGCCGTCCTCGGATGCCATCGAACAGAGCCAAAATTACGGCCTCAACGTCGTGGCAAAATATTATCTCGTCATGTTGATGAAGATCGAATTGAACGACAACAAACCTTTCGATTATCACGAGTTTCGATCGGCCGAGCGTATCGTCTCAGACTTGTCGGCCAACCATGCTGACGTTCTCATGACCAAAAAAGACGTCGAGGAATTGGTGCTGTTATTCAAGGGCGACAGCCATGAACAGCTGAATGAGGAGGCGAAGTTCCTGGCCAAACAGGCAAAGAAAAATGTGGAGCAGCAAACACAATGCAGATTGTCTGTCGTGATTGGGCCGCCACAAAACCGGCTGGGAGATATTCACCACTCTTTCGCCGAGGCTCTGGTTCGGATTAAAAGGCCCGTGATCGAAGCGCAACCACCCGAATTAGAAGGCGTTGATGGACAAAAAGAATTGCGAAATATCGATCAGGCCGCGATTGAAAACTATCTCCGATTTGGTTCCCTGGACGATTTCGAAGGCTTCTTTTCTGCCAGCTTACACCCGATTGAAAAAGCAGTGCGCAATTCACACCTGATTCGGCATTACTTCATTGTCGATATTTTATTAACCATCGCGCAATTTGTGAGTGATCTCGGTGGAGAGGTTAATCAAGTTGTGCCGGAAGTGCTGAATCTTGAAAATTTCCTTGACAAAGTAGTAACGGTCGAGCAGATGAAACTGCAGATGAAAAATATATTTGAAAAAGCCCTGACCCTGCGCAACGCCCGAACAAACCATGAACGCCTGTTTCTGATCCAACAAGCCAAGGAACACATCGACAATCACTTCATGGAACCCACACTACAGCTCAAAGAAGTTGCTGCCAAATTCAACATCAGCCCAAGCCACTTTAGTTCCGTTTTCCACGATGAGATTGGGGAGACCTTCCGGGATTACCTCGGTAAGTTACGCATCAATCGTGCAAAAGAACTGCTCAGAACCACAAACATGAAATCTTCAGAAATTGCACATCTGTGCGGATATCGCGATCCGCATTATTTCAGCACCGTGTTTAAGAAAAGATGCGATATAACTCCCCAGCAATTTCGTAAACAGAAGCGACAAGAAAAGATAACTGGATGAAAATGATGAATATCGAATTAACGGCTCCTGAACCTACGCCCAGATTCGTCGGAAAGTTTATCGACTTCTTCTCAGCCATAAACATATCCCTGAGGGCGAAAATACTGCTTTCCTTCTTCGTCGTGATTCTCATGCTGGTTGCGGTCGTTACGACGATGATCCTCGAAGTCTTGCGCTTCAATCGTCAATACGATGCCGTCATCACCAACATCACCACCGCCAACAGCCTCAACGGTTTTATCAAACCGAGTATCGATACAGAAATGTGGTACATCGTAGTCGGAAAGAACTCTTTCGACGAAGGAAAACAGTATCACATCATCGACCAGGTCAACGCGCAGATCGATTCGATGATGGCCAATGCCAACTCCGATAAGTCCAGAATAAAGTTGGACGTGATCCGCAGAACGATGGCCACGCTGACCAGCTACGTCGACAAGATGGGCGAACAGATCGAACAAGGAAGTCGTGTAGCCGAGAACGAACTGGTCTGGGATAACATCCGCGGCGTATCAGAAGTTGTCGAAGATAGCGTGCAGGAGTACATGCTCTTTGAAGTCCAACAGGCCGAACAACAGTACGCGGAGAACCAGACCCGTTTCAACCGCTGGATCATCGTGTATTCCATCCTGCTTCCCTGCGTCATCGCCTTTTCGGTTGCCGCAGCCTGGATCATTTCCACGAGCATTTATATCCCCATCAAAGCGCTGCAGAATTTAACCACCACGATCACACAGAACGATCTCAAGGCGCTCGTGTCCCATGACAACGTGGATGAGATCACGGAGCTGGGAATGAGCTTCAACATCATGGTGGGCAGGATTCGAGAGCTTCTGGACGAGAAAATCGAGGAGCAGCGCAATCTAAAGAAAGCGGAATTAAAGGCACTGCAAGCCCAGATCAATCCACATTTTCTCTACAACACGCTGGACACGATCGTTTGGATGGCGGAAGCCAACAAGTCGGACCAGGTGATTGAGATCGTGCGCGTACTCTCGAGTTTTTTCCGGATCGCGTTGAGCAAAGGAAAGGATTGGATCCCTATCCGGCAGGAAATCGAGCATGTCCAGAGCTACCTGACGATCCAGAAAATGCGTTATCGAGACATCCTGGATTACAAATTCGAGGTGGACGATAACATCCTGGACAGCACGATATTAAAATTAACCCTGCAACCCCTGGCCGAAAATGCCCTCTATCACGGGATCAAACACAAACGAGGCGGTGGGACGATCACCATTCGAGCCCGACGCGCAAATCAAGATCAGGTTCTTCTGGAAGTGCAGGATGATGGCGTCGGTCTGACTCCCTATAAATTGTCGCAGATTCGAGCCAGGCTGCAGCAGGATATCGGTAGTATTTCCGGGAAAGATGGCGGTTTTGGTCTGGAGAATGTAAACAAACGCATCGAGTTGTACTACGGCAAGCAGTACGGGTTGTCGGTCGAGAGCGAATATCAGACGGGCACCCGTGTGACAGTGACGATTCCGCTCCAGATGGACGACGAGACATAGAAGCTTCAGGAGAACACTCATGATGTCGCTTCCCCAAAAAATTGCAGCATTGATTTCCGTGCTTTTCTTCAGCGCGTGTATCGGAGCCTGTGGTGCGGATAGCACAGCAACGTTGGACAGTTCCACTTTTGACGGGAATGAGGAAAGCCGGCCGAAGACCTATCAGGATCTGGTCGTCGGTTTCTCGCAAATCGGAGCCGAGAGCGATTGGCGCACAGGCAATACCGTCTCGATTTTGGAGGAAGCCGAACGTTTAGGCGTGGAGTTGATTTTTTCAGACGCCCAACAAGAACAAGAGAACCAGATCAAGGCAATTCGCACTTTCATTGCACAGCAGGTGGATGTGATCGGCGTCTCGCCGGTGGTCGAGACCGGCTGGGAATCCGTTTTCCAGGAAGCCAAAGATGCCGGCATACCCATCATCGTAGTCGATCGGCGTGCACAGGTGGATGAAGATCTTTACGCCGTCCGCCTCGGGTCAGACTTTGTCGAAGAGGGTCGAAGAGCCGCACGCGAGATGGTGCGCCTGCTTGATGGGCGGGGCAACATCATGGAACTGGTAGGCACCATCGACTCGGCGCCGGCCAACGACCGCTACCTGGGCTTCCGAGAGATTCTGGAGGATTACCCGGAGATGGTCATCATCGTCTCCGTGTCGGCCGACTTCACGCGCGCCAAGGGCAAGGAAGTGATGGAAGATTATCTCAAAGAATACGGAGATCAGATCGATGGTCTCTTTGCCCACAACGACGACATGGCAATCGGCGCCATCCAGGCGATCGAGGAATATGATCTGGTGCCCGGCGAGGATATCAAGATTGTCTCCATCGACGCTATCCGTGATGCCTTTCAAGCGATGATCGACGGCAAATTGAACGTCACGGTTGAGTGCAACCCTCTACTTGGTCCACAATTCTTCGAAGTCGCTCTCAAAGTGGTTAACGGCGAGCAAGTGGCCAAATTCATCCCCTCCATCGAGGGCGTTTACTACCCGGCGGACGCGGAAGAAATTATCCAGACCCGCCGGTATTGACTGCGCAGCCCAACAGGATAAATGGCTTCTCGTTAGCAACTTCGGATTCTGGTAAATAATTAATCCGATTCCAATTTTTCAGACTCTCCCACAGGAGAGTCTGTTTATTCGACACATGGAATCGAATTAATTCCAGGAATGTTCCTACGCAGTTTCATAGCGGTAGAGACTACCACCTACGATGGTAATACTGCAGCTTCCACTCGCATCCCCGACTTATGTTGCACCGTAAACGATAAAAGGCGGGAAATTGATGCGGCACTTCGTTGTGGACGAGAATCAGTTGACTGACGTATAACCCAACAGTGACTGGATTTTGCCGAGGAAGGAGGTCCTTTTCAGGCAGCGAGTTGTTGATCCCAACACCACTTCTCACCCCAGATGAATGGCGAAAACCGGCAAGTCAATCGTTTTTCGGGGATACACCTGACCCATACGCTTCCCTCCCAGGATATTGATCTATTTGAATTTTTCCAGGAATTATCCAAGTTCTCAAATTGCCTAGACGATCGATCGTAAAATAATCGACTCATTGTTTAAGAAAAATTAACCTTCCGGCTGGAAAGTTAGTTAGTTTTACAGCGGGAGAGTAACAATATCAACAGACTTCCCCGAAAAAACTATTGAGATCATTCAGGATTACACTATTATTGAATCAGTTGCCACTCCTTCAATCTACCAGACAAACAACAATCTTGAGCGATCTATACATCGGTATTCGATTTGACATAAAAGTAGTCTCTCGAACTGTTCTTTTACCACCAATCTGAACCTTGTCTCATGAGGTCAGAGGGAAAGGAGGTTTCTATCGGATATCGCCACGAATATAGCAACAAGAGAAGCGCTTGCTCAGGATTCAACCGTTTAAGCAAGCACTTCCGATCTGCGATATTTCGCTGGAATCCAAACGCAATATCGCCCAAAGCATTGTAACATAACAAAACCTCCGTACAAACGGAGAAGCCCATCTTAGGGAAGGAGATTAAAATGTCTCGTATTAAATCGATCGCTTTTTTGCTGCTGGTTGCCACTTTAGCGCTGGCCGCATGTGGTGGGGGAGCCGCAGACGAAAAGGCAGATTGTGCACCCAACTGTGAGTATACCGACATGGTATTCTGCTATCCACAACTCGGTGCTGAAAGCGACTGGCGCACGGCGAACACGGCTTCCTTCAAGGAAAATGCTGCGGACCTGGGCGTTCGCTTGCTCTTCTCTGACGCCCAGCAGAAGCAGGAAAATCAGATTTCGGCCATGCGCGCCTGCATTCAGCAGGAAGTTGACGTGATCGGTCTGCCCCCAGTTGTTGAAGATGGTTGGGAAGCGGTCCTGACAGAAGCTCAGGATGCCGGCATTCCCGTCATCATCGTCGACCGCTCGGTGACGGCAGACGCATCGTTGTACGCCTCACACATCGGCTCCGACATGGTGGTGGAAGGTCAGAGATCTGCGGATGAAATGAACAAGCTGCTCCCCGACGGCGGCAAGGTCGTCGAATTGAGCGGAACCACCGGATCGGGTGCAGCGGTTGGCCGTGCAGAAGGCTTCCGCATGAATCTCAACGACAACATCGAGATCATTGACTCCCAGACCGGCAACTTCACCACCGCGGAAGGCAAACCTGTTATGGAGGCCTTCCTGAGCAAATACGGCGATGAGATCGATGGTGCCTTCATCCACAACGACAACATGGCCATCGGTGCCGTAGAAGCCATGAAGGCTGCAGGCCTACAACCAGGCGACATCGTGATTGTGTCAGTTGACGGCACGCGCGGCGGGTTCCAACTCATGATCGACGGCTGGGTACAGGCAGACGTTGAGTGCAACCCCCTGCTTGGACCACAGGTCTATGAGATGGCCCTACGCCTGATGAATGGTGAATCGATTGAGCGCGAAGTCCTCACCAACGAAACCGTTTACTATCCTGACGAGGCAGGGGATTTGCTGCCGACTCGCAAGTACTAGAAATATGTAGAGGAGAAGCGGTGTTGATCCCAACACCGCTTCTCTTCCTAAATAAATGGCAAAAACCGGCAAATCAATCGTTTAAAAGGAATACACATGAACCATAAGCCTCCTTTGTTCAAACGAATTCGTGAAAGCAAGATATTCTGGCCTGTAATTTCATTTCTCTTGCTACTCGTTGTGGATGCGGTCTTCGCCCCTGGATTCTTTCGAATCGGCATCGTGGAAGACCATTTCTATGGGAACATGATCAATGTGTTCAACAATGCAGCCCCGTTGATGCTTGTGGCGATCGGCATGACCGTGGTAATCGCCACCGAAGGAGTGGATCTCTCGGTGGGCGCAGTAATCGCCATTTCTGCCGCCATGGGTACGGTGTTGATCAATCCTGCTCTGGGCAACGAACTTATCTTGAATGAGGTCCTTGCGGCCAACACAACGAACACACCATTATGGATCGTAGTGCTGGTGATTTTATTAGGGGGCACATTATGTGGTCTGTGGAACGGCTTCTTGGTCTCGAGGGGCAAAATCCAGCCAATGGTCGCAACCCTCATTCTCATGGTAGCCGGTCGAGGTATTGCGCAGCTGATAACCAATGGGCAAATCATGACCGTATATTACAGACCTTATTGGTGGTTCGGGAACGGATATGTTTTTAGGCTGCCAGTGTCCTTATATATCGTGGCGGTGGTGGGCATTTTGGCCTGGGTGCTGGTTCGGAAAACTTCGATCGGCCTATTCATCGAATCTGTGGGTATTAATGCCAAAGCCAGCTTCTATTCCGGCGTCAACGAAAAAAACGTCAAGATGTTCGCCTACACTTTTTGCGGATTCTGCAGTGCAATTGCAGGTTTGATCCTGAGTTCCTACATTCACGGTTGTGACGCCAACAACATTGGCCTGTCGTACGAGTTGGACGCCATATTGGCCGTCGTCATCGGTGGCACCCTGATGTCGGGTGGACGCTTTTCGCTGCTCGCCAGCATGATCGGCGCACTTCTAATCTGGACCTTCACAATCACAATGTATACATTCGGTGTTCCGGCCAATGCACTCCTGGCCGGTAGAGCCGTACTCGTCCTGGTTGTGGTTTTGCTTTATTCAGATTACTTCAGCCGCTTTATAAATCGAATCTTCGAGCGGAAAGGACCTCAGCATGGCACAGAGATTTAAAACCTTCCTGATCAGTAACGGTCCTCTACTGACCACCATTCTGATTTTCATCATTGTATACATTGTCGGAGGACAGCTCTATCCCGCCATGCAAAAATCGCAGGTGTTCTTCAACCTTTTCATCAATAACGCCAGCTTGCTGATCATATCGATCGGTTTGACCCTCGTGATTATCGCGAAAGGCATCGATCTGTCCGTCGCGGGTATGATCGCCTTGACTTCGGCTGCATCAGCCGCTTTATTGCAGACGGGTATGAGCGCCTACGTCGTCATCCCCTTGATGTTATTAATGGGGATCGTTATAGGCTTCGTCATGGGCTGGATCATTCATTACTTCAAAGTCCAACCTTTCATCGTGACCTTAATGGGTCTGTGGTTCGCCCGAGGCATGGCGTACATCATCACATTGACTTCTCTGACGATTAATGACGATGTGTACCGCCACTTGGCGTTAACCAAGCTTTACCTCGCCGACAAGGCATATGTGTACATTCCTACGCTGATCGGACCAGTTCTGTTACTGATTACTTTCTACATCATGAAGTACACGCGCCTCGGCCGCACGGTCTATGCCGTGGGTAATAACGAAGAATCCGCCAGGCTGATGGGTTTGCCGGTTGGTCGGACAAAACTGATTGTATATTCCTTCGGCGGCTTTTGCTCCGCCCTGGGCGGAATCGTTTTCAGTATCAACCTGCTTTCAGGCTACGGTGGTTACGCCCCAGGGATGGAATTGGATGCCATCGCCTCTGTCGTTATCGGAGGCACCCTGCTGACCGGAGGCGTGGGCAACGTGATCGGCACCTTGTTCGGTGTGTTGATTAACGGCACCATCGTCACCATTCTCCAATTTAATGGCACCTTGAGTTCGTGGTGGACCCGCATCATGGTTGGCGCGCTCACACTCATCTTCATCGGCATCCAGAGCCTGTTCTATATGCGGCAAAAACACTCATAACCTGGGTTTTCAAGAACGGAGACAACCTACATGTTGGAAACAAATAAACCCATAAATCAGAATGACCTCGTTGTTATGGAAGGTATCTACAAATCCTTTCCCGGTGTTCAAGCCCTGGAAAACGTGAATTTTACACTTAAGCCTGGGGAGATTCACGCCCTTGTCGGGGAGAATGGCGCTGGCAAGTCCACCCTGATCAAAGTAATGACGGGTGTTGAACGACAGGATCAGGGCACCGTATTTCTGGAAGGAAAAGAGGTCTTCATCAAATCGCCCCTCCATGCGCAGACGATGGGCATCAGCACGGTCTATCAGGAAGTTAATCTCTGTGACTATCTGACAGTGGCGGAGAACATACTCCTGGGCCGGGAACCTCGTAAAGCCGGACGCATTGATTGGAAAGGGATGTTTCAACGCGCCGAGCAAGTCCTTCGGGAAATGGATATCGAAATCGATGTGACCCAGCCGCTGGGCTCTTACTCCACCGCAATCCAGCAGGTCACCGCCATCGCCCGAGCGCTTGAGGTTTCTAATGCTCGAGTCATAATCCTGGACGAGCCCACCTCGAGCCTGGATGCCCATGGAACGGAGCAAATCTTCCGCGTGATGGAGAAGCTCAAGAAATCCGGAGCGGGGATCATTTTCATCACTCACTTTATCGACCAGGTATACAGCGTATCTGACCGCATTACCGTCCTTCGAAATGGCAAATTGGTAGGAACGTTTGAAACGGCTACCCTGACTCGCATGGAATTGATCGCCAAGATGATTGGCCGCAGCCTGGCTGATTATGATGACATGACAGCCATCAAACTAGAAACCAGAAAGAACATCAAGGAAGAAGCCCTGCTGAGTACAGATGATCTCGGCCTGAGCGGTGCGATCGAACCCTTCGATATCGAACTACACGCGGGTGAGGTCGTAGGCGTGGCCGGGCTCCTCGGTTCCGGACGCACGGAAATGGCGAAACTAATTTTCGGAATCGATCAACCGGATAGCGGCGTAATCACCATGGAAGGTCAACAGGTGGAGGAGCACTCGCCGCTTAATGCGATTGAGCTTGGTGTGGCTCTCTGCCCGGAAGACCGCAAAGCCGAAGGAATCGCAGACGAACTAACCGTAAGGGAAAACATCATCCTGGCTTTGCAGGCGCATCAAGGCTGGTTTAAGTATCTATCCCCTCCGAAGCAGTACGAAATCGCCGAGAAGTACATTCAGCTTCTGAATATCACGACACCTTCGGCGGATCAGCCGGTGAAGAACCTGAGCGGTGGGAACCAGCAGAAGGTGATCCTCGCTCGCTGGCTGGCCACCAACCCGAAGTTATTAATCCTGGATGAGCCCACTCGGGGCATCGACGTGGGCGCGAAAGCGGAAATTCAGAAACTGGTGCTTCTGCTGGCTGAGGAGGGTAAATCGTGCCTGTTCATTTCATCGGAATTGGATGAAGTGCTGCGCACGAGTCACCGTATTGTGGTAATGCGAGACAAAAAGAAGATCACCGAGTATACCGGTGAATTAAGAGAAGGGGAAATCATGAAGGCAATTGGAGGCAGCGAATAAAATTATTACGGGTGACCTGCCCCAAAGCTAAAAATTTGTCTGATTTCCCCGGCTCCAGGTGAACACGATTGATGGTTTCAACCTTATTGAGCGCGATTTGGAAGGTTGATACCATTTTTCGTGACATCAGGCAGTTGTGGTGGCCTCGCAATTGATACACCATCACATAAGCAAGACACATAGCAATTTGCTAAAAATCTAACCTTACTCCAGGAGGGAATTCAAGTGACTCAAACTCCCATAACTTTAGGTGTCATCGTTGGCAATCGTGGATTCTTCCCCAGTCATCTATGCCAAGCCGGTCGGGAGACCATACTGAAAGTGCTGAAGGAAGAAGGTATCAATGCAATCGCCATTTCTCCCGAAGAAACACCTTACGGCTCCGTCGAGAGTCTCGGCGAAGCTCACAAGTTGGCCGATTTGTTCAAAGCGCACGCCGCTGAGATCGACGGCGTCCTGGTCACCCTGCCCAACTTCGGCGACGAACGCGCCATCGCCAACACGCTGCGTTGGTCCGAGCTGGACGTGCCGGTTCTGATCCATGCCTTCCCGGACGTTGCGGGTTCCATGACCATAGCCGACAGACGCGATTCGTTCTGCGGCAAGATGTCCCTGTGCAACAACCTGCGTCAGTACGGCGTCAAATTCACGTTGCCCTCCTTGCACACGGTCGACCCGCAAAGTGAGAGTTTCCGCAGCGATCTACGTAAATTCGCCGCCACCTGCCGGGTTGTGGGCGGATTGAAAAACGCCCGTATCGGTGCATTGGGCGCTCGGCCTACGGCTTTCAATACCGTACGTTATTCCGAGAAACTATTGGAGAATTCGGGCATTTCGATAGAGACTCTGGATCTTTCCGAAGCCTTCGGCCGGATCGGTCGGCTTGCGGACGACGATCCTGCCGTGGTTGCCAAGCTGAAAGCCGTGCAGGATTACGTCCCCACCAAAGGCATCCCCGAGCAATCATTACTGAAGATGGCCAAACTGGGCGCCGTGATCGATGCCTGGATGGAAGATACCGAGTTGGTCGCCAGCGCCATTCAATGCTGGACTTCGATGCAGGAATTCTTCGGTGTCGTGCCCTGCACGCTGATGAGTATGATGTCCAACAAGTTAGTACCCTCCGCCTGTGAAACGGACGTTGCTGGTGTGGTCGCCATGTACGCTTTGGCGTTGGCTGCCGAACAACCCAGCGCTATCGTGGATTGGAATAACAATTACGGTGACGACCCCGACAAGGGCGTCATCTTCCATTGCTCCAATCTGCCGGGTGACATTTTCATCAAAGACGACGCCGTGATGGATTACCAGGAGATCATCGCCGGCACCGTGGGCAAGGACAACACCTTCGGCACTGTCGTCGGGCGCGTGAAGACAGGACCCTTCACTTACCTGCGCGTATCGACAGATGATTTGAACGGCAAGATCGTGGCTTACATCGGTGAAGGTGAATTGACGGATGATCCGTTGCAAACCTTCGGCGGCTTCGGCGTGGTCGAAATCCCCAATCTGCAAGTATTGCTTGCGCATATATGCAACAACGGATACGAGCATCACGTCTCCGTCAACCTGACGCAAGTCGCCGACGCCGTATACGAGGCGCTCGATAAATACCTGGGCTGGGAGGTCTACTACCACAATCGGGCGTAGTCACTCCCGTGCAAATGCATAATCGATCCTTCGGAGGAGGCAGATGAGCAATTCAAAATACGCCATCGGTGTCGATTTCGGGACGCTTTCCGGCCGCGCCATCCTCGTGCGCGTGGAGGACGGAAAAGAGATCGCTACCGCCGTACACAACTACGCCAACGGTGTGATCGACGAGTACCTGCCCGACAGCGAGATCCGCCTCGAACCGGATTGGGCGCTGCAGGATCCCAATGATTACATCGAGGTCTTCAAGCAAACGATTCCGGCGGTCCTCAAAGAAAGTGGTGTAAGCGCCGATGACGTGATCGGCGTCGGCATCGACTTCACCGCCTGCACCATGCTGCCCACAAAAGCCGACGGTACGCCGCTGTGTTTCCTGCCCGAGTGGCGTGACAATCCCCATGCCTGGATCAAACTCTGGAAACACCACGCCGCCCAACCGGAGGCCAATCAACTCAACGCGATCGCCAGGGAAAAGGGATTCGGAAAGATTCTCGACCGCTATGGCGGAAAAATCAGCTCCGAATGGTTTTTCCCCAAAGCCTGGCAAATCCTGGACGAGGCGCCCGAGGTGTACGAAGCGGCCGACCGTTTGATCGAGGCCGCCGACTGGGTCGTGTGGCAGCTTACCGGCGTCGAGACGCGCAACTCCTGCACGGCGGGATACAAGGCGATGTGGTCGAAGCGGGACGGATTCCCGCCCAAGGAATTCTTCCGCGCTCTCGATCCGCGCCTGGAAAACATCGTCGACGAAAAGATGCTTCGTACGATATCTCCCCTCGGTGAAAAGGCCGGCGGATTGACCCAGGAAGCCGCTGGGTGGACAGGTTTGAACCCCGGCACAGCGGTGGCGGTGGCCAACGTCGATGCCCACGTCGCCGTTCCGGCTTCCAGCGTGACGCAGGCGGGACGCATGGTGATGATCATGGGCACCAGCATTTGCCACATGGTTTTGGGCGAGAAAGAAGAAATTGTGCCGGGCATGTGCGGCGTGGTGGAAGACGGTATTCTCCCCAACATGCCGGGCTTCGAAGCCGGCCAATCCTGCGTCGGCGATCACTTTCAGTGGTTCGTGGAAAACTGCGTTTCTGCCGTTTTGGAGAAAGAAGCCAGCGATAAAGGCGTGGACATCCATCAATGGCTGGAGCAGAAAGCGAGCCAATACAAACCCGGGGAAAGCGGTCTGCTGGCGCTGGACTGGTGGAACGGCAACCGCAGCGTGCTGGTCGATGTCGATCTGACTGGATTGCTAATCGGTGCTACACTGGCCACGAAGCCGGAAGAAATTTACCGCGCCCTGATCGAAGCCACGGCCTTCGGCACGCGCAAGATCATCGAGACCTTCAACGAAAACGGCGTACCCATCAAAGAATTGATCGCTACCGGCGGTTTACCGGAACGAAATCAATTATTGATGCAGATCTACGCCGACGTGACTGGTTTACCAATCTACGTGCCCGAATCAACGCAGATACCGGCCATGGGATCGGCGATGCACGGCGCCGTGGCGGCAGGCGCAGCGGCCGGCGGCTACGATTCGATCGTTCAAGCCAGCGAGAAGATGGCCCGCTTGCGCGAGCAGAATTATCAACCCAATATGGAGAACAAGGCGATCTATAATCGTTTGTATGCCGAGTACAGCATCCTGCACGATTACTTCGGCCGGGGTGGTAACGACGTGATGAAACGACTGAAAGAACTGCGCAACGAGATCCGTACCAACTAAATTCGGAGATCGCCATGCTTGAGGCACTAAAAGAAGAAGTATTCCGATTGCATCTGGAACTGCCGCGCAATCGACTCGTCGTCTGGACCAGCGGCAACGTCAGCACCCGGGACCCGGAAAGCGGCCTGGTGGTGATCAAACCTTCGGGCGTCAAGTACGAGGCCATGCAGGCGGCGGACATGGTCGTGGTCGACCTGGAGGGGAACGTCGTCGAGGGCAAGTTGAAACCCTCCTCCGACTGCGCCAGCCACCTGTACATCTACCGTCACATGCAAGTGGTGAACGGCATCGTGCACACTCATTCCAACTACGCCACCGCCTTCGCCGCCCTGGGGAAAGCGATTCCCGTTTACCTCACCGCCATCGGCGATGAGTTCGGCGGAGAGATTCCCTGCGGCGAGTTCGCCCTGATCGGTGGTGAGCAGATTGGCAAGATGGTCGTCGAGACGATCGGTAAATCCCCTGCAGTGCTGCTCAAGAATCACGGCGTCTTCACCATCGGCTCCACGGCCGAAGCAGCGTTGAAAGCGGCGGTGATGGTGGAAGATGTGGCCAAGACGGTATCCATCGCCCTGAGCATGGGCACGCCGGATGAAATCCCCCCGGATGCAGTCGCCAAGCTGCACGAACGCTACAAAAATGTGTACGGGCAGAAGTGAGGCATGAATAGAAAGCTGTACCTCGGTTTGTGGAGATGGCTGCTCCCCATCCCGGCGCAGATCTGGCGGCGTCAAATCAAGGGTGAAGCCCATCTCGAATTCATGACCCCGGAGCATCACCGGGTACGTGAGTTTGTGGTTGTCGAAATTCCCCGAGTCGCTAAACCGCTCTCCCCTAGCTACATCGCAGAGTCATTAAGCATGGACGAGGCGGATGTGCTGCGCATTCTGGATGAACTCGAAAAGAAGATGACTTTTCTCTACCGGGACGAACAGGGCGCAGTCCTCTGGGCCTATCCGGTCACCGCTGCACGCACACCCCATCGGATCACCTTCAGCAGCGGGGAGCGAATTTCGGCGGCTTGAGCGATCGACGCCATCGCGACACCCTTCGTGCAAGGGCGACTGAGAAACGAGAAATTGAGCTTCACCATCGAAACCGTTTGCGGACATTGCAATTGGCCCCTGGTCATTGAAATCGACAGCGATTTGAATTACCGCGTGCTCGACGAGAAAGCGGATCCGATTGTCTACGTTCCGATGGTGGATTTCGAAACCCTGGAAGATCCCAGCATCATCGACGCTTTTTGAATGAAATCCATTTTCTTCTGGTCAGAAGAACACGCCAAAGAATATCGCCAGCGCACAGGCGGGGCGCGCGGCATCTACCTGACACTCGATCAGGCGGTGTACGTAACGCCGATCCTCCAGGGCGCTTTATTTGACTTTTAAAATGAGCAGGAATCTCCCATTTTAAATGAAAGGTCTCCCCACGCAGGTCGTCACACCGAGGCTATCGGGTTGGGAATGAAAGCCAAAGCCCATCCTTCGATGTACATTTTGACTTTAACCTCTTGAAAATGTATGATTCTCGGCGGTGGGAATAATTTGACCAGAAATTACAATAAACGCTTGACTTATTGCATCCAAGCAAATTATTAGGACAGAACTTCCTGGCTCCACATAATTCCGGACTCCCAGCGGAGGGATGAACATGTTTAATCTATTTCTTCGATCCACGATTGTCTTAGCCCTGTTATTCGGTCTACTTTTTGCGGTTGGAATGGCAGCGGTGGTCTACTTCGAACTCCCAACTGCCTTCGCCATAGTATTCGCCTTGGTAATTCTCCTGCTCCAATATCTCCTCGGGCCAGCAATCCTTCAATTGATTTACAAAATTGAATGGCGGGACGCAGAGAGCGTCGATCCACAATTGGCGGGCTTCATCAACCAGGTGGCTTCGGATCACAACATCCCCTCGCCACGCTTTGGTGTGATCCACGATGGCAATCCCAACGCTTTTACTTTCGGCCACTACCCGGGCGACGCCCGCCTGGTGGTCACGACGGGATTACTCGAGATGCTGGATGCGCAAGAGCGACAAGCGGTTGTGGCACACGAGTTAGGCCATATCGTCCATTGGGATTTCGTAGTAATGACCATGGCCGCAGCCATCCCGTTGCTCCTGTTCGTGATCTACATAACCACTCGCAGCGGAGGCCGCAGGAGGGGCAAAAGTGGAGGCTACGCAGCCCTTGTTGGATTGATTTCATACGTTGCCTACGTCCTCAGTCAGTACATCGTTCTATTACTCTCTCGTGTTCGCGAGTACTACGCCGATCAATTCTCAGGAGAGAAAACGCGCAATCCCGACGCACTGTCGTCCGCGCTGGTAAAAATTGCCTACGGTCTTGCCAAAGCACCGGAAGGCGAGAGTAAGAAGGACAATGCCCGCATGGTCGCAGGGAGGGCATTCGGTATTTTCGATCCAAAGGTAGCCCAGACTCTCGCACTTACGAGTGCAGGTAGCGGGGCAGTTTCCACCGCATCGATGGAAAGTGCGATGAAATGGGATCTGTGGAATCCGTGGGCTGCTTTATTTGAGCTGGCATCCTCCCATCCCCTTCCGGCGAAGCGAATCCGGGCTTTGGAGCGTCAGACGCAGAGCTACAATCAAACGCCCCGGTTCAGCTTTCGTGCCGAACGACCTGAGAGCTACTGGGATGAGTTCCTGGTCGATGTTCTCATCAACTACCTTCCACTGATTGGTTTAATCACCGGGCTGCTTGTCTCATTTTTAGCACTGGGATTCACGTCCGCCAATGCCCTGAATATTGCCGGCGTTGTCCTACTCTCTATGAGTACGGCCTGGTGGCTAAAACGCAGGTTCTCATACCGTCACGAATTCACAGAAAAGCGCGACGTGAAAACACTTATTGGTGAAGTGAAAGTATCCCGCGTCCGTTCGATCCCTTGTACGATTGAAGGCAAGATTATCGGACGGGGCGTACCGGGCCTCTTCTATTCCGAGGATCTTGTGCTACAAGACAACTCGGGTTTCATCATTCTGGACTATCGTCAGCCGATCCGTTTGTTTGAGTTCTTCTTCGGCTGGATCAAAGCCGAGAAGCTCATAGGGCAAAGCGGGAAAGCCGTCGGCTGGTACCGGCGCGCACCGAGGCCTTACTTTGAACTGCGACATCAGTACCTGGAGAGTGGTGAGAAAGTAACGAGTTACATGTACCCAGTAGCCCAATTCTTAATTTATGCAGGTATCGTGCTGGGTATCCTGTTGATGCTTTAATCTTGTCGGATATACATCCAGGGGAAATGGGAAGACTGATGTCAAACCTTTTCAGTTAATTTCTCCCATCCCCCTGACCGATTGAAAGGATCATTCCCAAATCCTGGTAAGCTTATGGGCTAAAGGTGATCTTCACTGACTCCTGATTCAGGAACGATGATCGACCGAAGCGCTGCGGGTAAATCGGCATACACCCGTGCGCCGGCAGCCCTCAGTGAATACGCTTTGTCCTCATTGGGACTTACGCCTCGGAGGCGGAGATCGATCCCTATCCCATAACGGCTCAATATCTCCCGGGCGGCATGTGCACTCTGCAGGCCTTTAACGGTGTCCTCGAAGACGGTAACAAGCGCTCCATCCAGTACAGCCCAACCTGCTTCCACAACGCCAGCGAACACCAAGGAAACCGACGACTGCAGCGCCGAATCAACAGATTCCCCCAGTGCACAACGCAGAGCCGCCAACGCGTGAACCGGGGAAGGTTTGAGCAGCGCATCCATCGGCAGCCCGCGTTCCTGCGTCATCCAGGCCAGACTCCCGTGTCCAACAATGGGAACACTCTCCAATCCAACGAGTTTCAGGCCGAGCTCCGCTTCCGGTGTATCGAAAAAATCCCCCGACGGTTTCGAAGGACGATTGGTAAAGACGGCGGCGTAATGATTCCCCTCTGCAATCCACTCGTTCAACTGCCGGGTTTGGCGTTCATCCAGCGCCGGTACGTCCAGGGTAAGCAGATAGCCTTTGGAGGTCGTGCTGACCTCCAAACCATACTGCGCACGAAAGCTCTGGCTGCCGAGGATCAACTCCTGAAACATGCGATGGGCCAGTGAGCCCTCGATCCGTCGAGCGTTGTGGAAAATACCTTGAAGCGTTTCAACCTGCGTTGGGGAGTGGTCACGTTGCTGCAGCAGCAATCGCTCCGCATCCGCCAGAGAAGGAACCGCTTCCGATTTTGTCCCTGCGAGCGAACGGAAGAATGAACGGAAATCAGGCGGTGATAAGTCGTGCGTTTCAACTTCCGGCAGCGGCGGTTGAGTCGGCAATTTACGCTCGGGATCCAGCTCCCATACCCGCTCGAGCAGCAGCGCGTGACAGATGGCCGACGAATCCCACTCGCTGGTCACGCCAACCGACTCAAAGAAATGGATGTCTTCCTGTGTGAGATCGACCTGCCGGAACCCCAATGCACGGCCGATGCGTTCGACCACTTCCCGCAGTGCCTGATGATAGGCGCGCGCTTCCAGCAGCACGCCGTCCATATCGAAAAGCAAGATTTCCATCGTCTGATTTACACTGCAGGTTGGTGACGCCGCTCCAACTCCTGCTCCACGTCCTCGAGACTCAGGTCACGCGCCACGAGCAGCACCAGCGTATGGTAGTAAAGATCGGCCAGCTCCTCAACCAAGCGCCGGTCGCCCTGCCCTTTCGCCGCCAGAATGACTTCCATGGTTTCCTCGCCGACTTTCTTCAGGATTTCATCCTCCCCTGCAGCCAACAAGCGCGCCGTGTACGAATCTTCGGGCGCTTCCCTTTTGCGCGCCTCGAGGACAGACAGCAGTTCATCAAGTTTCATCGATCTCCTCCAGGTCCCGAAAGAAACAGGAGCGGGCGCCGGTGTGGCAGGCGGGACCGGGCGCCTCGACTTTCACCAGCAGCACGTCTGCGTCGCAATCGACGCGGATCTGGCGCAGGTAAAGCACGTTGCCGGAGGTCTCTCCCTTGCGCCATAGCTTCTGACGTTCGCGGCTCCAGAAATGCACCTCCCCCGTCTGGCGCGTCAAGCGCAGCGATTCGGCGTTCATCCAGGCCAGCATCAACACCTCGCCGCTGGCGTCGTCCTGCACGATGGCGGGGATCAATCCGCGATCGTCATATTTCAATTCCATTGCACCCCTCCCTAACCTTCTTTGCTTCCCTGCCAGCCATCCCGTACTGGCCGGATGGGCAATCCCTGTTTCAGCAAATAATCTTTAACTTCCCCAACCGTGAGCACCTTATCGTGGAAGAGCGAAGCCGCCAAAGCCGCATCGGCCTTGCCCTGCGTGAGCACATCGGCGAAATGCTGAAGAACGCCCGCACCGCCGCTGGCGATCAACGGCACCTGGACGGCATCGGCGACGGCCCGTGTGAGCTCAATATCGTAGCCTGCGAGCGTGCCGTCGGCGTCCATGCTGGTGAGCAGAATTTCGCCTGCACCGAGATTTACTGCTTTACGGATCCATTCCAGGGCGTCGATGCCGGTAGGGGTACGCCCACCGCTTACATAGACTTCCCACGATCCGGGTGCTACCCTCTTAGCATCCACCGCCAGCACGATGCATTGGCTGCCGAGTCGCTCGGCGCCTTCCGCCAGCAGTTCCGGCCGCTTCACCGCTGCCGAGTTCAGGCTGACTTTATCGGCGCCGGCCAGGAGCAGTTTGCGTATGTCCGCCAAACTGCGGATGCCACCACCGACGGTTAACGGCAAAAACACCTGGTCGGCGACGCTGCGCACCATCGCCACCGTGGTTTCCTTGCCCTCCGGGGTGGCGGAGATGTCCAGAAACACCAACTCATCGGCGCCCATCTCATCGTAGATGCGCGCCTGCTCAACCGGATCGCCCGCGTCGCGCAGATTGACGAAGTTGACGCCCTTGACCACGCGCCCGTCTTTCACGTCCAAACAAGGGATGATGCGCTTGGCTAGCACTGCAGCGCCTCCTCCAGGGAGAATTTGCCATCGTACAGAGCGCGCCCCACGATCACACCCGGCAGGCCAGCCTGATGCACGCGGCGTATGTCTTCCAGCGAGTCGACTCCGCCGGAGGCGATCACGCGCATGCCCGTCGCCTGCGCCAATCGCTGTGTCAATTCGACGTTGACCCCGCTGCCCATGCCGTCTCGACTGATGTCGGTGACGATGATCGTTTCTACGCCATCCTCGCGGAGTTCTTCCGTCAGGGTAAAAGCATCAATGCCGCTGTCGTCTACCCAGCCACGAGTATGCACGCGCCCCTCACGAGCGTCGACTCCAACCGCCACGTGCTCCGCACCAAAATTCGCCACAGCTTGACGGACCAACTCCGGATTTTCGATCGCCGCAGTGCCGATCACGGCACGCTGCACTCCCAGAGTCAACACCGAGTCAATTGCATCCGGCGAACGCAGGCCGCCGCCAAGCTGCACCTGCGCTCCCGTTCCCAGGATGGCCTGCAGCGCCGCTCGGTTGGCATCGTCTCTCTCGCCGAATGCACCGTCCAGATTAACGACGTGCAGCCAGGTCGCACCGGCCTCCAGCCAGCGCCGCGCCACCGCCGCAGGATCGGTCCCGAAGATCGTCTTGCGGGAGGGGTCACCCTGTTTCAGACGTACAACCTGACCTCCGCGCAGGTCGATGGCCGGATAAACGATGAATTCATCCATCAGCATTTCTCCACGAAGTTTCTCAGGATGGTCAATCCCACCTTTTGACTCTTCTCGGGGTGGAACTGCACGCCGTAGAGAGCGCCGCGCCCTGCAACGGAGCAATAGCACACGCCGTATTCGGTTTCCGCCAGCGTGTCTTCGGGCTGCGCATCGCAGAAGAAGCTGTGGTTGAAATAGGCGTAAACGCCGTGTGGCAGCCCTTCAAGCAGGGGATTCTCCCTGCAGGCGTTCACCTGGTTCCAGCCGGTCTGCGGCACGCTCAATCCGGGCGTCTCGAAGCGTTTGACGCTGCCCGGTAGAAATCCCAAACCCGCGTGACTGCCGTGTTCCTCGCTTTCCTCGAAGAGCACCTGCATACCGACGCAGATGCCCAGCAGCGGGGTACCTCTCGCCACGACGGTTTTGATCGGATCGATCAATCCCCGCGATTCAAGCCCCGCCATGCCGTCTCCAAAAGCGCCCACGCCGGGCAGCACGACTTTCTCGGCCTGCAGGACGACTTGTGGATCCGACGTACGCTTTACGGCAGCGCCGACGGTGATCAACGCCTTTTCCACCGAACGCAGATTGCCGATTCCAGAATCCACCAATGCGATCACGCCCACCGGAGCCTTCCCGTACGAAAAGCGAAATTCATCGTCATTACAACACGCCCTTGGTGCTCGGTACGCCCGACCGGCGTGGGTCGATGCGCGTCGCCTCCCCCAGGGCACGTCCCAGCGCTTTGAAAAGCGCTTCAGCGCCGTGATGATCGTCTTTGCTGTAAAACAGCTGGGCGTGCAGATTGGCGCGTGCATTGCTGGCCATTGAAATGAAGCAATGCCGCACCATACTCACCGGCATCCGGCCCAGCGAGAAACCCTGCCAATCGGCCTGGAATACGGCGTAGGGACGCCCGGAAAGGTCGACCACGACTCGGGCCAGCGCATCGTCCATGGGAACGTATGCCGAACCCATGCGGACGAGGCCTTTGCGATCGTCCAGGGCCTGGTCGAACGCCTGCCCCAAGGCGAGGGCGCAGTCCTCGACCGTGTGATGCACATCGACTTCCAGGTCGCCTTTGGCCTTCAACGTCAAATCGAACATACCGTGCACGGCAACGTGGCGCAGCATGTGATCGAAAAATCCCACACCGCTGTCGATCTTGGCTATTCCCGTTCCATCCAAGTTGAGTTGAAGTTGGATCTCGGTCTCGGCCGTCGTTCGTTCAATCTTTGACTTTCGCATGGTCTACTCCATTGCTGCCAATACAGCCTTCAACGCGTCGCTGTGCGCCGTTGTTCCTACGCTGATGCGGATGTGATCGCGCAGTCTCGGCTTGTCGTAGTAGCGCACCAAGATACCGGCGTCTTCCAATGCACCCTTTAATTCCGTCGCTGGGCGGCCAACGACTTGACATAAGATAAAATTCGTCTGCGAGGGATAGGGTCTTAAATACGGTATCTCATCCAGAATTTCATACAAACGTTGTCGTTCGCCGATGATGTTTTCAACATTCTCCAGTAAAGATTCGCTGTTGCGCAAGGATGCCAGCGCAGCCGCAACGCCCGCCACGGAGACGTTATAGGGCTGTTTGATCTTCCACAAGTACGGCATCAATGCTTCTGGGAAAACCCCATAGCCCACCCGCAGCCCGGCCAGACCGGCCCATTTGCTGAACGTCTGCAGCACGATCAGATTCTGGCGATCCAACACCGCTCGCAAGCGGCTGGAACCGGGCTCGGCGAAATGCACGTAGGCTTCATCGACCACCACCACGAGGGGCAGATCCAGAATTCGATCCAGCGTCTCGTCTGGCAGTACACCGCCGTCGGGGTTGTTGGGCGAGGCCAAGAAGAGCAGTTTCGCCTCGTGCTTCGCTGCGGCCCGTTCGATGCCCGGTAGATCGAGGCTGAAATCCGCCTTGCGCGGCACGTCGATCAAACAGGCATTATTCACACCCGCGTCGAAGGCATACATGCCGAACGTCGGCGGGCAGTTCAGCAGCACATCGCCGGGATCGAGGAACAAACGCATGATGAGGTCAATCAGTTCATCCGCACCGGCGCCTGCCATCAAGTTTTCGATCGGCACATCAAGTTGCGCTGCGAGTGCTTCCCGCAGCAGGCGGCACTCCGGATCGGGATAAACGTGTGCATATTGCAGTTCACGCAGCGCCTCCTGCACCGCCGGATCCGCGCCGTAAGGATTCTCGTTGGCGTTGAGCTTCACGATCTCCTGCGGATCCTTTCCCAATTGCCGGGCGACGACTTCGAAAGGGTAAACCGGCTGATAGGGTTCCATGTCGCGGATGTGGGCGCGAATCAACCCCGCTGTATCGCTCACTTCTCTCCCTCGATGCGTTTCTCCGCCGCGGCGGCGTGGGCAGTGAGGGACTCGACCCGTGCGATCTGCGCCGCCATAGCGCTGAGCGCTGCGCTGGTTTGCTCATCCAGGGCAATCAGGCTGGTGATTTTGACGAAATCCCATACATTCAGCGGAGAAGCGAAGCGCGCCGTCCCGCCGGTGGGCATGACGTGACTCGGCCCGGCCACGTAATCGCCCAGCACTTCGAAGGAACGTTCCCCTATGAATATGCCTCCCGCGTGCTTTATCTTTGTTTCCAGCGCCTCAACATCCGCCACGCAGAGGCAGAGATGTTCTGCGGCGTAGTCGTTGGCCAATGCGGCCGCCGTATCCAAATCCGGGGTAAGCACGATCCCGCCGCGGTGCGCCAGGGAAGCCGTGATGATCTCCGCCCGGGAGAGCTCCTCCACCTGCTGGGCGACCGCCACCTGCACCGCTTCGGCCAGCTCCCGGTCGGGCGTCAGCAGGATGGCGCTGGCCAGGGGATCGTGTTCTGCCTGCGCCAGCAGATCCGCGGCCACCCATTCCGCATTGGCAGTTTCGTCGGCGATGATCATCGTTTCGGTTGGGCCCGCAAGTCCTTCGATACCGACCACGCCGAAAACCTGCTGCTTGGCCAGCGTGACGAACAGATTGCCGGCACCGACGATCTTGTCCACGCGCGGCACACTTTCCGTGCCGTAGGCCATGGCAGCGATCGCCTGCGCCCCACCGATGGTGTAAATTTGTTTCAATCCGCAAATATTCGCCGCGGCCAGGATGGTGGCGTGGGGCTGTGGCGGCGTGCAAACCACGATCTCGCCCACACCCGCGACCTGCGCCGGGATGACGGACATCAGCAGCGAGGATGGCAGCGGCGCCGAACCACCCGGCACGTAGACGCCGACGCGTTCGATCGGGGCGACCCGCTGGCCGATTCTGCCGCCCATTTCCGACGTGCTCCAGGATGCTTTAGGTTGGCGCTCGTGAAAATCTCGGATGCGCTTGGCGGAAAGGCGCATCGCCTCAGCCAGGGATTCTGGCAGACCATCGAGTGCCTCAGCGAGTTTTTCCCTTGCAATACACACCTCCTCCAGACGGACCTTGTCCAATATCTCCGTCCAGCGCTGGATTGCTGTGTCGCCTTCTTCCCGCACAGATTTGAGAATGCGGGCAACAGCTTCCGCCGGACCAACGCCTGCGCCGAAAATCTTCGCCACGCTATCTAGAAGCGCCTGCGGATAATCTTCCTGTGCCGCCGGATCTCGGCGCAGGATGGTTTCTTTGGCCTCATCGATCTGTAATATTCTGAGCATGATTTCTCCACGATTCCTGTGAATGTGATTCGTTATTGATCCATTTCAAGCGCCTGCAGCAGCGCCACGCAGGCTTCCGGCTGCTCCTCGAAAATATAAGTCACCGGTGTGACCACCACGCCGCTGCCGCCGATAGCACGCAGCTCCTGGATCACCTGCGCCAGATCGTCGCGGGCCACGACGATGTGCACCGCATACCAATCTCCGCCCTTTTTCGTGATTACGCGCGAAATCGTCGGCCCCTGCAAACCACCGATTACGGACTGCTCGAACATGCGCTCGGCGATGACCTGCGGTGATGCGCCGCGTATATTGGCGAAAATAGAGACGTTGCCCGCAGCACGCAGATGGGCCACGACAAATTCCAGCAACTGTTGGGCTTTGGCAAGCACCTCGGGCTGGGTCTTCAATCGATTCCGGTTGGCGATCAGACAGGCTTGCGATTTCAGCACCAGGCCGTCGTCCAGCGAGCGCAGGCGGTTGTCGCGCAGCGTCGTTCCCGTGGAAACGAGATCGACGATCAAGTCGGCGTAGCCGATGGCCGGCGCCACCTCCAGCGTGCCTTCGGCGCGGATCAGGCGCGTGTCCTCCAACTTGTGACGCGAGAAGAACTCACTGGACACGTTGGGATACTTCGTGGCTACACGCAGCGGGCGGTTGAGGTCGGCGCGCATCTGCGCCAGGTCGGCCATCGTGCGGATTTCCTCCCAGCTTTCGGGGACGATCACGTTCAGCGTGCAGCCGCCGAAACCCAAGGCATCCAACATGATCAGGATCTCGCCGTTCTCACCCTCGCGCTCGAGCACCGTGTCCATACCGGTGATGCCAAAATCGACGCTGCCGTCGCGCACGCTGACCACGATGTCGCCAGCGCGTTGGAAGAGCACCGTAAGATCCGGCATGACCGGGACGGTCGCTTCAAATTGACGCGGGTTCGGTTTGGAGACGTTCAATCCCGCCTCGCTGAGGAAAGCCATCGCCTCCGCTTCCATGCGTCCCTTGCTGGGGAGCGCCAGACGGATGTCGCTGCGTTGCAAATTCATCGGGTCCTCCAAAAAAAAAGAGCCCTCTCGATCAGGGAGGGCTGCATGGGTATCGATTGAAAACCACGACGCGCTTAATGCACTCCTGACCGATCACTGGGCCGGTAATGATGGTGATGGTGGATCTGGGAGAAGCCTGCGTCGTTCATATTGCGCTGGATTGTAAACTATTTTAACCAGAAATGAAAGGGTAAGGACATCCTAATTCGTAGACGTTCGCTTTCCCCACAGTTCAGCATTTTTTCCGGCCCGGGCATAGATTGGGTTTTGAATAGCGAATGAATCAGGCCCCCATTGCCTCTTTGGAGCGTTTGACTTCCCGATT
>CAYYVY010000030.1:0-38213 GCA_964475265.1 uncultured Anaerolineaceae bacterium | reverse complement strand
ACACGATGAAGCACGTATACGAGGAGCCAGCCTTCTCATGCTAATCTCGCTGGAGGCGACCGGGGATCCGGCGCGAGTTGCAAGCGATGGAACAGGAGTGCACGTTTGGAATTCCTGGCCTGGACACATACCCCGGAGCCTCAGCTCGAGGCTGTTATCCGCTAGTTTCAAGGTGATGCGTTGAAGAAGTCGCTCTATCTCTGCGCCACGATGTTCGTCCTGGCAACATTGTTAGCGGGCTGTGTTCGGGGTGATGTACACGTCGCCGGCATTTGGGAACGGCAGATCGAAGAATATCTGGTACGCCTGAGCTTTGACGGGGAAGAAAACTTCGTCCTTCAAGTTGGCGAAAGAAGCAGGAGCATAAGCGGTAGATATTCGATGAGGGGTGATGTAATCGTGCTGGTCGACGACGATTGCGGTGATGTCGAAGGCAAGTATCGCGTGGAGATGCAAGAAACAAGCGCCTCTTTCAGTGTGCTAAACGATGCATGCGACGGTCGTCAAGAAGTAGTGGACGGAGAATGGCTCAAAGTAGGGAATTAATAACGCCCATTTATGGGCGTAATATCGAAGGGTGCCCGAAGGGATTTGAACCCTCAACCACCGCATCCACAGTGCGGCGCTCTGCCGGTTGAGCTACGGGCACCACGATCGGACACATTCTAACATGAATCGAATTTTCCAAGGGCGCAATAAAGAATGTTAGGGAAGTTCTTAGGGAAATAAATCGCCGCCTTGGGATCGAGGAGAGCATCTCGAATTTTTTGAGGCGCAGGCCGAGCGCTACATGGTAGTTCGGCTCTAGTCGCTCTCCACTTTAATATACTGTTCTCTCCCGATCCGTCCGGGCGGCGATTTAACATATCCTATCATGCGCGTGCAGCACGACAACTTACATATAACTATCATTTTGAAGGCGGATCGATCGAAAGCATTTTCTGTATTCTATCGGTCATTTCCGTTTTCGGTACACTGACCTGCGAACCCGTGCGTAAATCCTTGATCGTGACTTGTCCGGATGCAATCTCGTCAGGTCCCAGGATAACGGCAATGGGGATACTATTGCGATCCGCGTATTTGAACTGCTTTTTGAGTTTGTCTGGCTGCGGATACCACTCCGCTCGCAATCCGGCCTTACGAAGATCGGATGCGAGACGCAAGCTATCAGAAAGCGTCGTTTCGTCAAACAACGTGACAAAAACATCGGAGGGATTCGGCTGCAGCACGGGTAAGACGCCGTTTTCCTCGAGCACGATGCCGATGACCATATCACCCATGGCAAATCCAACACCAGGAATTGGATCGCCGCCAACGTCCGCGACGAGATTGTCGTACCGGCCTCCGCCGAGAATTGCTCTAAATTTACCGGAAGCGTCCCGCGCCTCAAAAACAGTTCCCGTGTAGTAGTCCAAACCTCGGATCACCATCGGGTCGTATTCGACGAAATTGGAAACCCCCATAGCATCGACAGCTTCAAAGAATTCGCACAGTTCGTCGGATTCCTTCCAGGCATCCTTGTTTTCAAGCAGTCCGACGAGGTCTGAAAATTGATCCCTTTCGATGTCGATCGATTTGGCTTTTTCCTGCCACGCGCTTTCACTCATTTTGTCTCTTCGATCGATCAAACGAAAAACCGCCGGACGTTTGTCCAGAGGGATTCCAATTTCTCCTAATTTTACGTCCATGAATCGACGGTTGTTGATTTGTATGCGAATCATTTCGGGGGATAAACCTGCGGCGCGGAAAAAGGTGGCTGCAATGGACGCCAATTCTGCGTCGGCCTGCGAGGAAACTGGGCCGAGAAGATCGATGTTCCATTGGAAAAATTCTCGGGAGCGGCCTTTCTGTGGGCGTTCGTAACGCCAAAACGGTCCGAACGACCACCAGCGTATTGGCTGAATCAATTGGCGACTGCGAGATGCCACCATTCGGGCCAGCGTTGGGGTAAGTTCGGGACGTAATGCGACAACTTCCCCGCCGCGATCCTCAAACACGAAGGATTGTTCGTTGACCAATTCTTCACCGGATTTCGCGGCATAAAGCGTCATTTTCTCGAGATAGGGGCCGTCAAACTCCTGATAGCCGAATCGCTCCGAGACGGAACGTATGGTCTCGTACAGCCAACCACGGAAAGCCATATCGGCAGGGAAAAAATCCCGGGTACCCTTTACAGCGGATATCGTAGACATATGGAATCTCCCGAACTGATAAACCCAAAAGACGGTGGGGCGTTCCCCGTACCGTCCTTGATGGAATGACCTATATCGAGCAGAGTGGGGATAGATCGCCCGATCAATGCTCCCTACAAGAATGATGGCATTTCTAAAAAATCACTTCAAGTAGCGAGAGCGATGCGAATTATCGGCCAAGATTATAGCATATCGCCGAATTCCAAGAGGGACGGTTTTCTGGGTGCGGTGTATGCGCTCGAAAATAATTGTCGTATTTCGTAATGAATTCTGAAGATGATTAACTAACAGGAAGCCAGCCATGGTATGCTTATGCCCGAGGGATTAAAAGATCGCTCGATCTTGAGGTGAAAATGGTTCTCCTCCCAATCGTTGCTTTACTGCTGGGCGCGGCGATAGCATGGTACAGTAGAAATCGTCCGACAAGGATTGGATGGATTATCGAGGTAAGTACGGCGCTTCTGGTATGGCTGGTGAGTCTGATCTTGATCACCGCCATTCCAGACGTTACGCAAGTTTCGGTTTGGAGACCCCAATCCCTATTTCTCTCACAGTTAGCGTTAAAACTCGATTCTCTGAGTTGGCCCTTCATTTACGCCTCGTCGACCTTGCTCCTGGGGATCGTGCTCACGCATCCTGCACGCTACAAGACGCGTCCTCGAAGGCGGGCGTTTTTGCTGCTTTACGCTGCTTTTCCGATGATTGCCATGTTGTCCGGAAACATCCTTACGTTTACGATCACGTGGACAATTATGGATGCCGCCTCCGTCGTTGTAATGATCGATTTGATCACCAGAAAAGATCTTCTTTCAATATTGCTGCCGCGTTTGACAATCAATGGAACGAGCTTGCTCCTAATCCTGTTGGCAGCGATGCTAAACGTGTCGGAGGGTGGGGATAACTCGCTATCAAATCCATTCCATTCTTCTGCTGCCGTTTTGTTGATCTCTTTTGCAGCCATGCTGCGTCTTGGTTTTTTCCAATCCCGTTCAAGCAAGGCGCAAGACCCGGCAAAGCGGGAAGGAATCGATATACTGCAGCAGTTATTACCTGCCGCTACGGCCCTGACATTGTTCGCAAGGGTCCTCAGTATCGGTGTGCCCGAAAATGTTTTACCTTGGCTGAAATTGATGGGGGGCTTGGCTTTGTTGATCGGCGGCGTGCAGTGGGTATTCGATCGGGACGAATCAAGAATTCAGCAAGCTTTTAAGATGGCCATCTCGGGCCTGGGAGTATTCGTCGCATGCACGGCCGGTGGTGATGCCAGTGTGATTTCGGCCGTAGGAGCGATCATGATATTAATCGGGGGGGTGTTCTATTCGATTGAAATTTTCTCTCCCGCACATCGTATATGGCCCATTATTTGTGCGCTCATTATCGCAGGTTTTCCCGGAACGCCTGGTGGGGTTGTGCTCACGAGCATGATTGGACAGCTAGACGATTTGCCTGAAATTCTCGAGATCGTCGCAGGTTTCGCCGGTATGGTTTTATTGTGTTTGGGCACGCTGCGCTATTTCTATTTGCCCTCCGTACAATGGCAGACAGCTGAGAGTTCCGTACGTTTCATGTACGGGTTGGGATTGAGTTTTCCGGTGATTGTTTCCTTTGGTCTCGGTTTGTGGATGGCAAATAGTCTCAACCTCGTCGCATTGGTTGGCTCTGTCGCAATCGGGGGGCTGGCGGTTATTTTGCTTCTCGCTCTTCGTCGTCTAACAAATCGTGAGGTCGATCGGTGGGGCAGACTGCTTGCATGGATCGACCTGCATCCGATCGTGCGATTTCTTGAATTTTGTGGTCGTGGGGTAATGCGTGTTACGCGCGCTGCGAGCGATATTTTTGAAGGCGAAGGAGCGATGTTGTGGCTAGTGGTGATATTGCTTTTAACCTTTTTAGGTGTGAGAGGAATAGGATGACAGCATCGCAGGTATGGCTTCAGGTCGCAACGATTGGGATCGCCGTAACCGGTAGTCTGCTCGTGCTGCTCGACAATCGCCGGTTACTGGTTTTTACACTTGCTGTTCAATATGCCTTGGTTTCATGGATCATTACATTCACACTAAACGTACAAGTCGCTGCTGCCAAATTGGTTGCTGGGATGGTCTCATGCGCGATTCTGTTTATCTATGTGAGGAGCGTAAAAGGAAATACTGCGGACGACTTGTCGAGAACAATCCCGTTCAACCGCATCTTTCGGATCTTGGCGGTCTTGCTGGTTCTGTTGGTGGGCATCGGTGTCAGTGCGGTTAACTTGGTCAATTTCGAGGGGATACCTTCAGAAGTAGGCCTTGGTACCGCGCTGCTTGTTTGTTTGAGTTTTCTTCACCTGGGATTGTGCGACGAGCCATTGCGTGTAGGCATTGGATTACTCACATTTCTTGCCGGTTTCGAGCTTACGTACACCATACTCGAACCATCATTAGCCGTCGTGGGCTTGCTGGCCTGTGTGCATATCGGAATTGCGCTCGTCTGCGGTTATCTATTACTTATTCGTGATGTTGATCAAACGCAAACGAGGCAGTACGAATGAGCGTACCACTGATTATTCTGATCCTGACGGGAATTCTAGCGATTGTCGTTTTGCCCTTTCGTGGGCGATGGAGTTTGACCGCTTCTATCGCCTCAATTGGCGCATTGCTAATCGGTGGTTTTACTTTGCTGGCTACGCTGGAGGAGCCGTTCGTTTTGCTGGGCACTTCATTGAAGTGGAGCAGCACTTGGCGATTGCTGGGAAGATCGATGATCTTAGATCAAGGTAATCGCGCCGCCGTAGCGTTCATGTATTTGGTTGGGGGGCTGATTTTTGGGGGTGTATGGATCGCGCGCCCGAATCGGACTTTTATATTCGTAGGCATCATTTCTATCGGCGTTGTCGCTGCGTCATTTATGATTCAACCGTTCCTATTTGCGGCTATATTCCTTGAAATTACCGCAATGGGGGCCGTCCTTATTCTTTCGTCCAGAGAATCTACTTTTCAATCCGGCAGCGTCCGGCTGCTGGTTTTATACACATTCGGAATGGTTGCAATTCTCATTGCGGGGTGGATTCTAGAAAACCAGGGCGTAACTCCGGCAACGCCGGAATTAGCTGCTCGAGCCACGATCCTTCTTGCGCTCGGATTTTGTGTGCTCATGGCTGTACCGCCTTTTCACATCTGGCTTCCTGGCACGGCGAGGCAATCGAACCCATATGCTCTGGCGTTCGTTTCGATACTGCTTCAAAGCGCGGGTGTGTTTTTCTTGCTGCGGTTTCTCGATTCGTTCGTTTGGCTTCGAGAAAACCTAGGTTTGTTTCAAGGCATTCGGGTTGCCGCAATTGTGATGATCTGTTTAGGCAGCATCTGGGCGCTCGCCCAGCAATCCCTTCGAAAGATCATGGCCTATGCTTTGGTTTCGGATTTTGGCGTAACCTTGCTGGCCATCGGAACGAATACACCAGAGGGTTTCCAATTGGCAATCGGCATGACGGGCGTCCGTGTAATTAGCCTGACCGTGCTGGGAATCGGTTTGGCCACTCTTGAAAAATACACGCTAGAAATTAAAGAGCAGGCCAGCTATAAGGGAGCTGCATACTATTCGCCGATTTCAGTCGTGGCAATATTAACCGGATTACTTTCTCTGGCGGGTTTTCCATTGTCCGCAGGTTTCCCGGGAAGATGGGCATTGATTGAAACGTTGTTCGCTACAGACCGTTTGGCCGGGTTCTCTGTACTTTTATCGCTTGCATGCATCGGATTAATCGTGTTGAGATGGTTGCGGATCTTCCTTTCGCCTGAATACGAGGGTAAAGCGGTGCTGGTCCCGCTTGTCGAGCGAGGCTTCATGATTAGCGGTGTGGCGTTTTGTCTGCTGCTTGGAATTTTCCCTCAATTGAGTTATCCATGGGTCGTTGAGGCAGTGGCCGGAATGACCCAATTATTCCCATAAAACCCATAATTGCCATATGCTATAATCCGCGCGCGTCTCTAAAAAGAGGGTAAATACATGCAGCAAGAGCAAATTGAAAAACGGCTCGAGTGGTTGGACGAAAATCGTAGAAAAGACGCAGATGCAATCAGTCGAATAATGGAGCGGCTAAGCAACATTGAAGAAAGCGTAGAAAAACAGGTGCATCATGGACAAGAAATGGCGGAAGAATTAACGCGCCTGACGGCTTTGGCAACTCGAATAAATCAAATTGACGATACGCTCGTTCAACACCGCAAAGAAGTCTCGAAGCAAGTAACGGACGCAGAAGAGCGGCGGACGAAGAAGGAAAAAGAATTAGAAAAAATCAGGCATGCAGATCTCAAAGAGAACGCGAACACACTCGATGATATTCGGCAGCAACTTCAAGATTTACAGAGCCTAAGTGAACAGACGAATGAACGGAAACAGGAGGAAATTCGAATATCCAAAGAATTGGATAATTTTCGCAAAGAATTGGATGATTTTATCGCCAATGATGACCTTAGATCTCGATCGTTGGCGTCAATGGAGGAAGGTAGAAAACAGGATGCGAAGCGGGTCGCTGATGTGCAATCCGAGGTATCCAATATTCGACAAAGCATCCACCAGCTGCATGGCGAATTTGACAGCGTTCAAGATCGTGTGCGACGAACTGAAATTCAGATTTCCGAACTGAGAGCAAGTGAAGAAGAGCAAAGTGAGCTGCAGAAGATCTGGGCGGAGCAGCAAAGCCTGAAGCAGACCGAATTTGAGCGTGTTTGGAAAGAGAAAGAAAAGAAATTCGACGAGTATATCAAGCGAGGAGGTGAACTCGACGAGCGTTTGTTGGCATTCGAGGTGTCATACCAAAACCTGAAGCAAGTGAAAGATGATTTTGACAAAGCGCTCGATCGTCTCGAAAGAAGGATAAACGAAGTTACTGAAATGCATCGCATCAACACTGATCGAGCAAAACAGGAGTGGAGTGCTTTCCAGGCGGACGATCAAAAGCGCTGGAATACATACAAACTCACCGTCGATGAACAATGGCGGGAGCATAATCGATTGCACGATAAAATCACTGCGCAGCTGGATCTTCTGGAAGAGAATTCCACAGAAGCCCTGCGTTTACTGAATATGATGAGGGAAAACGACCTCGAGCGGCTGACGCATATGATGACGATGTTCCGTGAGTGGGCTACCGAATCAAAGGATTAAACAACGAAGAGCACCCTCTAACGGCGAAGCCCATATTTTCGCAGATAAAGGACCACAACAGGCTTTCAAATCTAAGTGAGTGAAGTTCCAATGGGGGACAAGAGTGTAGTTGCTCGCAATGTCTATCGGGATCGACAGTATCAGGTGATGTGGAAGCAAAGAGGTTGTTTGATCGATCGCCGTACAAGGACAATTTGCGAATCCTACTCGGGAGCGCGACAAAACAATGAAAGTGATTGGAACCGCCGGGCATGTGGATCACGGCAAATCGCGTTTGATTTTAGCGCTTACCGGCATTAACCCGGATCGCTTGAAAGAAGAACAAGAACGCGAAATGACGATCGATCTCGGTTTTGCCTGGATGGAATTGCCGGACGGGGAAACGATCGGGATAATCGACGTCCCCGGACACCGTGACTTCATCGACAACATGCTCGCTGGCATCGGCGCGATTGACGCAGCCTTGATCGTCATCGCAGCCGACGAAGGAGCAATGCCGCAGACACGCGAGCACTTGGCCATTCTTGATTTGCTGGATATCAACCGAGCTGTCGTAGCGCTTTCAAAGGTAGATCTCGTTGAGGACGAGGAATGGCTTGCACTCGTAACGGACGAAATACGGGGATTGCTTGCGACGACGAAGCTTGCAGATTCGCCAATCATACCGGTATCGAGCGAAACCGGAGAAGGACTCGATCGATTGGTAAGCGCAATTCGAGGGGTATTAAAGGATAGCAAGGAACGGAGAGACGTCGAGCGACCGAGGCTTCCAGTCGACCGGGTTTTTACGATCTCAGGGTTTGGCACGATCGTTACCGGCACGCTGATCGATGGATATTTGACCGCAGGACAGGAAGTTGTCGTTCTTCCAGGTGAGCGGAAAACGCGCATCCGCGGTCTTCAAACGCATAAGCAGAAAATCGAAACGGCGGTTCCCGGAAGCCGCGTTGCAGCGAACCTCACAGGAATCGAAGTCGCAGAATTGGAGCGGGGTGACGTTATTACGCTTCCGGGTGCGTATGTAGAGACCCAAAACATCGAGGTCCATTATCGACATTTGCAGGGTGCAGATACCAAATTGAAACACAACATGCAACTGAAGATGTTCACCGGAGCATCGCAGCGGGAAGTACGCGTACGTCTGCTTGCGCGTGATGAAATTGATCCGGGAGATACCGGTTGGCTGCAGCTCATTCTGGAGAACCCCGTCGTTGTCGCTCGGGGGGATCGATATATTCTCCGGAGGCCGTCGCCCGGGGCTACATTGGGTGGCGGGGTGATCCTTGAGCCGCATCCTATTCGTATGAGAAGGCGGTTCGACGTACGGAACGTCACAAGGTTGGAAAAATTGCTGAAAGGGGATCCTGCAGATATCCTCCTGCAATCTCTCGATGAACTTGGTCCGGTATTGCTGCAAAAGGCGCTTCTGCATGCCAGACTCGAACAGGAACAAGAAGACCAGGCGGTTGGGATTCTTTTCAACCGAGGGGAGATCATCGTGCTGGACGACGATCGAGCCGGCGAGCTTCCTGGTCCAGCGGATTACGTCATCAGTAGAAGGGCGTGGGAAAATTTCGAAGATCGGCTTCGAGGATTGCTGGATGCTTACCACAATGAGAACACTTTGCGATTGGGCATGCCGCTGGAGGAGCTTAAATCGAGGTTGAATCTTTCCGCAAAGCTATTTCCAATCATGCTTCAACGAGCTGTGGACACAAATGTCGTAGTAAACGATCGCGACCGGGCAGCACTAATGGGTCACAAGGTCGAGCTGTTGAAACCGCAAGAGACGGCAGTTGCGAAATTGCTAAAATTGTTTGAGCAGCAGCCTTATTCACCGCCCAGTGTAAAGGAAAGCATGGAAAAGGTTGGTGAAGATTTGTATCATTATTTGATAGAGTCCGGTGTACTAATGCAGTTGTCGAAGGATGTGGTATATCGGTCTACCGATTTTCATGCAATGAGCGAAGAAATTCGGAGTAAACTCGAACGAGAGCGCAGCATCACGGTCGCACAGGTACGCGATATGTTTCACACATCACGAAAATATGCGCTGGCATTAATGGAATACATGGATTCGGCTGGAATAACTACGAGGAAAGGGGACGAGCGCGTCCTTGCCTCTTAGTTTGTTATGACGATTGTTTATTGGTTTTCTCATTCAGATGCGGTGTTGCATTGAGACGGACAATTTGCCAGGTGGCATAGTCCTCGTCGTACTCCACTTGTGCAAAGCCCGAATTGGCGAATACGAATTTCGGCGGAAAGATTCGGCCACCGGCGGGCGCGATCCCCAATATCACGCGCAGAACAGCGTTAAGGAAGCCGCCGTGCGATACCACGATGTACGTGCCTGTTGGCCGTTTCATGAGTGTTAGCAGCGCCCGCCCGGCGCGTATATATGTTTCCAACCAACTCTCTCCATCGCCGTGAAAAGGATCATAGGAGGACGGAAGAGCATCTTTCGCGAGCCACGACCTGACGGTTTCATAATCAGCACCTTGCGCTTTGCCTAATCTCCGCTCCATCCATATATCATCGTATTCAACAGAACAACCGCAGTGCTCGGCGAGAATTTCAGCCGTCTCGCGCGCACGCATCAGCGGGCTTGCCAGGATGGACGTGGGTGTAGCGATCGACGCAGAAAAGTACCGTGCAAGTTTCAACGACTGCGTACGTCCTTCCTGCGAGAGCGGATAATCGGATTGGCCCTGCACGATATGCTCGAGGTTTGCCTCGGATAGCCCGTGCCGTGTGAAAAATATCCGCTTCATACGATTCCCATGGAACGCGCAAGGATTTCCAGAGGATGGTAAGCAGGCAGATTCGTGTGTTTTGAAATCCACCATCGGCATGTTTCGGAATCCGACATGATGAAATCGGCGTCCATTGTGATTGCCTTGCGAAAGAGATTTTCACCGACGGAATAAGCGACTTCGTAGCGTTCGGATTTCATGCCGTAGGTGCCTGCCGTTCCACAGCAGGCAGACTCGGAAACCTCGAGTTCCAACTCCGGGATTTCTCGCAGGATCGTCAACGCGGGTGTGCCGATTCCATGACTGCGTAACTGGCAAGGGGGATGATACAGCGCACGGGCAGCGACCCCTCTGAATTTAATACGGAACAATTCATCGGGCATGAAGTGAAGAATAAATTCAAAGAAATCGTAGGTCGAATTTGCGAGAAGTCTCGATTCTTCGGTATCGATTCCAAGTATGGCGCGGTAATTGTGCTTGAACGCCAACGTGCATGAAGGACTCGTTCCTATGATGGGGATCCTCTCTCGTAAAAAAGGTTCCAGGTATTTTATATTCTGAGTTGCGAGTTTGCGCGCGGCATCGAAAAGGCCATTGGATTGGAGTGGCAGACCGCAGCAAACCTGTGGGGGTAGAAATACATAAAGCCCGAGCCGTTCGAGAATCGCAATCGCAAGTTCACCAATTCTGGGCTCGAAGTAATTCGTGCTGCAACCATGAAAGTAGCCGACGGTGAGGCGAGAAATCTCTTCGAGACGATTTGGCGTTCTGACGTAATATTCACGCAGGGCTTTTTTAAAATTTGTCCGCGCCAGGGCGGGAAGAATCGCCTTGCTGCTGATGCCCAGATATTTTTCTAGCGCGGACCGCAATCTGGGTGATTTAAGCAGTGAGTTCGCTAGCGGTGTTATTCTCGAAGCGAACCGCCCGATAACTTCGGGGCGCGAAATGATTCGATCTCTCCAGGGGACCTTGCGCGTTGGTCGCTCCTTCATTCGTGCAATCATTTCGGCCACGGGGACGTCGTGCGGGCATACGAGTGAACATGTTCCGCAACTCGAACACCACTCTTCACCGACGTTCGGCAGCGCATAGTCCGGATGCCGAAAGCGAAGGATTTGTGGGCCAACGGCTTTCGGTCCGAGGAACAAATCCGTGACTTTGGCGACAGGGCACGATGCAGTGCAGATGTTGCACTTGAGACACTGATCCGCAGCGAGAAAATCTCGGATCATTCGAGCGCCGCCTCCACCGCACGTTGCGCTGTTGCGATGTCAATACCCTGGCGCGATCCTTCGATTTGACGGTCGGCGCCGGCGATGATTCCGCCTGCGGCGAACAAGTTCTCGAAAATCGGATCACCGTGCAAGTCGATCGGCTGCATGCGGGAATTAACCAGCAAGCCGTACTTTTCATAGGGTTGCTCGTCGAAAGGTGAGGGCTTAAGCCATTCTTGATGGCTTTCGGCATACTCGACGGGAAGGTTAAATACAGATTCAACAATGTTGCCATTTCGTCCCGCAACCAGTCCTCCATGCAGAAGTCCGCCGGTTGCAAGGATGACGCTGTGTGCGTCGAGATTTTGTTCGCCTCCAGCCGTTTGAAGAGAGACACCGGAAACGCGCTTATTTTTTCCGCTGTGGTCAATCCGGCCTGCTGCAGGTGACCCGAGGATGATGTCTACTCCCATTTTTATCGCTGTATCGGAGAGCATGTTTTCCAAACGTAACCCCGGTAAACTTGGAGGCGGAGTGGGGATTTCGAATAGTTCAACACCGAGTAGGTCCTGTACTGAACGAAAAACACGCTGAGAATGATGCAGTCCTAGAACAGCGGGAAGACCGAGACGATCGACACCTGCCAAGCGCGGTCTCCACAGCCGTGAAATTCTTTCGCGATTCGAGGAATCTGCAAACCGCTGAGCGATGTCCGTAGCATAGAGATCGCGTTGCGGCACGGGGCCGGGTAACGGGAGTTGCATTGTGCGCCTGACGGTATATCCGTTCATTTCAAGATTCTTGGAAAGTAGCGTCGGGAAGAAATCCCGCAATCCCGCGATCGAAGCGATTGAAATCGGAATATTCTTTTGAATGCCGGTCTGTGCTAAAGAAAGCGGAGCGTATGCAGTAGTGTGGATCGCGCCAAAAGCAGTCGGAAGAATGGTGGGTTTTGAGAGTGTGCCGATGAAAGGATAATCGGCATCATGAGAAATCAGATCCAGTGTTTCAAGTGCGGTGTTGAGCGCGTCTTTCCCTGCGAGTCGATACGGATGTGTTTTTTTGAGACGGGACAGCGCCCGGGAAGGTGCGGAGCTGGACCATACATCGATGCAGCCGTGGGAAATGGACAGGCCACCGTGGCCCGAGGCGACGAGAGTCACACGCGCGTTGCGTTTCGATGCGGCAATGGCAGCGTACAATCCGCAAAATCCAGCGCCAATGACCAGAACGTCCGTCACGAATCGTCCCCCAGCAGTTGCTGGATATCGAGCAGCTCCAGGTACAAACGACGTGTAAAGGCCATTTGGCGCATGCTTGGTCCCCAGGCCAAGGGGAGTGTGCCGCGCCATCGCCTCTCGATAAATGAAACGAGGTCGCTAAGTGCATTCTGCGCTTCGTCGGAAGCATAGGCCATCGCACTCGCGCGGACGGCGCAAAAGCCAGCCTGACACGGCCCCATTCCCAGGCGTGTTTCGCGGCGAAGATCGTCAAGACTGGAATGGTTTCCAGATTGAAGTGCGGCTTCGATCTGCGAACGCGTGACGATTTCGCATTCGCAAATCACCGAATCATTGCGCTCCTCGCCTGTTTGATTCAACCGTTCGGCTCGGCTTGGTAGTATGAAATAATTTTTACGCTGTGGGTCTATCGGTACAGATTTGGTGGAGCATTCATCTGCGATGTCGAACTCTTTCGCGACGAAATCCACCGCATACTCTGCCATGAGGCGAAACGTAGTTAATTTTCCCCCAAACACGCTGAGGAAACCCGAAATCCCATCTGTGACGGCGTGATTGATCAGAACATGAGATCGCGAAACGTCTCTCGTGGTATCCGAATTCCGCTGGCCTGGATTATATAGCGGGCGAATGCCCGACCAGGCTCGCAAGGCTCTGCGGTTCGAGACTCCCGGAATCAGTTCCTCACCCTGATGCAGCAAAAAATCGATTTCGGCGGGATCGATAGAGAGTTCCTCGGCAGACGCGACGGGGATATCGGTAGTGCCGATGACCATCGCCGACCAGTTGGGAACGATCGCATCACCGTCTTTTGGGGGACGACAGCGATGAATGACGGTGTGCGTAAGTCGATTGGCTATAGCAACCAGCGTGCCCCTGCTGTGCGTGATGGGAATATGAATATCCGCAAGCGCGGCAATTTGATCGGCCCACGGTCCTGTGGAATTCACCACAATATCGGCACCGATGAGAATTGTGTCCTGTTCGATTTCTGAAAAGACTTGTGCTGCCACGATGCGATTGTTTTCGATGACGAAGCCGCGCAATTGGTGGTGAAGCCAAATCTGGCCACCGATCTGACGAATCGAACCGGCAAGGCTACGTAGCAGGTCGAACGAATCCAACGCGCCGTCGTTAAGTAAAAAAGCCTGGGAAATATCTGTTGTCAGTGATGGTTCGCGTCTGCGTACGTCTTCGTGCGAAAGGCGATCAACGTCGATGCCGATCGCTTGGCAGGCACCGAACCATTCGGGGACATAATCTGGAGGATCGGTATCCAAAGAAACATAAAGCCCGCCGGTGTCTTCGATAGCGTGAGGTGCGATGCGTCGAAGAATTGCATTCTCGGCTGCGCATTCGCGCGCAGTATCGGGATCCGAGACCGCATAGCGACCACCCGAATGAAGAAGTCCATGATAGCGACCTGAAGTGCCTTGCGCAATGCCGCTTTGGTCAACAACAACGACTTTAAGCCCGCGCAGGCATGCATCCCAGGCAATACCCAGACCCGTAGCTCCAGCGCCAACGACAAGCAATTCAGTCGATAAAGAGGGCATAGCACGGCCATTCTGCCATAGAAAATGTGGATGTCAACTTAAACGAGGGTCAATTGACTGAAGGATGAGAATCGAGGTCGTTCAGGACGTCTCATCGAGATCGCGGGTCAATTCGAGAAGATTCTTGTCCTCTTGATAGTCCATGGCGAGCGCAAAAAAGAGTACGTCTTCCTTGTTGTGGTCCACTCGCAACAACACGCGAGACAATCCAGATTGGCGCGCCCAAGTTTCTGCGGCTTTGATCAAGCGGCGCCCGATGTATTGCTTGCGATACGGTTTACGCACGATAAGGGAAACGATTTCAGCTAATCTTTCATGATACAGATCACTAGTCACGTGCAAATGCGCATAGCCAATTAAGTGTTCTCCTGACACTGCGAGAATCAGGCGATCAGATGTAGGTAAATCATCAATGCGTTTTTTTATTTCCGTTGACGTAACAGAAAAACCTTCTTCCGTATGAAGTAAGGCAATTTGCTCGAGCAACGGGAGCGGGGGATGGAGCGTGCGCAGTATTTGCAGTTCCATCGGGCCTGAAAGTGGTTTTGAGGGTGACATAACGCGACCTCGCCATCAGTCTACCATGGAAAATCGTGATTTGCTGTCTTCTATTATATCGAAGGACGTAGCAGGTTTACGTAGTACGACTTGATCTGCGAAAGAGAAGATTTACGAGAATGCGAGCTTGGAACCTAAAAAGCCTCTGGACCCTCGCAGAAATACGTCACCCGGCATCGCTTGCTTGCCCGAAATCTGGAGCACATCCAGCACGAGTATTCCTTCTCGCATGCGAATCGCCGGAAATCCGACCACTTCGATAAGACTTCCGGCTTCATTCCCGTTCGATGGGAGCGCGTGTGCTTTACGCACGCGGACACGCTTCTCCTCCCACTCGAAATAGGACCCGGGCCAAGGCTCGTACGCTCGTATTTGCCTGGAAACGTAATCTGCGGTTTGATCGGGTGTGAATTTGCCTTCCATCTTTTTAATGAGTGGAGCAGAGGTTGCATCTTGATCGTTCTGCGGGGTAGTTTCAATTTTGCCATCGAGATAGGACGGAAGTGTGTCGATAAGCAGCTGGGCGCCGATGTAGGACAAGCGCGCAAGAAGCTCTCCGGAGGTCTCCTGATCTTCGATCATCACCTCTGCTTTTGTAATGATCGGTCCTGTGTCCATACCGGGATCAATTTTCATGAGTGTGATGCCGGTACGCGTATCGCCATGTAGAATTGCGGCTTGAACAGGGGCAGCGCCTCGCCAGCGAGGCAGTAAAGACGCATGCACGTTTACGAAACCGTGGATTGGAATATCCAGCAGTGAGGCGGGCAGAATCTGTCCGTATGCTGCAACGACGGCGACATCCGAGTTCCAGCGCTCGAGTCGCGAGTGGACTTCCGCTTCGCGAACCTTACGCGGTTGAATAAAAGGGATCTCATGCTGTATTGCGTAGGTTTTCACGGCCGGAGGGCGCGGGTGGCGCCCCCTTCCTGCAGGCTTGTCAGGCTGTGTGATCACGCCGACGACGTTAAAATTCTCGTGAAGGGCATCGAGGCTGGGAAGTGCAAACCCAGGAGAACCCACAAATACGATCCGCATGTGCATATCCTAACACGCATTCCGGAAGATGAAAATCTGCCACTGGATCGACAGTCAGCGTTTTCACGCGGATGAGGTTTGCAGGTAGTAATGTGAAGAAACGGGTAGAATAGGAACTGCATACTTCGACAGGGGGATTGGATGAGGAAGGGAAACGATTTGAATAAACGCTGGGTACTACCGTCGCAAATCACGAACGAATCATTTCAGGCGCTTTCGGAATTTTCAGATCTCGAAAAGCAAATTCTCGCCAATCGAGGCATCTATTCAGCGGCGGATGCAGACAGTTTCTTGAATGGATTGCCCCAGGATGATGTCGATCCATTTAAACTGCTGGGCATGAAACCGGCCGTTAAGCGGCTTGAAGACGCTATAAGTGTAGGCGAAAAAATCGTTGTTTATGGAGATTACGATGCTGACGGTGTGACCGCAACAGCGCTGCTTGTGGAAAACTTCTTGGCCTTGGGTGGAAATGTCGGCCACTACATCCCCGACCGTTTCGCGGAAGGATATGGCCTCAATCGGAATGCATTGGAGCAAATCAAAGCTGGTGGAGCAGATCTCGTTATAACCGTTGATTGTGGGATCCGGGCCTTGGAAGAAGTTCAACATGCCAATGACCTTGGGTTGGATGTGATCGTCACGGATCACCATCAACCTGGTCCTTCACTGCCGTCTGCATATTCCGTAATTGACCCGAAACAAGAAGGCGACGATTACCCCTTTAAGGGGCTCGCTGGAGTGGGCATTGCATACAAATTGGCCGAAGCACTCTCCAGAAGTACAGGAACAAACTCGTACCTCGGCAGCCTTGATCTGGTCTCGATCGGAACGATTGCCGACATGGCGCCGCTGGTCTCAGAAAACCGGTTTTTGGTCCGGGAGGGGCTACGCCTCATTCGGAGTGAAAATCGACTGGGAATCGTTAATCTTTGTAAGGAAGCTGGATACGAAGTCGGCCGTGTGGATGCGACTAGAATTGGGTTCGGAATTGGACCACGCATTAACGCCGCAGGAAGAATCGATTCGGCGGAGCAGGCATTACGGTTGCTGCTGACGACGGACGAGGAGGAATCCAAAGAACTGGCGGCGTCGCTTGAGCAGCTAAATCAAAAGCGAAGGACGATTATGCGGCAGTCCATCGAGAAAGCACGCCAACTTTGGTTGGATCTGGATCAGGAGATGGATTTCATTTTCGTGGCCGACGAGTCATTTAATGAGGGCATCATCGGTCTTGTGGCCTCCAGACTCGTTGATGAGTTTTACCGACCCGCGATCGTAGCCGTAAAGGGTGAACAAAGCACTCGCGCTTCCGGAAGGAGCATCCCGGAATTCCACATTACGAATGCCCTCGAGCACTGCGCAGATCTTTTGGAGCGTTTTGGTGGACACTCGGCGGCCGCAGGGTTTAGCGTCGCAAACGAAAATCTCGCAGATCTGGAAAGGCGATTGCGTCAACTCGCTGCCGCACAGCTCTCCGGGATGGAATTGAGACCATCAATCAGCCTCGACGCAGTCGTTCCTTTTATAGAGCTTAATTGGCAATTACAGGAATTCATCGAAAGACTGGAACCGTGTGGTGAGGGAAACCCGGTTCCGCAATTTGTTACCGCCAATGCGAAGGTATTGGGGAAGCGCCAGGTGGGGAAAAACGGCGCGCACCTGAAACTAACCTTAGAGCAGGGCGGTAAGATATTCGATGCGATTGCATTTCGCAAGGGTGAATTGTATTCAAAGCTGCCGGGGTATATCGATATCGTTTTCCGCCTAGAACGAAGCGATTATTGGAACACGCCAAAACTGGAATTGAATATCAACGACATCAAACCTGCAGGCGCAATCGAAAAGATCACATAGTATTGCTGCTCGACAATCAATCAACCAAACGGTACTTGAGCAGTGTCCATACCGCTTCAAAGGCGTCTTTCAGGCCTATCTTTTTACCTTCTGAGTATTCACGAGGATAAAATGATATGGGCACTTCAACGATGCGGACTTTACGTTTCAACAGCTTCGCAGTGATCTCGGGTTCAAAATCGAATCGATTGGATCGCAGGGGAATGGCCTGGATGATTTCCCTTCGGAAGAGTTTGTAACCCGTTTCCATGTCGGTGAGAATACTGTTGTAAAGAAGATTGGTCATGAACGTCAGCAATTTATTGGCAACCATGTGCCAGAACATCGCAGAACGACGCGGAGCCCCCAAGAAGCGAGATCCATATACGACGTCCGCGACACCGTCTTCCATTGGTTTCAGGAGCGCCGGATAATCTCTGGGATCGTATTCCAGATCGGCATCTTGGATCAAGATCAGATCCGACGATGCCGCCTGTATGCCCGTGCGGACCGCTGCACCTTTTCCTATATTCTTTTCATGAAGGATGAGCCTAATTTTGGGCTGCGTCTTTTGCGCTTCGCCCAGGATTTCACGAGTGCCGTCTGTCGATCCATCGTCGACAATTACAATTTCGTCTACTAAAGCATCGGAATCGACACGTTTTAATATTTCTTCTATCGTCTGGCGTTCGTTAAATACCGGCATAACGATTGTGAGCGTCATGGCGCAGATTGTACATGCAATCCAGTGAAATGGGAATAAGTGGGCATTTGCTCACAGGGCAGGCTGTATATATAATCCAAGATGCGCGTTACCCAATTCAACATCATTGGTGACGTTATTAGCGAACTTTTCGGTAGGTAGGGAGGTACGGGATGTCATTACCTCGAAGCTCAGTCGCATCAAAGCGTCGGGAGCGAGCGACCACAACTTCCAACTTGAGATTCTCTCCTGCGCCTGTAAGTCGTGTCGAGGACACAGGACTTACTCAACTCTGGCTGCAGGACCTGGCGCTTAAGGTTTTATATTTCCAGGGATATAAAACAGGGTTCAGCGTAGCCGAATCTATCGCGCTTCCGTTTGCGGGAATCGTGGACCAGATTCTCGAGGCGCTGAAGCGAGAAAAGTTTGTCGAAGTAAAAACACAGGTAGGATTTGGGGAAGGATCGTACCAATACGCAATTACGGGCGCAGGCATCGCTCGCGCTCGTGAAGCGCTGGATCGAAGCCAGTATGCTGGACCGGCACCCGTACCTTTGGACGTGTACAACGACTCTATCCGACGGCAAAACCGTGGCCGGCCGACCGTGCATCCCAAATTGATGCGCGAAGCCCTTTCTGATCTAACCCTATCCGAAAAAACATTCAAAAAGATCGGACCGGCCGTAAATTCAGGGACTTCGATATTCTTATATGGACCTCCTGGAAACGGCAAGACTTCGATCGCACAAGCAATCGGTGAAATCTTGCTTGAAGAGGACTTATATATTCCTTTCGCAATCGACATCGATGGGCAAGTCGTAAAAATGTACGATTCTGTAAATCATCAGCTTGCGAATGAGGAAGACGTTACGGACTCCGGTACAGGGAAGGCAGGATCAAAACGCGATCCACGTTGGGTGAAGATTAAAAGACCGTTTGTCGTTGTCGGCGGTGAATTGACCATGGCGGGCCTCGACTTGGTGTATGACGACGTTAACAAATATTACGAAGCTCCGTTTCAAGCCAAGGCAAATGGTGGCGTTTTTCTCATCGACGACTTCGGCAGACAACAGGTTCGTCCAAGAGATCTTCTGAATCGCTGGATCGTGCCCCTCGAGAACCGTATCGACTACCTCACACTGCATAATGGGCGGAAAGTCGAATTGCCCTTCGATGTCCTGGTTGTATTCTCGACAAACCTTCCTCCCCGCGATTTGGTGGACGAAGCCTTCTTGCGACGGCTGCGCCATAAGATTGAAGTTGGCGATCCCACATACGATGAATATCGGCAGATATTCAAGAAGGTTGCCGATGGGAAGGGCGTGATCTATTCCGATCAGGGATTGGCTTACATGCTTCAGGAATGGTACATCAAGAAAAATCGCAAATTGCGCGCTTCGCATCCGCGCGACATATGCGATCAGATCCTGGACATTTCCAGATACCTCGGCGTCGAACCTGAGATGACGAAGGAGATGATCGACCAAGCCTCCGAGGCTTACTTCGTTGAATTATGACGCTTCGTAAAAATAGCAGCTGGCACGCTAACGCCCCGTTGGTGATTGCACACCGCGGGGCGTCTTTACAAGCACCAGAAAATACCCTCGCAGCGTTTCGGCTGGCGGCAGATCTGGGCGCGGACGCTATAGAAATGGACGCAAAGCTGACCGCGGATCGTCGAGTTGTACTGCATCATGATGTGGGACTCGAGAGAACGACGAATGGCGAGGGGCGTATAAGTTCTAAAAAGTTGAATGAACTTAAACAGCTGGATGCCGGCGTAAAATTCAATGCAAGATTTCAATACGAGCAGATTCCTACACTCGAGGAGGTAATCGAAGCCGTTGGGGAACGACTGCTGTTGAATATTGAGTTAACCAACTACGCTTCACCGTTTGACTCTTTGCCGGAGGTCGTCATCGACATCGTCCGCAGATACGAAATTCAGACGAAAGTGTTATTTTCTTCATTCAGTCCAATTGCGCTGATGCGAGCGCGAAAAATTGCACCGGAGATCCAATGTGGGCTTTTACTCAAAAAAGTAGAGCCAAGATGGCTGAGACGAATGTTGCAAATTGTCGTGGCGCATGATGCCATCCATCCCAGTTCCGACATTCTTGGCCAAAGAGAGATGCGTAAATTTTGCCACAATCATAAAAGAGTGTTCGTTTGGACTGTCAACTTGTTCCCAGATATCGTAGCTATGCTGCATCTCGGTGTCGACGGCATCATCAGCGATGATCCCGAACTCGTGCTGGATGTCATCGCCAGCGAATTACGATAGCGAACGCGTCATAGTTAGTGAAAACATACGGGATAAGGGAAGTATCTTGAAGAAGCAAATCGAGTGGACCATCAGTGATCTTATGTGTGTATGCATTTCGCGACAGGTGCAAAATGGCGAAATCTTAGCGCAGGGATTGGCCACGCCGCTAGTCGCTGCGGGGTATCTGCTTGCCTGGCACACCCATGCGCCCGATATTTACTTCGCCTCAGCGATCGGGCAGAGTGTATGTCGTGAAGGAGCGTCCTTGGGGCTTGCAGATGTTGAGGCGTTGTGGCTGGAAAAAGCATTAAATCACTACACCTTCGCTCAGGTAGCGATCGACTTTCTGCCTCGTATACGGCCAAAGGAGTTTTTCCGACCGGCCCAGGTAGATCCTCGTGGCAATTTCAACAACATTGCCTTCGGAAAGGATTATCGACATCCCAGAATGCGACTTCCAGGTTCTGGTGGAATACCCGATGTAACGCCTATTCTTGCGGATATCTACTTGTATGTGCCCCGGCATTCAAAAGTGACGTTTGTGGAGAAATTGGATTTTTTGTCCGGGCTAGGACACCATCCCCGGCGAACGAGGGGGAATGGTCCTCGTTACCTCGTCAGCGACCTCGGCCAGTTTGATTACGAAGATGGAAAAATGCGGCTGACCCATTTACATCCTGGCGCGACGTTGGAAAGGGTGACGGCGAAAACAGGTTTCAAAATTGAAGTGTCCTCGGACTTAGTAGAAACCGAACCGCCTTCACAAGAGGAGATACATTTGCTTTATGAAATCATCGACCCGCTGGGAATCCGCCGTTTTGAGTCTTTAAGCGGCCCGAAAAGAAGAGAAGCGTTGCGCGAAGCGCTGCAAGCAGAATATGCGCATAGCCAATCTAAACAAGGCTAATTATCCGAAAGAATGAAACCTGAAATTCAAAGCGCTTGTTACCTTTTCTTCACGAGGATATACTACGGCATATGCGACGGTTTTTGTTGATTTTTGTATCTGCAACCATGATTCTAACCCCTTATGTCGGCAACGGGGAAGCTTATGGACTCTCGCAAACCGATGCTGCATCTGATTTATTGGCAGATATGACACCCGAAGAGAGAGTCGGGCAGTTATTTCTTGTTACATTCGAGGGTGACAAGGTCGAAATCGACGATCCAATTTACAAACTCATCGTCGATCATCATGTTTCCGGTATATTACTTGAGAAGAATAACAACAATTATGTAGAAGGCCCGGTGGCGTTGCAGGACATACGTAATTTAATTTCAACATTACAAGATATAGAAGAAGCAGGATCAAATGATCCCTTGAAATCCAGTGTTTATATACCGCTTTTTATCGCCACACGTCAAGAGAGCGGTTGGCCGTATTCAGAGATACTTTCGGGATTATCCGATCTGCCTACTCAAATGGCAATTGGAGCGACCTGGAATTTCGACTTTGCCTATCAAGTGGGAAGTGTGCTTGGTAGAGAGTTGGATTCCCTGGGATTCAACTTTCTGATTGGCCCTTCGTTGGATGTTCTTGAAGAGCCGCGTCTAGTTCAAGAAGGCGATCTTGGTGTTCGCTCTTTCGGGGGAGATCCATATTGGGTGGGTCAGATGGGTCGCGCATATATTTCCGGTGTTCATGACGGATCGAACGGCGGCATAAGCGTAGTAGTGAAGCATTTTCCCGGGCTGGGCAGCGCCGACCGGCCGATTGAAGAAGAAGTGGCCACAGTTCGGAAGTCTCTGGAGCAGATTAAGCAAATTGAACTAGCGCCGTTTTTCTCGGTCACTGGAGCGGCCCCCGGTTCAGATGGTGAAATCGCAGACGGATTGCTCGCTTCCCACATCCGTTACCAAGGCTTTCAGGGAAATGTTCGGGCAACAACTCGGCCTATTAGCCTCGATCCACAGGCATATTCCCAATTAATGGCCCTCGAGCCGCTGGCTGTATGGCGGGAAGCAGGTGGTATAACGGTAAGTGATTCCCTGGGCACGCGTGCAATTCGACGATTCCGAGATCCGACGGAGAGAACTTTTAAATCTCATCTCGTTGCGCGCGACGCTTTTTTGGCAGGCAACGATGTCTTGATATTGTCGGATTTCAAGAATCCTGAAGACCCCGATGAACTGACAACAATACAATTTACCTTGGACTTCTTTGCACAGAAATATCGGGAAGACTCTTCATTCGCACAGCTTGTGGACAATGCAGTCCTGAGGATTCTCAACCTGAAAATTCGGATGTTCGCAGAAGACTTCCGCAGATCCCGCGTTTATCCGCCGTCATTTTTGCCCGGAGATCTCGGTGAGAATTCTGACATCACGGCTCAGGTTGCTATGGTGGCATCTACGCTGGTCAGCCCTTCGCAAGACGAAGTCATTCAACGACTAGGTGGTGCACCGCAATTGGGAGAGAAAATTCTATTCTTTACAGACGTGAGAATGGTGCGGCAATGCTCGACGTGCGAAGATCAGCCATGGATGAACGTCCGCGGCTTGGAACAAACGGTCTTGAGTTTATATGGTCCTGCGGCCGCAGGTGAAGTAGGCTCGTGGAATCTAAGTTCTTATAGCATGGCTGATTTGGCTTATTTTCTCGGAGCGCCGGTTGAGGGTCTTGTAGAAACAGCACTTGCGCCACCTGAGGAATTGGAAGAGTTGCTAATCTCAGCAAACTGGCTCGTGTTTTCAGTACTGGATGGAAGAGAAAATGTGTATGGGTCGAACGCGCTGAAATTATTGCTGGATCAAAGACCAGACCTGGCACGTAATAAACAACTAGTCGTTTTTGCACACGACATACCTTATGGTCTGGACGCTACCGATATCAGTAAAGTCGATGTGTATTATGCGTTGTATGGCAGCAGCCCTATATTTGTAGATGTTGCGGCGCACTTGCTCTTTTTAGAACAATCGGCTCCAGGGGCGTCACCGGTCAGCATTCCGGGAATTGGTTATGATCTCATCGACGCTACATCGCCCGACCCAAATCAGGTAATCACACTCAGTCGGGTAGGGGCAGAGACGGGTGAAGAAGAAATTGCGGAGGAGGAGAATCCCGAATTGTCAATCGGGGACGTTGTAACCCTACGGACTGGACAAATACGCGATACGAATGGACATCACGTTCCAGACGGAACCGTTGTGGAATTTTTATTGACCCAACAGGGAGATAATATTACCTCATCAACAATTAATGCGACGACGAAAATGGGTTATGCAGAAATTAGTATAACCCTGGAACGTTTGGGATTGATGACGATTAGCGCCCGAAGTGACCCAGCGCGCAACTCAGAAACACTGCAGATCAACATACAGGAAGGAGCGCCGGTCGAGGAGACGATAGTCGCACCTACGCTAATACCCACCTCCGGTTCCACAGCGGAGGCGGAAGAACAGACGCCGACGCCGTCCGTAATTTCGACGGATGGGGGGAACGGCGATACTGCAGAATCGGACATCGTCACTTTTTCACACTTCTTGTTTGGAATGCTGGGAGTGTTGTTCTCCGGAAGTTATGCCTATGCGCTTGCAGCCAGAAATGGAATGGCAGTAAAAACGAAACTGCGCTGCATTTTGGTGAGCGTAATTGGTGGTTTGGTTGGCTACAATTATGTTGCGCTGGGACTTCCCGGCAGTAGTGTACTCCTACAATCGTTAGGCATGTTTGCAGGTTTAATCATGGCCATCGCATGGGGTATGCTTTGCATGATTGCGGCAAAATTGTGGTGTATGGAATTCGTAAACTCAGCGCAAGGTCGTCAAGGCTGATAAAATAAACAAGAGCATCGCAAAACCGATCAGGGCACGGTTTGCTTTCGATCGCAAGAATACCTGGTAATCGTTGGGTATAGATTGCTGGATGCGAAGTCTTGTCGGGAGCGCATCGCCAAACAGAGCTGTTCGCAGCGCGGCAACGTCTTGAGGTCGGTCGTCCGGATGAAGTGCAAGCGCCCACATGACAGCTTCACTTACTTTGGTATCGATGGCATTGTTTATACTCTTCGGAGTGGGTAATCCGTTTGGCTGTAAAAATCTTTGTTTGGCGTCCATCGGGGGGTGGTTGGTGAGTAGATGGTAAAGTGTGGCGCTAAATGCATAGACATCGCTGCGGACATCCGTGTGACCTGTATCGCCGCCATATTGTTCGAGTGGTGTGTATAACGCTGTACCCCGTCCCTGTATCACTGTAACCGTCATCTCATCAGGCGCCATCTGCTTTACGAGGCCAAAGTCTACAAGTTTTACGAAACCGGAGGGAGTGAGTTTGAGATTGCTCGGCTTGATGTCGCGATGGATGACCGGAGGCGATTGGTCGTGGAGGTACTCAAGCGCATCCACCAACTGCGACGCCCATGAAAGGACTTCGGACTGATCCAAAAACTCGCCCTTTCGACGCGCTAGGTCCATCACAGTCTTGAGATCATCACCAGGGACGAAATCCATTACGAGGTAGTCGCACTCGTCAACGGAGAAAAAGTCAGACACCTTTGGTAGATTCGGATGATCGAGCCGCGCGAGCAAGGAAGCTTCACGATAGAATTGCTCGTGAGCTTGCGTGCGAAGGTCGTCGGGGATGTTTCGGTCTTGTTGGACCTCCTTAACGGCGCACTGCCGTCCTGGGAGGCGGAGATCCTCAGCAAGGTAAATCGATCCCATTCCTCCACGACCGATAATGCGTAGAATCGTATAGCGTTCTTTTAGAACCTGATTCTTGGAAAGAGGTTTCAACAATCCTCCCTCAAGCATTGGATCTTGTCCGTAAGAGAAGCGGCAATTTAAACGTGCTACGATGGAAAATATTACCGCTGGCGCCTACAATTGGATTATACTCAGTTATGAGCGCTCAGCTAGTAGTACCATCGGAGAGGTGGTTCCGTGCCAGATGATGGACTAAATGTCCCCTATATCGTAATGCAGACAGGCAAGCTGACCGGAGAACGCCGATCTCTTGACGATGAGTCTTTTATGATCGGACGGGGAGCAGACAGCAATCTGGTGATTCAGGATCGACAAGTGTCGAGGTACCACGCCGTAATTCGACAAACCCCGGAAGGCTATGTGATTGAAGATCTTGGAAGTAAAAACGGTACGCATTTGAATGGCGCGAGGATTCCCGGTCCCGTTTTGCTGCAAGATGGCGATGTTATTCAGATTGCGTTAGCGATGGAAATTATTTTTATCGGTATAGATGCAACTGTGCCATTATCCGAACAACAAGCAACGCAAATGGGATTGGGTAGATTGAAGATGGACCCTCAGGCCCACCGAGTGACCATATACGATGAAGAAATTGAACCGCCATTATCTCCCCCGCAATACCGTCTTCTTGAATTACTGCATCGAAATTGTTCACGTGTAGTGACGCGAGATGAAATCGCCGAAGTTGTATGGCCCGGCACGAAGGGGGTTGGCGTTTCGAATCAGGCGATTGATGCCTTGATCCGGCGTTTACGCGACCGGCTGGGTGAAGTCGATCCGGAACATTCCTACATCGAGACAGTGCGTGGACTAGGATTCCGGTTTAATAATCCCGTATAGAATTAACATTCCTAAAAAATATAAAGCGCACATCTTTCTGTGCGCTTTTGTGGAGATGGCGGGAATCGAACCCGCGTCCGAAGATGTTGATTGCTGAACGTCTACAAGCGTAGTCGATCTATTACGTTTCGCCCTGTTCAGTCGCCAATCGACAGGCTTCTGGTTGAGCTATCCACTAGAGCCCGAGAGCTCTGCGTACACACGATTCGTGGAATGTCGTGTGGTACCTTGTCCTATTGTCGCCGATCCGTTCGCCGGACAAGGGTGGCAAAAGGCGGCGGGTCCTGTGTTTACAAGACCGGAGCTCGATCCCTAGCAGTTTAGGCTGCTAAAGGAAGAGCCGCAAAGTCAGTGCGTTTGGCACTTAAAGTTTTGCACTGATTTTTCGAGATCGGTGCCTCTCGGCTTGCAGTCCAGTATCATCCAAATCCGTCGAAACCGATCATCCCCAGAAGAATTATACCATTCTAATCGAAAAGGAACGGCAAATACATTAATGCGCATAGCCATTATAATATAATAATCCAATATTTGTTAAATTGTTGTCTATAAATAAAAAAATAGGCTATACGCAATATTTTCTTATATTTTATGAGTGGGTTGTAATAGATTGGTGATCTTACCAACGACTGTTGGGGAAGGTATTGATCGACGCGGCAGTTTGAACGTGTTTGTACATCGTTACGTACGTGAACGGCTCTCCCAGTAGGCCGTCGTGAATTGCCCAGCTTCTGCCGCAAATCGTTTGTTCCATGCCCTGCATGCGGAATGGGGTACTGTCGTCGAGTTTCGCAAACAAGGGTCCGCCTTTTGCAAATTGCTCGTTGATCTTGTGCATTCGCTGTAAACCTTGCTGGTAGGCGAATCCGTAGCGTTCAAATATTACGGCATTATGATAATAAAGAGGTTCCACGAAGTATATCGATTGGCCCAATGAAGCTACGAATTCTTCAAACGCACGAATTGAGTGCTGCAGCATTCGCAATCCCTTACGGACCTGACCCGGCGCCAGACCAAATTGCATGGCTGCCAACTCGGCAGCCAAATTACGCTTGAGAATGCCAAAATCCGTCTTTGTTCCGTCAGGCATACGATCGACATCAAAACGGGGAGAATCGGGATCGTTAACGATGTATAACAGGATGTGCAGTTGACCGGTAATTGTATCTGTAAGGTGGGCGTATAGCAGGGGATCTTCAGCGCCGTACTCGTGACGTAAATCTAGAATAACATCCGTGCTGCCTGCATCACACACCAGACGCAGCAGATCTCGCCCTGTAGTGTCTTTGAAATCAGCGGAAAAACCAAAGTCTTCATGTAAAGCCTCAGGAATGAAGCGGCGATAAATAGAAGTCTTTTCCGCAAGCGTGAGTTGATTTACTGCGGCTATCGATTGGGGTTTCATCTGGAACGACTTCGCTTCGACATGCTGCGATCGATTTCACGTTGTGCATCGCGGTTAGCAATTGTACGCCGCTTGTCATATTTCCGCTTGCCGCGCGCAAGTGCGATTTCAACCTTAACACGCCCCTGTTTAAAATACATTCGTGTTGGCACGATGGTAAACCCGCGTTGTCGCATTTGATCGTTCAGTTTCAAGATTTCACGCCTATGCAACAAAAGTTTTCGTGGCCGTTTCGGATCGTGATTGAACCGACTCGCCGGATCGTAGGGCGCGATATGTACATTAATCAGCCATGCTTCCATTTTATCAATTTGTACGTACGCTTCCCGTAGACTTACACGTCCAGCACGTAACGACTTAATTTCAGTTCCTTTCAACACCAGTCCAGCCTCATAGGTGTCGAAAAGGAAATAATCGTGAGCCGCTTTTCGATTCGTAGCGATGTTCTTCGTTCCGGCTTTTTTCACGTTCCACCCGATGTTGTTGCTTGAAGGTACTCAATTGCTGCGAGAAGAAATGGATCGCTATCTTCGGTATTCGAGGTCGCGATAATATCTGGCTGCAGGCCTTGTCGGTCCAATCTTTCCAGGCTTGGCGTCAACCAGCGTGCGGATGTTATGTACAGACTCGAACCATCCTGGAGTACAAGCACAGATTGCACGACTCCTTTTCCAAAAGTCTGGCGGCCAACCAGCGGAGCGCGCCCATTGGCCTGCAGAGCTGCCGCGACGACCTCTGCTGAGCTTGCAGTCGCCTCGTTGACGAGAACGACCATCGGAATGTCCTGACCTTTCCCAGGGCTTTCCACATCGTATTGAATGCGTTCCTCGCCCTTTTTCTGCTCGTAAAGTACCGTACCTTCTCTAAGAAAGAACTCGGCCACCGCCACGCCGGAGTCCAGTAATCCACCGGGATTATCACGCAGATCTAATATAACAGCCATCACGCCGTTCGCGGAAAGATCATCAAACGCTTGTTCGACTTCCTGTGTCGTCTTCTCACTGAACAGCGATATCGCGATGACTGCAATGCGTTCGTCCTGCTCAAGAAAGTAGCTTGTCACCGAAGGGATGGGGAACGCCTCCCGAATTATACTGAGTATGATTTCATTCCCTTGTGCATTCCGGCTTGCGAGCTTTAGTGTGACCTGCATTCCGACAAGCCCGCGAATCATCGAGAGCACTTCATCTTGGCCCATCTCCGTAAGAACCGCCTCACCGTCAACAGCGAGCAGGATGTCGCCATCCATAACACCTGCCCTGGCAGCGGGACTCTCTTCGAAGGGGTAGAGACGATACTGCCCATATTCATCTCGCGACAGATATGCTCCGATACCACCATATTCTCCGGAGAGTGTATCGGACTGAATTTCGAAGGCGGCAGGCTCGAGATAAATCGTATAGGGATCCCCGATCTCTGCAATCATGCCTCGAATCATTCCTCGCTCCATAGCTTTCTCTTCTGGAAGGTCGCCAAGATAGAATTCGTCAATCAGAAATTGGGCTTCCTTCAACAAGGCATAGCGCTCGTTTTTGGGAGGCCACAATGCACGAATTTGATATCCCACGATCACCGAGGGAAGAATGAGAAGGATACTATAAATGAAAAAAATCGTGATTTTACGTTTTGATTGAAGCATAGCAAAATCCATGACTGGCATTGTAGCATGACTCTGTCAGCCGCTGTGGCGCAACAACCATACTTGTTTCGGCTATAATTCCGTGCAGATTGATCGAGACGAGGGAGTCGTTTGACACGCATAATTCGAACCGAGAGTCCTGCTCGCACCAGAGAGAAAATACTGCAATCTCTGGCAAGTGCAATCCATTGTTACACCCAGGAAGAAACCTCTAAAGCGCAGCAAAAAGATATCTGTGCATTCGCGTTGCTAAGCTTAAGGGCACTGTCGGCATCAATCGATCAGACAGCAAAGGCATGGGAAAATCGTGATTATTGGATAAAAGCGGATCGGCTGAGAAGCGAATGGGACTGGATTTCCAAATCTTACAATGAATTGCTTCACGCTCTCCAATCGAACGATATCATATCCGCATTGAAATTTCTCCAAAGTATTTCTGGTAATTTCGACGCTATGCCGCTGCCTAAAAGAAAATCCAACCAAGACCTCTGGAAAGGCGCTTGGAAGAAATGGAAGGAACTCCACTAGCGTGAAATTCCCATTCAAGCATTACGCAACGTGGAGTTGGCAGAATATGTCTTAACACCAAAGAGTTACTTGCGCGGATAGATTGTCAGCGTAATAATTTGGTAAGCGCAATCTTTGATCCGCAAGTTTGCAATCTGAGGCCAGCTTGATGACTGCAACGGCTGAACAAAAAGGGAACAGACATCCTCGCGCCTCAATTCTGGTCGTCGATGAAGACACGAAATTGCTGGATAGGATCGTTGGCTTCCTTGCAAAATCCGGTTATGAGGTTTTAAAAGCGGATACAGGGAAAGATGCCCTTCATCTGCTTTCCAAGCAGCAGCCGAACATTATCCTTGCGTCAACGACTCTGACAGATTTAACAGGCATTCATTTCTACAAGGCGGTCAGAGAAGCGATCGGAGATCATCCGGAATTTCTCTTCCTGGCTTCTCAAGAATGCCTCAATGATCCTACCATCCGACAGACCATGACGCTCGAGGGATTCCTTACAAAGCCTTTTTCAATACAAACTCTCCTTGCCACGGTTGAAGCCCATTTGCAATCCGCACAAAATACGAATGCGACTCGCCAGGACGATGAAATTCAGAAAGTCTCCTTGCTGATTGTGGAAGACGATGTGGCGATGTTAATTGCATTACGGGATATCCTTGAAAGCGCCGGCTATCAAGTGAGTACAGCAATGAACGGCAAGGAAGCCCTCAACCGGTTCGGTGAAATGAACCCTGCATTGATCCTTTCCGACATCTCGATGCCCATCATGGATGGTATTGAGCTTTTCGAAACCGTCCGCAAACTACCCGGAGGAAAAGCAGTTCCCTTCATTTTTTTAACAGCACGAGGTACGAGGCAGGACGTCTTTGCCGGGATGTCTCTCGGTGCGGATGACTACATTACGAAGCCAGTTACCAGTCAAGAACTTATATCTGCTGTTAAAGCGCGTCTGACTCGCGCCAATGAACTTCTGGTTGCGCAATTGAAAATTGCCTACAAATCCAGTCTGTTTGCCCTCGCCAATGCGATTGAAGCTCGAGATCAATATACTCACGATCATGTATTACGGACGAATGCTTATGCCCAAGCAATAGCACTTGAACTGGGCTGGAGCGAATCAATGCGTGAGATATTGGAGTATGGTGCAATTCTGCACGATATCGGAAAACTCGAAGTCCCCATAACGATTCTCCAAAAAGATAAACCTCTCTCTCCGGAGGAGTGGGAGAAAATGAGCCAGCATCCGACCGTCGGAGGCCATATGATCGAAGGTATCGACTATCTGGCTCAAGCAGTTCCAATTATCCACCATCATCACGAACGCTGGGACGGGAAGGGTTACCCGGATGGCCTCAACGGAGAGGAAATCCCAATTGGAGCCCGTTTACTTGCTGTTGTGGACTCGTTTGAGGCTTTGACCACAGATCGGCCATATCGAAAGGCGATCCCACCTGAAAAAGCCTGCGAGGAGATCGCCAGTCGCTCCGGTACGAAATACGACCCCGATATGGTCGCAGCGTTTATGCGATGTTGGGAAAGCGGGAAGATCCTCGACATACTACGAAACTCGACCGATGCGGAAGACGAGAGCCTGCGAAAATAGAGTGCGATTGGTACGTCAGCTTCAGGCTCGAAAGTCAGCTTCCGGGCTGATTAACTTCAGCGGCAAACATTGAGAAACGATACAATTTTTCGCAGTACACAAGCTCGTTGTTTAATTTTTTCAAGCCAGAGGTTTTTCCTTTCGACCAGTGGTTTGCACAAGAAAGAGTTGGAGTGCGTAGATGAAACGTGCGGTCGTCGGTTGGGAATCGACAGCGCCGATACCGGATCGGTCGTTGAATAGATATCTTAAGGCGCGTAATGGACATTTATATTTTGAAGACATCGACCTCGCCGCACTTTTCGAGAGAAAAGGACGGTCCCTCAATCTGGGCCGAGTGCTTCACAGCCCGTTAGAAATCGTATATCTACCAATGATCCGCCAACAGATCCAGAACATGAAAAACGTGTTTGAGAAGGCAATCGAAGACGTGGGTTATGCAGGTCAGTTCCATTACGCATACGCTTCTAAAGCCAATGCTGCCGAAGAAGTTATTCGAACGACGCTAAACGCTGGTGCGCAGCATGAAATTTCATCAGTCATGGACATTGAAATTCTGCGTTACATGCAGGAGTGTGGGATTCTCGATCCGCAGACACTAATTCTCTGCAATGGCTTTAAACCTCCCGAATCTGCGTACTCCATCCAAATTTTGCAGTTAAAGCGAGAGCATGACCCTGTCATTCCGGTGGTTGAGAACCTCATCGAACTGACGCCGCTTATCGATTCTGGCCTGCCCTTTGATATCGGCTTGCGTCAAAAGAGTTATGGCCTGCATCATGATTTATCCGAGATGGATAGTGCCAATTCCCGTTTCGGTATGGACGTAGAAGACATTTTCAGAGCTGCCGAGATCATACACGATGCGCCCAATCTAAATCTAAAACTCTACCACGCCATGGTGGGAAGCCAAATCGTGGATATCGATAATTTCATTGATCGCCTTCGTCCTCCCATCGAGATCTTCGCCCGGCTGCGCCAAAAATATCCAGAACTCTCAATATTCGATTTCGGTGGCGGAGTGCCTGTAGCAATGACGTTAGATTTTGAATGTGACTATCATGCGTTCGCAACAAATTTACTCACAATGATTAAAGAAACCTGTGATAAATATCAGGTGCCTGTTCCGGATGTGATCGGTGAATTCGGCCGATATACGGTCACGGAGCATGGCGCACATCTTTTCAAAATCATCAGTGTGAAAGACAACGGATCCAAATATCCCTGGTACATCATCGACGGTTCTATCATGTCGTCTTTCCCTGACAGCTGGGCGCTCGGGGAACATTTCACAGTGCTGCCTTTGAACCATCTCGATCAGCCCTTTCAACAAGTTCAATTGGGCGGATTGACTTGTGACAGCGACGATATCTACCCGCCTCACAAGAGCGAATCGCCGTTATTTCTACCCGTCGCCAGCGATGATCTGTATATCGGTTTTTTCGGCATTGGAGCGTATCAGGAGATGCTCGGTGGAGCAGGGGGCAGCAAGCACTGCGTGATTCCCGAAGCGGATGAATTGATCATCGATCGTGATCAAGATGGGAAGTATCATTTTGATTTGATCGAGGGGCAGGGTCCTCGCGCCGTTCTTGGCAATCTCGGATATCGTTCCCGGGGAAATCGATAGAAGTATTTTAGTTCAAACCAGAAATGGATGAGGACTGCAGATGAGAAGCATGGATCGAACGAGAATCATATTTATCGTCATTGTCGGGTTGGCTTTGGCAATTGTCGTGTGCGGCTTTCTGTATGACAGAATATCGAATCTGCTTACTCCAGGCGAAGAAACCCCGACACCTTCGACAGTCGAGTCCGTACCCATCGAACTGACCTCGCCGGACCCCATCTTTGGACCGGATTACGAGGCTGGCGATGACTTACCCACATTCATTTGCGGCGCCGACGCATTTGGCAGCTATTTCACATTGCAGCAGATGCAGATGTCGGGCATAGACGTCGCACACGGTTTCCATCTTGGAATCGTTCCCTTCCTTCTGGATGAGGATCCACGATACGACATTTCTGAAGAACAGCGCACAGCATTACTGGATCAAGGGGAGTGGGATTGTCTCCTGACGACACTCGACTCCGTCGCCCTGACCAGTCCTGGTGTGATTACCGCCGTCGTGGATGAAAGCGCGGGAGCCGACCAACTCTGGGCGCGCGACATTCAAACCATCAACGACCTGGATGACAAGCGTATTACTTTCTCCAGAGGGAGCGTTGGCGAATACTTCGTATACTACACACTATCGATCGCCAGGCTCAATCCTCGCTTCGATGTCACGCTCGTGCCGGAGAACAGCGTTGCAGATGCCGTTGAAACGTTCAATGCAGGCCAGGCTGATGCTGTTTCGGGTTGGGAACCGGATATATATGAAGCGGAGTCAAGCGGCGGCATTCCGTTGCTTAGTTCTGCACAGCTGCGAATTGTCATGGACGTCATCGTCACGTCACGGCAGTCGATTGAAAACAAAGCCAACAGCGTTCAGGCGTTCCATGACGCGTGGTTTGATACATTAAAAGCGCAGGTGGAGGATTTCGAAACGGCTGCAGACCAGATCGCAGCGTGGGGGCACAACGATTGGAGCTTCGTGTACCCTGAAAGCGCGGAGGACGATCTCGTCCTGTGGCTGGAAAACGTCGCCCAGGCCGATTTGGGTGACAACATCATCGTCATGCGAAATCCGGATCCTATAATTGACCGCTTGGAAACAGCCCGACGAGTATGGGCCGCATCGGGGTTGGAAGTTCCAGCTGATGACGTCCAGGACTTGGTCAATCCGGGTTTCGTCTCTCGTTCCGCTGCCCAAGCGGACCTGCAAGCAAACGGTGATCCGGTCAACGACAGCTTCTCGATATCGTCGCAAATCGACCTCACGGGAGTAAGCACGGATGACGCGGCTACGCTGGCGGTACTTCCGTGCCGGCGTTTCGCATTCTTACCCGAATCGACGGAATTGACCCTCGAATCTCGCCGGATACTGGACGAATGCGTACTGCCGACATTATCTCAGAGCGTCGGTCTCCTTCTTCAGGTAAAGGGCTCTTCAGCCTGGCCAGGACCTCCCGGACAGTATACGGAAGAGGAAATTTTAGAGTTCGCCGTAGCACGGGCGCAATCCGTAATTGATTACCTCGTATCGCAAGGTATAGATCCGGCACGCTTCATTGTCGAAGGAACCTTGCCGCCTGCTGACCATTGGGAGACGGAAGATCCCGAGATCCAAGCCGAAGACCGTTATGTCGAAATGAGCCTGATCACAGTAGGCCGATAAGTGCATGCAATGAAAAACACGATGAACACGTTTCGGAGGCATGGCAAGGTGAAAATCGCAGCTCGTATCGCTGTTCCTCTCTTGATGCTTCTTCTTTCCACCATTGGCTGTGATCTCGCAGGACCTGGAGGGCCGGAGAAGAACGCTATCATCATAGACCTGGTAGCAAACAGCAACATGCATGCGTGGCTAGAATCAGCTGTCGCAGATTTCAACAAAGCAGATTTTGAAACCGCAGTTGGCTTTCCGGTCTATGTTGAATACAAAATCGTCGAGGCTGGCCAATCCATCGTCGATATGACTTCTGGCGGTGATGTTCCAGCGCTCTGGATGCCTGACGACCCGGTTTGGAGTGAGATCCTGGCCGATCAAGGCGTTAGTGTATTCACCGATGATTGCATAAGCGTGGCACAAAGTCCCCTCGTGATCGCCATGTGGAGACCGATTGCCGAGGCGTTGGGCTGGCCTGGTCGTAAATTGGGCTGGTTGGATGTTGGTAGCCTAGCAGCAGATCCCAGCGCTTGGGATTATTACAGCGGAGGCCAGTACGGCGATAATCTGAGGCTTGGCCATACCCATCCAGGCTTGTCCGCTACGGGTACCGGCACGCTGCTATCGCTCGTTCAAGCAGCGCAGTCTAAAACGGAAGCGGTGCAGCCTGAAGAGATCCAGCTGCCTATTGTGCAGGCTTCCGTGGGCGCTTTCGAGGCCGCGGTTTCGTGGTTCAGCAGCAGCACGGAGGGCTTAGCTCAGACAATGCGCACGCGCGGAAGCGATTTTCTCGGCGCCGCGATCATTTACGAAAGCACTGTCTATGAATTTGGTTCTGGCGACGTGGATATTGTTCCTGTCTATCCTTTAGAAGGAACGTTTATCGCTACCAATCCAGCGTGTATAAATTCATCCCTTTCCGATGAGAGAAAACAGGCGGCAAGCATATTTCGAGATTATCTGCTCAGCGCGGAAGGTCAGCAATTGGCTCTCGATCGTGGTCTGCGTGTCGAATCGGTAGATCTTTCCACGTCCCCTTTAAACAATCACGCAGGTTTTAATCTCAACCAGCCGGAACTCGTATTTGATGCGCCCAGTGTTGAGTCTGTCTACGCTGCACAGGATCTGTGGCAATCCGCCCGTAAAGATGTCAATTTGGTAATGTTGATCGATATTTCCGGCAGCATGCGTGGTAAAAAGATCGACAGCGTCCAGGATGCCGCAGTGCGCTTCGTCGAGCAGATGGGAGCAGATGATTACATCTCCATCATCGCATTTGCAAACGATGCGTTTGTCCTCATCGAAAATCAGCAAGTAAGCAGCGGACGAAGCGCAGCAATCGAGGCAATCCGCAATCTCGAGGCTGGTGGTAATACACCCTTGTATGACGCTCTTGGAGTCGGTGCAGCGTTGATCGACCGGCATTCTTCATCTCAACACAGCAACGCGCTGGTCGTTCTTACAGACGGCATGGACACTGGCAGCACGCGCTATGACTTCAATCAGCGACTTTTTGATTACGTCACCGCAAACGGCACTACAGTGTTTGCCATTGCATATGGAAACGACGCAGACGAGGACCTTTTAGAGGAATTGGCGATGCAAACGAACGGCAACTTCTATATCGGTGATGAAGCGAGCATCGTCATGATTTATGAAGAGATGTCTGCTGCGTTTGGTGGCAACGTTGGAGTGGGGAGGTAATCATGACCAACCCGCCGCATGAGAAAATGAATGTGGGAACCCGCGATATTAAAGTGGAACCAAGGAGGATGGTATATCAGCCGTAGAAAGAATGCGCAAAATTGATGGAAGTAACTGCCAAACCATATGGCAATAAATAAGTTTGAATAAAGGAGAATCTAGAATGGCATCCCTATTAGAAAAAGTAGCAACGTTAATATCAGCCAACCTCCACGCCCTCGTGGATCAGGCGCTCTCGACCAACAGCATGGCGGTTATCGATCAATACATCCGCCAGGTTGAAGATAACCTTGAGGACCTGGAGGACGCCGCTGCGACGGTAGGGGGAGAAGCGAAGTCGATCAATCGCAAGCTCGAAGACCTGCGTCAGAAGTCCGAGGAATTGGACAAAGCCGTTGATGCTTTCCTGCAGGAAGGAAATGATGCCGCTGCAACTGCGGCTCAAAGTCGACTCAACAGTACACAACGGTTGGTCGAAACCTTCCAGGAGCAACTTGCTCGACAAGAGATCGAGTACCGGAAGCTACTCGACGCAAAGGTAAAGCTAGAGGCTCGCCTTTCTACCATGAAGACGCAACGCACCGAGCTTCAAACCTTGCTCGAACTTGCGAAGAGCAAGGAGACGATGGTCAAGGCCATGAAGAGTCTGGATGATCTTATGGGTGTTGGCGACAGTGACATCAGCCGTCTCGCAGGGAGCATCCAGAAACGCTTGGACAAGGCGACGACCGCTACGGAACTGCGTTCAGAGTCGCTCGATGAGCAAATCGACTCCATCCTGGATAAGGGGAAGATCGATGCTCAGCTTGCCGAACGCAAGAAGAAGTTGAAAATCGAGTAGTCCCATTCGGTCTACCCAGGGCAATCTGGGTGGACCGAAACATTTGGTATCATCATGAACATATTTCGCTCCGAGTTGCCCGAAGAGGCTCGTTCTACGATCGTGCAGTACGCATTTTTCCGTTGGGAAAATGCAATTGTGATTGCAGGCACGATCTTGCTTATCGCATTGATACCCCATCCATTTCCTTGGTGGCCTTGGTGGGGTTGGCTTCTACTCGGAATGATTGGCATGATCTCGATCTTGATCTCGAGTATCAGCAACGCCGAGTTCAATGCGCGCATGCTGTTGAAAATCTTCCAGAGACAATTCGATTTAAAACGACTCAAAGATCCGCAGCTTCATAACAAGCTTGCTTCCGCGCTAGAGTATCAACGCAGAATTTTCGACAAAACGCGCTATCCGGAAACCAGTGTGATGAAAGAACGCGCTGAAGGCACCAACAACCAATTGAATGACTGGATCCGTAATATGTACCGCCTGGCGATCCGATTGGACACCTATCGTCGCGATAAGTTCATGCACCAGGATCTCGATCAGATTGGAGAAACCGTCGAAACGCTTAAGGCGCAACGGAAAGATGAAGCCAGTACTGCGATTAAGGAACAGTTGGAAGATGTAATAGAGAGTAAGGAGAAACAACTCGAGACGCTTCGTGCACTGGAAAACCGCATGAAGCAAGCCGAGTTATCACTTGAGCAAAGCCTGACGGCTTTAGTCACCGTTGATAGCCAGATCCAACTGATTGATGCGGAAGATATCCAAAGCGGCCGCGCGATTCGATTGCGCGAAGACATACAAGAACAAGTTTTACGTCTGGATGATTTGGTCAGCAGCATCAACCAAGTGTACGATTATCATTCGCGCACCCTGTAAACTTACCGCTTTCCGAATTGTGATTATGCTGATGTATAAAGCCCGGCAACTAAATTCACCGGGCTTTGTTACGATAACTCGAAATAGTTCTTTCTATTCTCGCACAGTAGAACATACGTGCTGTTGTGCGTAAGCGAGACGGAGATGAAAGACCTCCATCTCTTCCTTAATAAGTGAGAATTCTAAAGGGGTAGGGCTTCTATCCAATTGTATGCATCGTAATCACAACACTATTCGAGTTACAAATCACGATGCAGAATTTCATCCTGGCACTCTGAAAAACGATATCCCCATGGAGCAGG
>CAYYVY010000029.1:0-38299 GCA_964475265.1 uncultured Anaerolineaceae bacterium | reverse complement strand
GCGGATATCATGCAACAATTACAACGCATTCTGACCGGTGATCGGCCCACGGGACGTCTTCACCTCGGTCACTACGTGGGCACCTTGAAAAATCGACTGCGGCTTCAGGATGATTACGAAAGCTTTTACATCATCGCAGACTTACACACACTGACGACAAAGCCGGAGAAGACGGCGATTGCGAAAATCAGCTCCCACATGCGGGAGATCGTCCTCGATTATCTTGCGGTCGGTATCGAGCCGGAGAAGAGCGTGATTTTCTTGCAGTCGGAGATTCCCGAAACCTACATGCTCAATTTGATCTTCGAGATGCTCGTCAGTGTACCGAGATTGGAGCGCATCCCCAGCCTAAAGGACATGGCTCGCGATGCCCGTCTCGAGACGATGCCATTTGGTCTCCTGGGTTACCCGGTGCTGCAGGCAGCGGATATCTTGTTGCCCCGCGCCCACCTCGTGCCGGTCGCCAGGGACAACGCCGCGCATGTCGAAGTGGCGCGGGAGATCGCCCGTCGTTTTAATCGGCTGTATGACGCTGTTTTTCCCGAGCCGCAGGCGCTGCTGGGTGAGATTCTGGTGGGGACAGATGGACAGTCGAAGGCGAGCAGTTCGCTGGAGAACGTTGTCAATCTCTCGGACGACGCTGAAACCGTGGAGCGAAAAGTGCAGGGCATGTATACGGATCCGAAACGTATCCGGGCGGACATCCCCGGCGAAGTGGAGGGCAATCCGCTGTTCATCTACCACCAGGCATTCAATGATGATTCAAACGAAGTGGCTGAGCTTGAAGAACGCTATCGAAAAGGACAAGTCGGCGATGTGGAAGTCAAGCGCAAGCTTGCTCGAGCGTTGAACCGATTTCTCGAGCCGATGCGGGAACGCAGGCGGAAGTATGAGGCGCAAGTTTCGCTCGTGGAGGAGATCCTGCAAGAGGGCACGAAGCGCATGCAGGCGGAAGCACGTGAGACCATGGCGCTCGTTCGCCAAGCGATGGGATTGCATTCCCTGCTGGAGTAATCCTGGCTGCTGTATGGAAGAAATCAGCCACAGGAAAAGATGCGCAGCACTTAAGATGAAGGCATCGACTAAATATTATGTCCGTCGTTTCTCGAGTAGTGTATAATCGCCTCGAGCCCAAGTAACGAAGCACGGACAGGTGATATGACAGAGAAACGAATACGTGTGCTGATCGCCAAACCTGGTCTGGATGGTCATGATCGAGGCGCGAAAGTCGTGGCGCGCGCCTTGCGCGACGCAGGTATGGAAGTCATCTATACCGGTTTGCGGCAAACTCCGGAGATGATCGCCGAGGCTGCGCTGCAGGAGGACGTCGATGTTGTTGGCTTGTCGATTCTTTCCGGCGCCCACATGGCCCTGGTTCCTCGGGTGTTGGACATTCTCAAAGGGCAAGACCAGGATCAAGTGAGAGTATTTATTGGCGGTATTATCCCGGATGAGGATGTGGAGAAGTTGCATGCAATGGGGGTCGCCGCAGTTTTTGGACCTGGCACCCGAACCCAGGACATCGTCGAAGCCATCGAAAACACAGTAAAAGCCGCCGGGATTCGTGCCTAGAACCGAAGTTCATATGCGATTAGTAGAAAGCGTGTTGGCCGGCGATCGGCTTGCGCTGGCCCGTCTTTTATCGATGATCGAAAATCAAGAAGAAGATGGGTTTAAGGCGCTGGCTGCCCTCTACCCGCGTACGGGTCAGGCCCACATCATCGGCGTGACGGGGGCACCGGGAACGGGAAAATCGACCCTGGTCAACCGCCTCGTGAAACGGCTGCGCTCATTTACTGCGGCGGGCGAGAAAGATCCAAGCAAGGTGGGCGTTGTAGCGGTCGATCCGAGCAGTCCATTCAGCGGTGGGGCGATCCTGGGAGATCGAATTCGAATGCGCGACCTTGCTGGAGACCCGGGCGTATTCGTTCGCAGTATGGCCAGCCGCGGGGCGCTTGGTGGATTGGCGAATACGACTGGTGGAGTCGTCCAGGCTCTCGATGCTGCCGGGTTCGATGTGATCCTGATCGAGACAGTCGGCGCGGGGCAGGCCGAAGTCGATATCGCACGCACTGCGCACACGACCGTCGTCGTCACGACACCGGGAATGGGGGATGAGGTGCAAGCGATCAAAGCCGGCATCCTGGAGATCGCAGACATCCTCGTGGTCAACAAGGCGGATTTGCCCGGGGCCGAGAACGCCATGCGCGGCTTGCAGGTGATGTTGGAAATGGGTCGCCACACAAATTCAAATCTAGGTGAGCAGAATCTGGACGTTGAGCCGGCCTGGCGTGTGCCCGTTTTGGCCACTGTTTCGACGGAGGGGCAAGGCTTCGATACGCTTCTCGACAGCATCATCCAGCATCGTGACTACTTACATAACTCAGGCGAGTGGGATGTGCGCGAACGGGAACGCCAGCGCGCCGCTTTGGATGCGCTCATTCACGAACGTCTGCGGAAACGATTTCTTGAGTCCCAACCGTACGGCAAATTCGAAGAGGTTCTGCAGAAAGTGGTTGCGCGAGAATTGTCCCCTTGGCAGGCTGTAGGAGAACTTCTTAAAGAGGAGGATGCAGAATGAGATCGTTGCCGGATGAATTATCGACGAACGAGGAGGCAATAGAGCGTAAATGAAAAAACAATATGGCTATGGCGATATCAAACTGCTCGCGGGGAGTGCAAGCGGGGCTCTTGCAGATGAAATTAGTGCATACCTTAAAGTCCCCCTGGAAACCTACGACTTAATCGAATTTCCCAATGAGAACTTATTTGTACGCTTGAACAGCAGCATTCGTGGGCAGGATGTGTATCTCATCCAGACGATGTGTCCCCCGGTACATCGCAACATCATGGAACTGCTTATCACCATTGATTGCCTCAATCGCGATTCGGCTGGACGGATTACGGCTGTGTTTCCCTACATGGCTTACGCCCGATCGGATAAAAAGGACCAGCCGCGCGTTCCCATCAGTGCGCGTATGATCGCGGACATGATCGAGGTTGCAGGAACGGATCGTTACATAACGATTGACCTGCATGCCGGCCAGATCCAGGGATTTTTCTCCATCCCCGGAGATGTGCTAACCGCGTTTCACATCCTCAGCGATTACTTCGTGTCCAAGAATCTCAAAGATGCGGTCGTTGCCACGGCCGATTTGGGATTTGCGAAAAAAGGACGCAACTTCGCGGAAAAACTGGGTCTGCCGCTGGCGTTTGTCGAGAAGAGACGCAAGGGAGATCACTCTCGTGCTCGGGCGACGACCGTGATTGGGAGCGTGGAGAACAAAGACGTCATCCTCGTCGACGACGAAGTGCTCACCGGTGGATCGATGTGCGAAGCTGTGGAAATCGTAAAGGAGCACGGCGCCAAAGACGTTTACCTGTCCTTCACCCACGCACTTCTCGTTCCACCGTCATTTGATGAGTTAGCTAATTTGCCCATCAAGGAGATCGTAACCACCAACACAGTACCGCTGCCGAAGGAAATAACCATTCCGAATTTAACGGTGTTGTCGGTAGCGCCACTTCTGGCGGAAGTGATCCTGCGCGCGCATGAAGGCCGCTCAGTTGGTCAGTTGTTTAACGAATAAGTCTGCATCTGCTCAGATCCACACGGCGTTGTAGATGACGGCACATGAGCGTCTCTGCCGCGCCGTGGCGCGTGGTTGCAGTCGTGGTGCCTGGAGGAAGATTTGACCGGTGCCTGAGAGTGGAATGCACGATTTCCCGTACGAACTCGATCAATGGGTGGAGAAAGTGAGGGCGGTCTTGGATGAAGCCTGGCTGGTCATCCGCGAGACGCTCGATCTTTACACCAGGCAAGGATGTGCCATCCGGGCTGCGGGGGTTGCCTACCACCTGTTGCTTTCCATCTTTCCCCTGCTGCTGTTCTTGATCTTCCTCAGCAGCCAGGTCCTGGTAACTTATGACGTTCGTGAACCGTTGAACGAGTATCTCAAATCAACGTTTCCCGGAATCGCCGACGATGTCATGCGCGTCGTTAACGAGACTCTGCAGGCGAGGGGCTCATTTGGGTGGGTCGGCGGTTTGCTGCTCGTGTGGAGTGCCTCGTCGGTATTCAACTCGGTCTTCGTCACGATGAACGTAATCTGGGGGGCTTCGAACCGGTCGTTGCTGCACCGACGTGCGGCGGCGATTGCATCCGTGATCGTCGTCTGTTTGTTGTTCATCGCTTCGGTTTGGTTGAGTGCCTTTACGGTTTGGCCGCTGGCGGATGGTTCGACACTGAGATACTGGATTCAGTTCATTATCGATCCCGGGCTGATCATCATATTTTTGTGGCTCATCTTCCGTGTTCTGCCCAATCGGACGATTAATCCACGTGCCGCGTTGGCGGGTGCCGCGCTTTCGGGTGTTACATGGCGCGTCGCCCGGTCCGCCTTCGCCCTGTTCTTGAGTTCAGATCTCGCGAATTATGGTTTGCTATATGGTTCCTTGGCTTCGGTAGTGATCTTAATGCTCTGGGCCTTCGTCTCCGGTGTGATTCTCTATCTTGGCGCTGCATTTGGTTCCGTCTTGGAAAAACGATATTGGAGCGGGCAGTAGCGTAGAGGCAATCATTGGGTCAATGGATGAGGTAATCCTTCATGAGTCATCAAGCTGATCTGGAATTGTCGAGCGCTCGAAGCAGCGTGAAAACCCTCGGATTTTGGGCTGCTCTGCTCGCTGCCATATTCTCGCTACTCTTCGCTGTGTTGGCCATCGCTTTTACACCTCCGGAATGGGCCGGCATCGAAGCATACGCCAAAGGCTACGATTTTCTGCAAATGCTCAACATGATCCCGGTCGTGCTTGTAACCATTGCCGTCATCGTGGTCATGGCGTGCCTGCATACGCTTGCGCCGGCATCCCACAAGGTCTTCAGCTTGATCGCCATTGCGTTTTCGGCGATCTATGCCACGATCATCTCTTCGAACTACTACCTTCAACTATTCGTCGTGCGTCTCAATATCGTAACTGGCGATCTTGAGGGGCTCCAGTTGTTGGCGATGCCCAATCTGCATTCCGTGTTCTTCGCGCTCGAAGCGCTCGGATACATGTTCCTCAGTTTGGCCACACTTTTTATTCTTCCATTGTTCGGTCGGGGGAAGTTGGCAAAGTGGCTTCGCGCCGCCATCATCGTCAGCGGCGGGCTGGGTATTTTCGGCGCCATCGTGGCGCTGTTCGATCGACCCCTGCTCATCTTTGCCGGTCTCGGGTTGTGGTCGCTTTCATTTCCGATCGCCATGATCTTGATTGCGATCTATTTTCGAAAATTACCCTAAGAAAATTTACGATCGGTGAAGACAATAAAGACAGCGATTCACACGCTGGTGACGGAGCAGGCGCCGATTGCAGGAGTTGATAATTCCTTTTTTTCGGAGATTGAGCGCGGATTTACTCGTACCATTTCCCTCACCGTTTTGAATCCAACGTTTGAGAGCAGACCATGAATTTTCCTGAAAGCGTTTCTTTTACCATCACGAATGTATGCAACTTGCGCTGCAAGATGTGCGGTCAGTGGAGTGAAGAGGGCTACATGCACGCCAACAAAGAACGCTTGCGGCACGAGATGACGCTGGAAGAGTGGCTGCGGCTCGTTGATGAGCTGGCTTCCAACGATGTTCGCTCCGTTCTTCTGCGCGGTGGAGAGCCGTTTCTCTTTTCAGGCATCATCGATCTGTTGGAATACATCAACGCACGCGGGATGTTTATTTCCATCGACACCAACGGAACAATGCTGAAGAAGTACGCCGCCGACATCGTCCGCCTCGGCAGCATGCACCTTACAATTTCGGTGGATGGGCCGGAAGAGATTCACGATCAAGTGCGCGGCGTCGAGGGCTGTTTTCAACGATTACGTGAGGGGATCGAGTCGCTTCACGAACTGGAGCAAGATGGCGGGAAGAGGATCAGCAAATCGATTTGCTTCACCATCAGCCCATATTCCTACCGCGGCCTCGGAGATATGCCGGATGTCGCCCGCAGCCTGTCGATTGAGAGCATCAACATCGTGCCGTATTACTATGTCCCCGAACAAATCGGGCAGGTATACGAACGAGAGATGGAAACGCATTTCGCTTGCAGCGCATTCTCATGGCGAGGTTTCCATCACGATGAGTCCGGCGTGGACGTCGACGAATTCCAAAGGCAGTACGATCAATACCTGGCGAACCTCGCCGGTCTTGAGAACTTCCCTTACATGACTTTGTCTGCTGCGGAATACAGGACCTGGTTTGAGAACGCCACAAGTCCCATCGGCTCGATGAAGTGCATGAACGTAGAAAAACTGATCGACGTTCAGCCCAACGGCGATGCGAATTTCTGCGTCGATTTTCCGGATTACGTTATCGGCAATGTGAAAGAGGCGACGCTCGAGGAGATCTGGAACGGCGAACGGGCGCAACGTTTCCGTGCGTACCGGCGAGAGAACCCCCTGGCGGTTTGCTACCGCTGTGGGGCGAAGTATATGTCGGAGATCGAGGTCTGAACGTATAGACGCTTACAGTTCGCTGTTTGCGGCGAGCACCTCGGAAATGTCCCTGACTTCCATTTCCTCCCCCAAACCCTTCGAGCGGATGGCATCGTCGAGCATGATCGTACAGTAAGGACAGGCGGTTACGATCACGTCGGTCCTGATGTCCATCGCTTCCGCCAGGCGTCTGTGGTTGATGCGCGTGTTGGGATCGATTTCCATCCACATGTGTCCACCGCCGCCGCCGCAGCAAAAGCCATCGACCTTGTTCCGTTTGAATTCAACTTGCTGCAACCCCGTTATCTGGTCGAGGGTCTTGCGCGGCTCCGCGTAAAGTTGATTGATGCGGCCGACGTAGCAGGAGTCGTGATAGCTGAAAACGCGGCTGTCGTCCGTCGGGCGCGTCTGCAGCTTACCAGCTTCCAGCAATTCGGCCAGCAGTTCGGAGTGATGCTGCACGCGGTAATTTCCACCTAACTGCGGGTATTCATTCTTCAGCGTGTTGAAGCAGTGTGCGCAAGCTGAGACGATGCGCTTGAAAGCGACAGATTGGAAGGTCTCGATATTCTCCTGCGCCATAACCTGGAAGAGGTACTCGTGACCCAGGCGGCGGGCGGTTTCACCGCAGCAGCCCTCCGCCGCGCCGAGCACGGCGAAGTCGACACCGGCATGCTGCAGCAAGCGTACCAAATCCGCTCCGGCTTGCTTGCCGCGGTTGTCGTAGCCGTAGGCGCAGCCGATGAAGAGCAGCACGTCGGTTTCGTCTCCAGGCTGGAGCACGCGAACGCCGAGTTCTTTCACCCAGGGCGCGTGATCCTCCTTGGGCAATCCCCAGGGATTGCCGCGCCGCTCGAATTGGGTGAGGGAATCGCCCACGGACTTGGGTACTTCACCGGTGGTCAGGGTGAGGTAGCGGCGCAGCTCGACCGCCGCGCTGACCGGATGGATCATCAAGGGGCAGGCTTCCAGGCAAGCGCCGCAGGTCGTACACAGCCAGGGCGTTTCTTTCAAGATCGCCTCGCCCAGCAAAGCCTGTGGTTTGCCATTCTCAGGGGCGGTCAGGGTGGATTTCATGGTGAGATACAGATCTTCGAGCAGCGCCCGTGGGGAAAAGGGCATGCCGCTGATCGTCGCAGGGCAGACGTCTTCGCAGCGTCCGCACTGCACGCAGGCATCGATCATCAGCAGCGCCTGGCTTTGAAATTCGTCGATCTCTCCGGCTCCCAGCTTTTCCGCATTCTCGATGTCTGCAATCGGTTCGAGGGCGCCGTTGGAGCGTTGGGAGCGGGTGATGATATTGAGCGGACCCAGGATCATGTGCCGCAGCTTGGTGAAGGGCAGGCTGACGAGGAAGAGCATGCCGGTGGCGGCATGCAGCCAGAACAGATAAGGGTGAACCGCCACCGCGGCATCGATGGAGAAACCGGCCGCGTTTAGCAGCCCGGCAAGCAGACTGCCCACCGGCGACCAGGCCTGCCAATCCGGGTCGACGGTCTGCAAACGCACGGCTTCGGAAGCGAACCCGAGCAGGGATATCAGCATCAGCAATCCCAGCGAGAACCAATCGTCCCAGCGGTTGACCAGATAGGACGGCCGGCGGAAGGAACGGCGTAGAAAGGCCATAATCACACCCACGACGATCATGATTCCACCGATGTCCATGATCAATTCGAATCCGAGATAGTAGCCCTCGCGCGGCCAATTCACGACGAAAGGCGTGAAGAGTGGATACTGCAGAATGTTGACGATCGTGCCCAGGATCTGGATGGTCATGCCCCAGAAAATGAACAGGTGCATGATGCCCGGGTAGATTTTCTTGAAAATACGGTCCTGCACGATGGCGCGCAGGGAAAGATTCTTGAGCATGGTTTGCCAGCGCCGCTTTTCGGTCACGGGAAATTCCTGTATCGGAGCTGCTGTAGTCACACATCACCCCCGATGTAGAGTGTGTCGTCTTCCGTGAAAACCCGAAACGACTGCAGCGCTTCAGGAGGAGGCCCGGAGATTACGGTGCCGTCGCGGGGATCGAAGTACCCATCGTGGCAGGGACATTCGATTCTGCCGCTTTCGGGGTTCCATTTAACAATGCAAGCGAAATGCGTGCACACCGCGGAGTAGGCCACGAGGCCTCGCTCGGGGACATGGATCACCAATGCCGGATAACGCCCGAACGGGATGGTCACGGCTTCGCCCGGTGAGATCGAATCAACGCTTCCAATAGCTTTCGGCTCGGATGGGATTTCTTCCAATTCCGCGGGCCAGAAATAGGCCACCACCGGCGCCAGCAGCGCGCTGAGACCCGTGGCGACGAATACGCGGTTGAGCAGTTTGAGGAAATCTCGTCGGGTCAACGATGGCTTTTCGGCAGTCATATTATTCTCCAAAGACGAACCTGCTTGACAGCTCGTTATCCGTGTGTCTGCAATCAACTGAACTCGCCGATCAGCGTGAGAGCAATAATTGCGGCGACCAGTACTGTTGCCAATATAAACCGGTTTCGACGGGCGGACTTGGTGTCTGTTTTACGATCGAGGAACGGCCAGAGTGCAAGGACCAAAACCGCCACGAAGGGCAGGAGCGCACCGATGCTTTTAGGAACGTATTTCAGGATTTGGTACAGGAACAGGAAGTACCATTCGGACTTCGTGTGCGCAGGTGTGTTCATCGGGTCGGCGGGATCGCCCAGGCCGACGGGCGAATGAAGCGCATATATCCCGATACCGGCGATGATGAACAGGATCACCACTGCGACCCGCGCCTCGGTGAGCAGATGATCCGGGAAAAAGGGGATCGTCTTTTCTTCTTGGGGAACTTCGCTTTCAGCCATATGCTCTCCTATCTCGTGTAACCCGATGCCGAATTAGAGCGGACGGGCGATGCCCTGCCGTCGGATCATCCAGAAATGCCCGGCCAACAGGATGACGATGATGGCGGGCAGTACGAGCACGTGCAGGGCAAAGAAGCGGCTCAGTGTAATGGCGGTCACGTCCCAACCGCCGCGCAGGAAGACCAGTGCCAATTCGCCAATCTGCGGGATTCCCCCGCCAATTTCAGTGCCGACCGTCGTTGCCCAAAAGGCCCGCTGGTCCCACGGCAGCAGATAACCGGTGAAACCGAAACCGAGGGTCAGCACGAAGAGCAGCACACCGGTAAACCAGTTTAATTCGCGCGGAGGTTTGAATGCACCGGTGATAAAGACTCGCAGCAGATGGGCAACGACCATGATGATGGTCCCGTTGGCGGCCCAATGATGAATGGCGCGAATTGCCGAGCCAAATCGAACTTCGTTTTCGATGAATTGAATGCTGGCGTAGGCTTCATCCGGCGTAGGTTTGTAATACATGGTGAGAAGCACGCCCGTAACCGCTTGGATAACGAGCAGCATGAAGGTGATGCCTCCCAGGCAGTACATCCAACGCGTGGCGAAAATGGGGACCGGTTTCGAGAGCATCTTGCGGATCGGTTCAATGATCTGAAAACGCTCGTCGAGCCATTCCGCAGCTCTGGCTGTGAGGGGCTTCCAGGGCTTGCGAGTGACCCAGGCGCTTCCCATACGGTAGGAGCCGTAAACGAAAACCACACCCATGACGGAGAACACCAACCAACGCCAGGCCGGAGTCCACATATCTTCAATCGATCCGGACAAGTGGCAGTGCTGGCAGGTATCCTGCACAGGTGCCGGCGGAACAGCCTCGTGGACAAGCGCCAGTTCGGCTTCTGACAATGAGTGGGCTTCCAGGGCTGGATCGAACGGTGCGGCGGCTACTTCTTTCGGAGCCAGGATGACGGCGAGGGAGACGATTACGACGAGAAGCATGACTCCGACTGCGATGCGGTGTCGTTTCTGTGCCATTACCCCTCCTTGGATGTGGGTAAAACGCACTCGGACTGCACTGCGGGCGTTATCTTACATCAATGACGCTGTTTTCGCCCAAATATAAAAACAGGATATGTGACCTATTAGATGAAAGATAGTGAATTGTCTCATGTTACCTGGTGAAAATCATCATTCCTGCGACAGGTATTACCGACAGACCTTCTTCCGCAGCGATCATGAAAACACGAGCAGATCCCTACTGACGACGTATAGGGATGGATCGTGTGTGGAGTTGAATCAGGCAGTTGAGGGTTCGGATTCGGGCAGCGTTTCCTGTTCGCGGCGCAGTATGATGAAGATCAAGGTTGCAATCAACCCGATGATTCCTGCTCCGAGCCACACCCAGCGTGGATCGCCGTAATCCATGATCAGTCCAGCGAAGAAGGGTCCGATGGCGAAGGGAATTGCCCAACTCAAGCCAAACATGGCCATGTAGCGACCGCGCATGTCTTCAGGTGCGATTCGCGCCACGAGCGCTTGCGATACAGGTACGTGTACCATTTCGCCGACGGTGATTATGACCATGGCGAGCAAGAATAGACTGTATTCTGAAACCCACCCATACATGGCGAAGCCGAAGGCGTAGAGTATGCTGCCCAGAGCCATGATGAGCATGGGGGGATACTTGGTGATACGGCGCGTGATGGCGAATTGGAAAAGCACCACCATAGCGGCGTTCAAACTCAGGATGTATCCAAACCCTTGCTCGGGTATACCATGCACGTCGCGTAGATAGGGCCCGAGCGTGCTGTTCATTTGCGAGTAGACGATCACGGTTAAAATTGAAGCGCCGATGAAGGCCATGAAGAAACCATCGCGCATTATCTTTCCGTATCCCGCGAAGGTTGTCATCATGCTTTCCTTCGTTTCGTCGGACGAGTCAGCTGGACGGGTCTCGGGCAGAATGAGATAAATAATTACGGCAGTAATCAGACTGGTTACGGCATCGGAAATAAACAGCAGCATGTAGGATTGCGCGGCCAGTAAGCCACCGATGGCCGGGCCAATGGTGACCGCCAGGTTCATGACCACGCGTAAGATTCCGAAACCATCCGCTCGCTGTTTTTCAGGGAGCAAATCCGCAACCATGGCCTCACGGGCCGGAGCACCCACATCGGACAGCAGCCCGATGATGATTGCGCCTGGAAAGAACAGTTCGATTCTTTCCACGGATCCCATCCAAAGTGTGGAGATTGCGCTGAACACCAGGCCAAACAAGAGTATGGCTTTCCGTCCCATTCGATCGGCCAGCGCGCCTCCGACGGTTCGACTGACCATGCCGGCCACCGTGAAAATGAAGAAGATCACACCCACCGTCGACATACCGATGTTGAATTTGCGGGTGAGGTAGAGGGTGAAGAATGGGAAGAGCAGCGCTCCGCCGACATGATCGATAAAGGAGGCCCCAACGAGTGTCCAGAAATCTCTGGGGTACTCATTCATGATTGCGGTCAGACGGCGATATTGTCGCATGAGTGTCTTGGCTTTCTCCGTTGGAAAAGGGATCCACCCTGATGAACCAACTTCCAACGGCAGGACTCGGGAAACGGCCTTACCCGAGATATAAAATTATACCAATTAAAATTTTGGCATTTTCCCGCGACTTGCGTGAACTCGATGGATTATGTATCAAAGGAAGTTGACTGTGATGATGACTCGCAACCGCTGCTCCTATACTTTCCAATTCGTTGTTGCCCTGCTCGTAGTCCTAAGCAGCTGTTCGCAGGGATGGGAAGAGACGCAGCCTGCCGCACCGGTTCCTCCCACCGAAGCGGCTAGACCCAGGAGTACGAGTTCCGCTTCCTTCGATCCCTGGATGCTTTGGACGCAGGGAACTCAATTACGGGGGGCGAATATTTATCAACGCCGCGTGTATCCCGATTTGGACGGCACGGAATTTATGGGCGCGGGGCCCGTTGGTCCGCCGTATACGCAGGACGATTTCGATTCACTGGCGGCAGCGGGCGCGAACTATGTCAACATCTCGCATCCCGGCCTCTTCACTGAGACTCCCCCCTACGAACTCGATCCGCAGATACAGATGCACCTGGATGATTTGTTGGCCATGATCGCCAATGCCGACATGTTCGCGGTGATCAGCTTTCGAACAGGCCCGGGTCGGGCGGAGTTTACTTTCATGCTGGAAGACGTGGGGGATTGGTTCGATGAATCGGATCTCAACGATTCCGTCTGGCGAGACGCAGAGGCACAGGAAGCCTGGGTGGCGATGTGGCGCTATACCGCGCAGAGATATCGGGATGATCCAATAGTGGTTGGCTACGATTTGATGGTCGAACCCAACGCCAACGAAGTGTGGTTGGATGAATGGGATCCTGAAGCCTTTTATGAAGACTACGGAGGAAGCCTGCTCGATTGGAATCAACTGCACCCGCGTATATCGGCCGCAGTTCGTGAAGTGGATGCACAAACGCCAATTCTCGTCGGCGGCATGGGTTACAGTTCGTTGGATTGGCTGCCGTAAGTCGAGATCGAGGATCAAGAACGCATCGTCGTTACGGCGCATCAATACGAACCCTTCGTCTATACGCATCAAGCGAGTGACGATTTGAGATATAGGTATCCGGCTACTTTCGACACCGATTGGGATGGCGAGGCCGAGCGTTTCGACCGGACGTGGCTGGAGCACCGCTTCGAGATTTTGGACTCCTACATGCAGCGGCATCAAGTTCCACTCGCAATCAACGAGTTCGGCGTCGCTCGCTGGGTCCCCAATGCTGCCGCGTTCCTGGACGATGAATTGGCGCTCTTTGAAGCGCGCGGCATCAACTACGCCGTCTGGGTCTGGGAGACATCCTGGGAACCGTTCGCCACCGAGGTCACCGATTTCAACGCACGGCTTGGACCCGATCCGCAAAATACGTCGAATGTCGACAATGAACTGCGATCCGTACTCGAAAGGTATTGGAATCGGAACATGATTCGCCCGTCGCAGGTGACCGATTCGGTGGGCGACGCGCAGACCAGATTGGCGGGCGTGGAGCACTGGCTTTATTTGCTCGACACCGACCTCGATGAGGATCTCCTCCAGCAGATCGCTGCATCCTCGTACGACATGCTGGTGCTTGACCACATCCCCTCCGAGATCGATCGCGAGGACTTTCCCATGGCGCAGGTGATCGAACGCCTGCATGGCGCATCGCACCCGAAACTGGTGATCGCCTATATTGACATCGGGGAAGCAGAATCCTACCGCACCTATTGGGATGATAACTGGCGTATCGGCGATCCGGAATGGATTCTCGGAGAAGATCCGGATGGCTGGGCGGACGACTTCCCGGTGGCGTTTTGGGATGAGGATTGGCAATCGATCTGGATGGGGGAAGGCGGGATTTTGCAGGGGATCGTCGATCTTGGCTACGATGGGGTGTATCTGGATTGGGTAGCGGCTTACGATGACGAATTGGTGACCGACACTGCCCGTCGGGATGGTGTGGATGCGAGGTCTGAAATGATCGCCTGGGTGGGTTCGATCAGCGCGGCAGTTCGACAGGCTTGCGATCGCTGCGTGATCGTGGCGCAAAATCCTTCGGACCTGGTCGAGGACGAAACGTTCCGCCGCAGTATCGATGCTGTCGCCCAGGAGCAAGTGTGGTTCGATGGCGGCGTCGAGAATCGGCCGCAGGGGGATTGTCCCTTGCCGCACACCGAAGCAGAAATCGATACAGACGTCTATCGGGAGGGTCTCTCGGCCGCGTGCCGCCGGTAGTTCGACAATTATCCGGACGGTACGCTGCACAGCAGCAGCGAGGGATATCTGTCGGAATTGTCCTTGGCACTGGATCAGGGATTGGTCGTACTCACCGTGGATTATGCCCTCGATACGGAGAACATCGTCTGGATCTTACAAACGGCACGCTCGTATGGTTTCGTGCCGTTTGTGGGCGCACGAGCGTTGGATCGCTACATCGATATAGTCGAATGAATTCGTGGTGCCGCACATATCACAGGAGGTGAACGATGCGATACGAAGTGATAGGACAAGTCATGCAGAGCGTCGATGTATATCTGGGACAAGGCGAATCCGTGTATACCGAATCCGGTGGAATGGCCTGGATGCGTGGTGACATTGACATGAAAACCGACACGCGTGGCGGTTTAATGAAGGGTCTCGGTCGTGCCCTGGCTGGTGAATCGCTTTTCATGACCACGTATACTTGCCGGGCAGGTGAGGGGCTGGTCGTCTTCACGCCCGAAGCGCCGGGAAAAGTGCTGGACATTCAACTTGCCAGCGGCGAGACCTTGATCTGTCAGAAGGACGCCTTCATGTGCGCCGAAGAGTCCGTACAGATAGAGATGTTTTTCCGCAAGCGCCTGGGCGCCGGACTCTTCGGCGGGGAAGGTTTCATCCTGCAAAAAGTGACCGGTCCGGGTGTCGTTTTCCTGGAAATCCCCGGTGAGGTGCGCCAGTACACCCTCGCTCCCGGTGAGTTGTATAAAGTCGATCCCGGTCACATCGCCGTGTACGAACCGACGATCGATTTCGACATCACGCGGGTTAAGGGTGTAAAGAACATCTTCTTCGCCGGTGAAGGCCTGTTCTTGGCCTCGCTTAAAGGGCCCGGACGTTTGTGGCTGCAGACGATGCCGATCTCGAACCTGGCTGCGAAACTGCGACCGTATTTCTCCTCGAAGGGTTGATCGGTTTCGCAGCACAGGCAAGGATCGACTGCCCGCCAAATCGAGATTTCAGTTCAATTCGAACACGACGGTGACCCGCGCCGTGATGGAGATTTGCCCCGGAGCCATGCCGCCGTCACTCACTGTGGACACCTGCGACGTCTCCTGGATCACGTTCTGACTCATCGTACCGCCGTAGCGGGCACCCCACCAGCCGGACGAGTACCAGGACCACCAGCCCACTTGATCTTCACGGATGTTGTTGGGCAGACCGATGGACTGATCCAATTCGCCGGCCAGCGCGACCGCTTTTTCTCGTGCGGCGTTGATCGCCAATTCGCGTGCATCGTCGCGATGCTTGCGCAGCTCAGTAGTTCGGAATTGGATCCCGTGTACGTAATTGGCGCCGGATTCGATGATTTCCGAGAGTAAATCATCAAATTTGCTGATGTCGCCCAGCGTGACGACGATCGTACGGCGTACGAAGTATCCGGTGACGATGCGCATCGACGTGTAGCTGTAGGATTCGTACGTCGTCTCGATGCTGATGTGATCGGTTTGGATGTGCTGCGGCTCGACGCCGAAGTCCTTTGCGGTGTCGATCACGGCCTCGACGCGGGCGTCGCTCTCGTGTTTGGCACTGTCCAGCTTTTCGTCCCATGTTTCCACACCCAGCGTGATTTGAACTTCATCCGGAACCACGCGGATCTCCGCCTCCCCGCTGACGGTTATCGTGCGAGGAGTCTGGGCTTCGCTGCTCACTACGGTCCTGGAGGGCAGCAGCAAAACTCCCAATGCGGTAGCGCCTACGAGAAGTATGGAGGTCGGTTTCATATCTGCAACTCCTTTCGCCAACAGTCGTTTTTGTGATGCTGCTGTGGCGGATTCGACTGATTCGATGCTAGCGATGCAGCATGGCAGCTTGCAGGCAGAAACGAGGCAGATTGGCGTCAGCGCGAAGGGGCCTTCGCTACGCAGGTGAATTCGACTCGCTGCGAAGGGTGAAGGTGAAGGCTGCGCCCTCTCCGGGTCGGCTTTCAACCCAGATGCGGCCACCATGAGCGTCAACGATCGTCATGGCAATTGCCAACCCCAATCCCGTCCCGCTTTCATTCTCGCCGCGGGCACGGGCACGATCGCCGCGGTAAAAGCGTTCGAAGAGCATGGGGATCTCTTCGGTGGGAATGCCGGGGCCGGAGTCCCGCATCGTGCAGGAAGTTTGTGCACCGGACCGAGCGAAAGTGATGCGGATACGCCCGGAGACAGGGGTGAACTTGATGGCGTTATCGAGCAGATTGACGAGCACCTGATGGATGCGGTCGGCGTCGGCGAGGACCTGAGTGGGTGATTCGGACGGCGCAACGTTGACTTCGATCCGTTTCTCTCTGGCGCGTTCCTCCAGCTGATTTACCGCGCGTTCGACCGCCGCGCTTAACTCCATGGGTGCCAGATCCAGTGTGAGTCGTCCTGTGTCCGCCCGGCTCAGCAGGAGCAGATCGTTGGTGAGACGGATCAAACGCTCTGTCTCCGAAGCGATCGTGTTTAAAAAACGGTCGTGCACGGCCTTGTCGTCGGCGGCATTATTTTGCAGTGTTTCGACGAGTCCCTTGATGGCGGTCAGCGGGGTGCGCAGTTCGTGGGACACATCGGATACGAAGTTGGTGCGCAGCCGCACCAGCTGGCGAAAGGCGGTGATGTCGTGACCGACGGCTACGGCGCCGCTGATGTGCTGATGTTCGTCGCCAAACGGGGCGGTCAATATTTCAAAAATCTGGTCACGAACGGTGATCTCGGCAGTTTGCGCCTCACCGGAGTCCAGCGTGTCGCCTATTACATTCTGGAGAGAGTCCGGCGCGAGTTCCTGCAGCACGGAAGCGGCTGGATTGGCCAGGACGATCTTGCCGGAGGCGTCCGTCGCAACCACAGCGTCAGCGATGCCGTGCAAGATGACCTCCCGCTGGCGAGCCTGGTTCGCCAGGGCATCGAGCGCGAGCGAAAGATTGGCGTTCATGGTATTGAATGCCTCGCCCAAGCGGTTCAATTCCGTAGTCGAGGCGGGTGGAATGGGTGACACGGATTTGCCCCGGGTGATATCGGAGGCGGCCTGGGTGAGGTGCTGCAGCGGCCGCGTAAGCGTGCGCGCCAGTAATACGCCCGCAATTCCCGTCAGGATTACGGCGATCAGAATGCTGCCCAGAGCTTGTGCCCCGAAATACGTCGGAAAGAGGGACAAACTCAAGCGCGGCACGGGGCTGGCGATGTAATACACACCACCTATTGTCCCGTTCTCCAGGCGTACGGGGCAGGCCGCGTAAAGCACGCGCTGGTCTGGCGCCCAGTCATAGGTGCGCACCGCCGTCGCTGGTGCGCCGCTCAGCACGCTTTGAATCTCGGTCCGGCTGAGGATCGCGGGACTTTGGCAGCCTTCGTCGATTTGTTTTTGTGCCACGTCCGTCTGATCGGCGGATTGTCCCAGTGATATGACCGCGCCTTCGTTGTCGATAATGCATTCATGGTAACCGGGTTGAACGTTGGCGCTGGGGGAGTAGGCGCCCGGGATTGCTTGCTGCATGGGGTTGTTGAGCGTGGTCTGTTCGCCGGTTTTTACCAGCTCAATCGCTTCGGCCAGGCGGCAGGCTTCCACCTGCAGATTCTCGCGCAGCATGCCCAGAAAGGCGCGATCGAGTGCCGCCCAGGCCAAACCGGCAGCGATTCCCATCGCTAAAAGGACCACCAACAGGTAAGAGGCGATTAAACGGGCGCGAATCGATCGAAACATTGGATCATCATTGTAGCAACCGCATGTGTCAGATGTATGTCAACGGGGGAGCGCATGCTCGTACGCCGGATAGCTTCGGTGCAAGGCGAAGACGAATTCGCTGAACTTTTCGCCTCGCGGATAGTCATTCCCGATCCAATCGATATCCGACCCCGCGCACGGTCACAAGGAGCGCGGCGCCGGCTTTGCGCAGTTTGGCGCGCAGGCGTTTGATGGCGCTGTCGACCACGCGTGAATCGCCGTGATAATCATATCCCCATACCTGGTTGAGGAGTTGTTCCCGCGTCAGCACTTGTCCCGGATGGCGCATGAACGCCTGCAGCAAATCGAACTCCAGGGAGGTGAGTTCGATGGGGGTCTGCCGCCAGGTGACTTCGTGCTGCTGGGGATGCAAGCGCAAATCACCCACGTTCAAGGCGCTGCCCGATGGTTGCGTGGGGGTATGCGCGCGTCGAAGAACGGTCTTGATGCGCGCCATGAGTTCCCGTACGCTGAAGGGTTTGACGACGTAATCGTCGGCGCCGAGCTCGAGGCCAACGACGCGGTCCACCTCTTCGCTGCGCGCCGTGAGCATGATGATGGGCATATCGCCATGCTTGCGGATCTCGCGGCACACTTCGAGGCCGTCCATTCCGGGCAACATCAAATCGAGGATGACAAGGTCGGGGTTTCGTTCGCGGGCCAGGTGCAGCGCCTCAATCCCATCGCGCGCAACGAGTACGTCATAGTGTGCTTTTTCCAGGTTGTAGCGCAGCAATTCGACGATCGCCGCTTCGTCGTCCACGACCAAAATCGTTTGTGACATGGGGCCGATACACCTCGCTGCGATCATGATTGTAGGCCTGGATTCGTGGCAGGACCGTGACAGCTTCTCACCAAGTACGTGCCACGCAACTATACCTGCCGGCCAAATTCATGCGTTAGAATATCAGTATCTTGGGTTAAAGCAAAATACCTGAATTCATGCGAGGCAGTCTACTGCCTCCGATTGTATGGGTAGAGATGAGATGATAAGAGACCATGCGTTCGAAGCAAGCCGGGAATTCGTTCACGATCTGAAGCGTGTCGTTCGGGACGCGTCCTTCGATCGCATGACGCGTTTGCTCTACAGCACCGATTCCAGCATCTATCAGATCATGCCCTACGGGGTGGTGCTGCCGCGCGACGCTGACGAAGTGGCTGCGGCGGTCGAAGTAGCTGGAAAACACGGCATTCCGATCCTGCCGCGGGGAGGCGGAAGCAGCCTCGCCGGCCAAACCGTAGGCCGCGCCTTGATTCTGGATTTCTCCTATCACATGGACGACATCCTCCAGGTCGACACCGATGCGCGCACGGTGCGGACACAGCCCGGCATCTCCCTGGGCCAGCTCAACAAACGTCTCGATGCGTATGGTTTGATGTTTGGTCCCGATCCTGCCAGCGCCGATCGGGCTACCATGGGCGGCGTACTGGGAAACAACGCATCGGGCTCCCATTCCATCCTGTACGGATTGGCGGTGGACCACGTCCTTGAAATGGAGGTCGTTCTTGCAGATGCCCGGCGGGCGCACTTTGGAGAATCGGATTTAGAAGTGTGGGAAAACTACGCCCAAAGGGCCGGCATCGAAGGCGAGGTGTACCGAGAAGTCCCCGCCATCCTGCGGCGCTACGCCGGCGAGATCGAGGCGCGCTATCCCGGCACGTTCCGCAGCGTCGCCGGATACAACCTGAATCACCTCGCGGGAAAATCCAGGCCCAACCTGGCGAAGCTGATCGTTGGTTCCGAGGGGACGCTGGGGGTGATGACGGAAATGACCCTCAACCTGGTGCCCACGCCGAAGCGCCAACGATTGGCCCTGGTGCATTATTCCGAAGTCCGTGCTGCGCTCGAGGCCGTGCCAGCGCTGCTCGACACGAAACCGGCGGCGATCGAGGCGATCGATAAAATGCTGCTCGATCTAACCCGCACGCGAAGCGAGTATCGAAGGATGCTCACTTTTCTCGAGGGCGATCCCCAGATGGTACTGGTGGTTGAATTCGAGGGCGACGATGAAACCGAACTGGATGCGGGGATCGAACGTTTGCGCAAGAAATTAAGCCATTTGAATCATCACGGTCCGCTGGTGATTCTCTCCGATTCTTCCCAGCAGGCGCTGGTGTGGCAGACGCGCAAAGTCGGCCTGGGGATCCTGATGAGCATGCGTGGGGACGCAAAACCCATTCCTTTCATCGAGGACGCTGCCGTGCCTGTGGAGCATCTGGCCGATTATGTAACGCAGATCGACGATTTCGCCCGCAGCATCGGGGTGGGCCAGATGGCGATCTACGCCCATGCCAGCGCGGGATGCATGCATCTGCGTCCCATGGTCGACCTGAAAACGAAAGCGGGTCTCGCGCAAATGCGGCAGATCGCCGAAAAATCCTGCGAACTGGTGATCTCCTACTCCGGTACGACGAGCGGGGAACACGGTGAGGGATTCGCGCGCGGTGAATTCTCCCAGCGGCTTTTCGGGCCCGAGCTCACGCAGGCGTTCCGCGAAATTAAACGAACATTCGATCCGCACGATTTATTGAACCCGGGAAAGATCGTCGACGTGGCAAAGATGGACGATGAAAGACTGCTGCGCTACGGAAGCAAATACGCCGCGCCGTACGAGCCGAAGTCCACAGTGTTCCACTTCCAGGACGACGGCGGTTTCGCCGGGGCTGTCGAAATGTGCAACGGTGCCGGTGTGTGCCGCCAGCTGGAACAGGGCGTCATGTGCCCTTCGTTTCAAGCCACGCGTGATGAAGCGCACAGCACGCGCGGCCGGGCGAATGCACTCCGCGCAGCCATGATGGGGCTTCTGGGCCCGGAGGGGATGACATCTCAGGAACTGTACGATGTTCTCGACCTGTGCCTCTCCTGTCACGCTTGCACGTCGGAGTGCCCTTCGGCGGTCGACATGGCGAAGCTCAAGGCCGAATTCCTACACCAGTACTATCAAAAACACCGGCCTTCGCTGCGCTCGCGTCTGTTCGCAAACTTCGCCGCACTGAGCAAAATCGCTCAACCTTTTGCCCCACTGGTCAATACGATCATGCGTGGTCCAGGAAAGTGGCTCCTGACGCTCCTGGGCGTGCATAAAACGCGGTCTCTGCCGCGTTACGCCAGGCAGTCGTTCAGCCGATGGTTTCAACGGCACCAATCACGGCCTGTACCCCAGGCTCGGGCAACATTGAAGCAGGTCGTTTTCTTTCATGACACGTTCATGGAGCACAACTCGCCGCATATCGGGGAAGCGGCCATTCGCCTTCTCGAAGCCGCCGGCTGCGAACCGATCGTACTCACAAACCGTGTCTGTTGTGGACGGCCAGCAGTGTCGAAAGGCTTTTTGGGGGAAGCCCGGAAATTGGCGCAACACAATATCCGTTTGCTTGCTCCCTATGCTGCACGCGGCATCCCCATCGTCGGTTGTGAGCCGAGCTGTATGGCCATGCTGGTCGATGAATACCCGGATCTGGTTCCAGGAGAAGAGGCTGAGGCAATTGCAAAGGTAAGCATGCTTTTGGACGCGTATATTGCGCAGCTGGCTGAAAGCGGTGGACTCGAGCTTGATTTCGATGCTACGCCACGTCACGTTCTGTTTCATGGCCACTGCCAGCAAAAAGCGAGTTTCGGAACCGAAGGGACACATCGAATGCTTGGCTTGATTCCCAACTGTACGGTCGAAGAGATCGATTCCGGCTGCTGCGGCATGGCCGGGTCTTTCGGGTACGAAAAGGAGCACTACGATCTCTCGATCAAGTTGGCGGAGATGACTCTTGCGCCTGCCGTCCGAAATGCCGATGCGGAAACGATCATTTGTGCGGCCGGAACGTCTTGTCGCGAGCAAATTGAACACACGACGGGACAGATGGCGCTCCACCCGGTCGAAGTACTCGCAGGGGCACTGCGAACTCGAAACGAAACGTGATATAGTCAGCTATGAAAGCTGAATTTCGAATCGACATCATTCCCATTTATTCTCTTCATCGCGCGCAAAGACGATCTTACATCGCTGGAAATGCGGTAGATTCAATCTTCGTTTCATCTGGACGTGTGTGTAGAATGTATGGGGCGTGCTCCCATCAGAAAGCACGTGGAGTGCAACAAGAGTGAGTGCGGACGAAACCATCCTCATCGTAGACGACGATCCAAACCTGCGTAGAACCCTTGAGGATATCCTGCGTACGAAGGGCTACCATCCGATCTCTGCGTCTTGCGGGGCTTCGGCCATGGATTCGCTTGAAAACGACGTGCCAGCCGTCGCGCTGATTGATTTGAAGATGGAGGACATGTCCGGGTTGGAGTTATTGGCAAAAATTCGTAATCGATTTCCGACGACGGAATTTATCATGATCACCGGGCATGCCTCGAGCGAAACGGCTATCGAAGCGATAAATTTGGGCGCCTATAGCTACCTCGAGAAACCATATGACGTCGATCAATTGCTGCTCACCCTTCGACGTGCTGTGGAAAAACGAACGGCGGAAGTTGAGTTGCGCCAGCTAAAGGAATTCCACGAAACCATCGTCCAGCGTTTGATGGAGGGAATCGTCGTCGACGATGAAAACGAACACATCACCTTTGTCAATCCGGCCATGGAAAAGCTCGTGGGGTATACGCGGGAAGAGATGTTGGGCAGACATTGGACGAGATTTCTGCCCAACGATCAACAATCCATCGTGGACGCGGCGAACGATCGCCGGCGCAAAGGGGTGGAATCGGACCGTTATGAAGTTGAACTGCTGCGAAAGGATGGCACGCGGGTTCCTGTTCTGGTCAGCGGCTCGGTGTTGTATGAAGGCGACCGCCGCATAGGATCTATGGCGGTCATGACGGACATCACCAGTAGGAAGAAGACCGAGGAGCGCTTGCGCTACATGAGTATGCACGATGCGCTTACCGGTTTGTACAATCGTGGTTGTTTTGAAGAGGAATTGGCACGCTTGGAGCGTGATGAACTCTATCCAATCAGCGTCGTCATGGTAGACATCGACGATTTGAAAGTGATCAACGACACACATGGCCATGAGGCCGGGGATGAGGTTTTGCGCCGTTCGGCGGCCGTTTTGCGTAAAATCTTCCGTGCGGATGATGTTGTCGCTAGAATCGGGGGCGACGAGTTTGCCGTGTTGCTTCCAAACGCAGATGAAAGTGTCGTGAACGTTGCGCTTGATCGTTTGCGTGCTGAGGTCGAGCTTCACAACGCCGAACACGAAGACAACCCACTTTCACTTTCCTTCGGCTCGGCAACAATCATGCTCGAAGGTTCTCTCAGCGCAGCGCTCAGTGTCGCGGATAAACAGATGTACCAGGAGAAACTCGGTAAGGGCGGCAAACCCCGCTGGAAATCCAATCCCCTCTCATCCCGAGAATCCGATTGATCGTCTCGTAAAAAAAACTGCGCAACGAATTCTATTCTGATTGGCAGCCTTTTTGCATCCTTCGTGGATATGGGTATGATTCGGGTGATAGAAGTAATTAAGGCGTTGCTGCAAGGACAGCAGCGATGCAAATGAGCTAAGGATTCTATGGAAACGACGAGGAAATCCGCAACAAAACGGGCATCCGGGAGGTTTGTGCCTCGAACGATCTCGCCTAGGGTGCTGAAAACGGTGAGATGGATCGTGGGGATTTGGTTTGTCCTCCTGATCGTTTCAACCATCATCGTCTTGGTGGGTTATCTCACCTGCCAGATGTCCGTCCAGATCATGCCGGGTGTGACGGTTGGAGGCATGCCGTTGGAAGGCATGAGTCTGGAGAGAGCGGCGCAGGAATTGGACCGGGTCTGGAATCAGGAGCTGCGCTTGACGGCCGTAGACAGCCTGGATGCCGATCGGGCGTGGGTCGTCGCACCCGCAGCGTTCGGCTTGGGTGTGGATGCCCAGGCCACGGCGATGCGCGCTTTCTCCGTTGGGCGCGGACAGGGATTGCTCAAGGGGATCGGCACCTGGCTGCACGGCTTCCGACAAACGATGGACGTGCCGCCATGGGTCTACCTGGACAACGACGCGGCACGAAGAGGACTTGAAACCTGGGCCGAAGTCGTCGATATTCCATCTACCGAAGCGCAGCTGTCTGTTGAGGGGGGCACGGTGAAGTATCAGCCCGGCCGCTCCGGCAGGGTTCTGGACGTTGCTGCCAGCCTGGCTTTACTCAAAGAGGATCCATCGGCGATCCTAACGGAGTATCGCTTGATTCCCCTCGTTACGCTGCCCAGCGAGCCGAAAATCATGGATGCCTCGGGAACGGCAGCCGCTGTGGAAAATATGTTGGACGCGGAAGTCCGCCTGACCGTCTACGATCCGGTCACGGACGAAACCTTCGAATGGAAACCCGATCGCGGTTTGCTCGCTTCCTGGCTTGCTTTGGAACGAGAAGCCTCGAGTATATCGGTCGAAGTCAACGCTGAGGCGATTGAAAGCTATCTCCAGGGGATAGACAATTCCCTCGGCGAGGAACGCAGTATTGATTACGAAGAAGCGCAGTCGGTCTTTCGGCAGGCTCTCGAAGGCCAAACTTCCGATCCGATTCTGGTTCACTATCTGCCGACGAGCTACGTCATTGTGTCCGGCGATAATCTCGTCTCGATTGGATTCAAAGTGTCCATGCCGTTTTGGAAATTGCTCGAGGAGAATCCGATGCTTTCCCGGCGTGGTTTGCGTGTCGGCGAAACCTTGGTCGTTCCACCCAAGGATTCGTTGTTGGAATTACCCATCATCATGGGAAAACGTATCGTGATCAGCATCAGCGAGCAGCGCATGTGGGTCTACCAGGACGGCGAATTGTATCGCCAGTATGTCGTCAGCACCGGCATCGACTCGTCTCCGACGATGCCCGGGATATTCCAGGTGATGACACACGAGCTCAACGCCTATGCCTCGATTTGGGATCTCTACATGCCGCATTTTCTGGGTATTTATTACGCCACGCCGGATCTTCTGAACGGGATTCACGGATTGCCGCTGCTTTCGAGCGGACGGCGTTTGTGGGCGGATGTGCTGGGGCGTCCTGCCTCGTATGGCTGTATCATCCTCGATTTGGACGCCGCGGAGGAATTGTACAACTGGGCTGAGGACGGCGTGGTTGTCGAAATTCAGCCGTAAATTCGATGGCTGTAAATATTCATCCGCAACCAACATCCGGTAGATAAGAATCTGTCCTTCTGTGCACGCGATCAACTCGTTTGAAATTAAGATCCAGCATCCAGGGAGAGCCATTCCGGAGGATGGCAGGTGGAAGGCTTTCGACCATAGAAAAGATTATCCAGGTATAATGCGGCTCGCCGAGCGGCTGCAGAGCGACGGATCAACGAACGAACCGTGTTGTGTCCCCAGTTATTGGGATGTGAATACGGGCAGACGGACATGCAGATTCCACAGTCCGTGCCGATGACGTTCCAATAATGGAAGCATTTCTCTTCGTCCAATTTCCACCGTCTGCCTCCGCCGTACGATCCCGCCTCCCCGAATGGAATCGCCTTGCTGGGACAATTCTCAGCACACTTCGTACACTTGCCGCAAAATTCGAAGACAGACGGATCCGGGTTGCGGAGATCGGGATCGAGCGGCATGTCGGTCGTGACCACGCCCAGGCGAACGCGCGGGCCGAGTTCGGGAGTCATCAAGATACCCATGCGTCCAATTTCGCCCAATCCGGCGTCGCGGGCTACAAGCGGTTCGATAACACGGTAGTTTTCATCGATGTGGGCTCTTGCAGGGAAACCTTGCAGACGAATCCAGTTGGCGATCTGAATGGCAATTACGGCAGATTCGACGTATTTCCGGGCCGTTTCGAGGATCACCGCTGCCTGCGGGGCGCAGCTCATGATGGCATGATCCATTTCGAGGCTGAATGCGATGGCGTAACGATGATTCATCTGGATCGGCGCACCATAGGTGCCGCTCCCGCGCCCGACATGGGAATAGACGTGTCCCGGATTAAGCAGGGTGATCCCCACGGATACTGCGCCGAGATGCCGGGCAAGACCTTTGACGTATCTTGTGCGAGTTTCCGACGAGTGAGCCGTTTGTGTGGCGGCAACCGTTCCATCCACTGCGTGCCGTAAAGCAGCGGTGACTTCGAAACTGGCGGAAGCGGTGGGGAAGATGAGGGGATCAAAATTCTTCGCATGCGAGGCAAGCAAACCGGATAGCTTCTGTATTCCTTCGTCGTACTTCAAATGTTCCGGGTGCATGGCATAATACTGCTGATAGGCGGTGCTGCCGGGCGAAAGAACTCTGCGGGCGAAGAGCACCTCACGTTCATCGAAGCGTTCGCGGCGCTCGCCGTCGACAGGTACGACCGATTTGGCAGGCAGGAGTAAGGCCAGCGCTGTGATGAGAATCAGCGCAAGATGGAGGCTCAGCAAGATCAACCTGATTTGGAACGGCGTGAACGACATGAGCATGTAGAAACTGGCACCTAGCACACCGATCAGCATGGATATGCGTGCGGCGCGTCGTTCGCCTTCTTTCAACGACAGTATTCCAAAGGCGAAGAATACGATGAAGATACTCGCTGCAATACCCATGAGTATGGCGGCGCTGGTCACTTCCATGATCTGAACCTCATTCAATCTCTTTTTGCATACTATATACCCTGTGTTTTCGGGCGGGCGAGTCCTATTCGTTCTTTCCCCGGAATTGGTGATGACCTGAATCACCGAAATGGGATTTGGACGTGTATAATCTTATTTCCAGACCATGACCGAAATGACGATCGAAAAGCGCGAGTTTTCACTCGAATCCGAATACACCTTCAACCGCAGTGGCCCTGTGCGTTGGATCCTGTCTCACTCATTGCGCTATCCCATATTTCCGCTCGGGATGATCCTGGCCGCCATTGGCAACAACATGGCGTACAGCAACATTCAGCTTTTCATCGGACGTGCTTTTGACGTCATCACCAGCACGGGTTTTCAACCTGAAGACTTGATCGCTATTGCCCTCATAGTTATGGTGGCGGCGATGAGTCAGGGATTGACGGGTTTGATGCGCAATTATTCCGCCGAATTTCTGGCGCAGCGTGTGGAACGAGATGCACGCCACGAACTGTACGTCAGTCTGCTTGGCAAGAGTCAAACCTTCCACGGCCGCCAGCGGATTGGAGACATCATGGCACGCGCCACCAACGATGTGCGTACGCTGAACCTCATGTTCAGCCCGGGGGTGATGCTGATTACAGACTCCGTGATGAACACCATCGTGCCCATGGTGATGATTGCTGTCATCCGAACGGAATTACTGCTCGTCCCATCGATTTTCCTGCTTCTGCTCATCCTTTCCCTGCTTGATTACAATCGCCGTCTGAACCCGGTCAGCACGGCCATGCGTGATCAATTCGGAACGATGAACGCCGGATTGGCCGAGGCCATTGCTGGAATCGAGGTGGTCAAGTCAACGGTGCAAGAACGCTTCGAGTGGGACAAATTCACGCACGACGCCCGCCGCTATCGGGATTTGTTCGTGCAGCAAGGAGAAATTCAGGCACGCTATTGGCCTATGCTGATTTTTAGTTTGAGTTGGGCATTCGGCCTCTTTCATGCCCTGTTCGTATGGCAAGCGGGGCGGATCAGTTTGGGGGAAGCGATCTCATTCGTCGGCTTGATGGGTGCGCTGCGTTTCCCGACGTTCATCTCCCTCTTCTCGTTCAATCTGGTTCAGCTGGGTATCGCCAGTGCGGAGCGAATCTTGATGTTGATCAATACCGAAACCGAATTGGACGAGAACGTGGGCGGAATTACCACACCGATGTGCGGTGAGGTGGTTTTCGAGAACGTCAGTTTCAGTTACGACGATCAAGTCGTGCTGCGCGATATCGATTTCAAGGCCGAGGCGGGCAAAACGATCGCCATCGTGGGTGAGACCGGTTCGGGCAAGACCACGCTGACGCGCCTGATCAACCGCATTTACGACGTCGACGAGGGCTGCGTAAAAATCGACGGAATCGATGTACGTGATTGGAGCATGGAATCGCTGCGTTCGCAGATTTCCACGATCGAGCAGGAGATCTTCCTGTTTTCCAATACGATTGCGGAAAACATCGCTTTCGGTTGCGATTCGCCTTCCCGGGAGAGCATCGAAAAGGCCGCCAGGGAAGCGCAGGCTGCAGATTTCATTCAATCCTTTCACGATGGCTACGAGACGGAAACTGGCGAGCGCGGCGTGATGCTCTCTGGGGGGCAACGGCAGCGCATCGCCATCGCCCGCGCTTTTCTCACCGATCCGCGCATCCTCATTTTGGACGACAGCACGAGCGCCATCGATAGCGCCACCGAAGATCAAATTCAGCGCGCCATGCGCCAGATCAGTCGCGAACGCACGACGTTCCTGATTACGCATCGCCTGAGCCAAATCCGCTGGGCGGATCGCATTCTGGTCCTGCGTCGCGGACGATTGGTGGATCAGGGCACGCACGAGGAGTTGATGGATCGCAGCGCGGATTACCGGCGTATTTTTTCCCGAGTCGAATCGGGGAACGGAGGCGAAAAGCCTTCCGCTATCCCGATGCACGATGGAGACGATTGAGCGATGGGTTTCATCCTGGATGGCCTGGATACCGAGACCTACGATCGTGAATACGGCGATCGTGAGCTTCTGGCGCGCATCCTGAGTTATTTTCGTCCATTTGGTAAACAGGTCCTTTTCGTGGCTGTGGCATTGACGATCAATTCGATCGCCGGCAGCGGCGCACCGATCGCCATCGCCAGAGCCATCGACGTTGTAGGCAAAAATCCATCCCTGACCAGCATCGCGCTCAGTTGTAGCCTGGTGCTGCTAATGGGAGGCTTGGCCTGGGTCTCGAATTTCGTGCGCCAATGGCTTTCGGCGCGCGTGATCGGAGACGTCGTACTCAAACTGCGGGAGGATGTCTTCGACGCCACGGTACGCCACGACATGTCCTTCTACGACGAGCATCCCTCCGGCAAGATCGTCAGCCGCGTCACCTCCGATACGCAGGACTTTTCCGAGGTGGTTTCGCTGGTTGTCAATCTGCTGAGTCAATTCGTGCAGATCGGGATTCTGACCATCTGGTTGATGAGTATCAACAGCGGGTTGAGTCTCATTTTGTACGCCATGGCGCCGCTGGCTGTGGTCATCGCGCTGAGCTTCCGGCGTGTGGCGCGTCGTGTAACGCAGAACGCCCGGCGTGTGACGGCGAAGATCAACGCCCAGATCCAGGAATCGATCAGCGGGATTTTCGTCGCCAAGAGCTTCCGCAAGGAGCGGGCGATCTATGACACATTCGAACGCAACAACCGCCAGGGCTATCAAGTCGGCATCCGCCGTGGTCTGACGTTGAACTCGATTTTCCCCGTCATGGGACTCTCGTCTGGATTGGGCGTGGCGCTGTTGGTATACAGCGGCGGGATTCAGGTCGAAGCCGGGAACCTTTCACCGGGCGACTGGTATCTGTTTATGCAGGCGGTCGGTTTCTTCTGGTTCCCCATGATGAGTATCGCCTCATTCTGGAGTCAGTTCCAGGACGGACTTTCTGCGGCCGAACGGGTTTTTGCCTTGATCGACGCCGAACCGATGGTCGTGCAGGAGGCGCATGAAAACGTCGAACGCATGCAGGGCAGAATCGAATTCAAGAACGTGTGTTTCCGCTATACGGAAAAGGAGATCGTGCTGCCGGAGTTCTCGCTCACCGTGAAGCCGGGTGAGACATTGGCATTGGTGGGGCATACCGGGGCAGGGAAAAGCAGCATCGCCAATCTGATCGCCCGTTTCTATGAATTTCAAGAGGGTGAACTCCTCGTCGATGGGCGCGACGTGCGCCGCCTCGATTTGGACGATTATCGCCGGCACATCGGCCTGGTGCCACAGGATCCCTTCCTGTTTTCCACAAGCGTGGGAGACAATATCCGTTACGCCCGCCCCGGTGCGTCGAATGATGAAGTTCTCCAGGCGGCCATGCACATCAGCGCCGGCGCATGGCTGGAAGATCTGCCGAAAGGTCTGGAGACTTATGTCGGCGAGCGCGGCGCCAATCTATCCATGGGACAGCGCCAACTCGTCGCATTGGCACGTGTGCTGCTCAAAGATCCGGCCATCCTGATCCTGGACGAAGCTACCGCCAGCGTCGATCCCTTTACGGAGACGCAGATTCAGGAGGGGCTGCAGTCGGTGATGCGCGATCGCACCTCGGTGATCATCGCCCACCGGCTGTGGACGGTGCAGAACGCCGATCGCATCATTGTCATGGATCACGGGCGCATTTTGTCGCAAGGCACGCACGCGTCGTTAATGGCGCAAGGGGGTCATTACGCCGACTTATACAACACCTATTTCCGCCACCAATCCCTGGAGTACATCGAAAGCATGGCACGTTAAGGGGAAGACCGGATCATCCGGTGGCGTCGAAAAATTGACGGGCATATACTGGGGCGGTCTTTCGCGCTGCAAAAGCGAGTAAACCGATTTCCAAGAGTTACATTCCTCGTACGTAGCCTGACGAAGCTGGACGTCAGATTTTCGAGTGCCAGTCTTGATAAGGAGGAATTCAATGAAATTGCCTGCTCGAAAAAACGCTGCCCTTGTAATCCTTTGTACGCTAGCGCTCCTTGCGCTCGCAGGCTGCAGTTCCGGCGCTGGAACGCCGTCCGAAGTCCCTGCCGCTGACGGTGACCTGGCGGAGCAGATCGCCGCCATCATCGCCACGATTGATCCCGATGTACCTGCGACGTACGGTGCACCGGAGGAGATCATCGCCTTCGGCCGGCCCGCAGTGCCGATCATGCTGCAATATCTGAAATCTCCCGACCTGACCAGCCGCTACGCTGCCGTCTACGTACTCAGCCGGCTGGCGCAGCCCGAAGATATCCCCGACATGCTGGTGGGTCTCGAAGACGAGGATTTTGGCAACCGAGCGACGATCGCTGCCACCTTGATATGGCTGGGTGATGACACTGGGCTGCCGATATTGGAAGAAGCTGCACAGTCGGACGAAGTGCTTTCGTTCTCTCATCCGCCCGAATTACTGGCGGATTATGCACGCCGCGTGTTGGATGAGGCGCCACAGCATCTTCCTGCTCTGCCGGGTTTCGATCAGCCCGGCAGTGCTTTTTTGGCCGCCCCGCTTCGGGCACCGTTGCAGGATGTAACGGTCACTCTGGATGATTGCACGATCAATATCGTACTCAACCTGCAGTTCACCGGCGCCGGGGCGACGCAAGCCTTGGCCGACTCGTGGGCTGCGGGGATCAAGGACATGTGGGAAGGTATCCATTGCACGACATGCTGTGCGACTTCGATCACGGTGAACACGAAGATCGGAGGAGCCCCCGAGGAGGATTATGCCCAAGTCGACGTGATGCAAATGGAGCACGCCGGTGCGCGCCATACCTCTAAAACGACTCTGGGCGGCATGGTAATGGAAGGCGGCGGCGTGAACAACATCGGAGGCTGGTGGGATTCCAATGATACGCCGGCCGTCGCCGCGCACGAGATCGGCCATGCCATGGGCGTGGAGGACGAGTACGGAGCGGATGGCAAACCCACCGGCGAGGCGGTGGGGGAGTCGGAGGGCCCTGGTGTGCCTTCGATCATGGCGCAGACTTGGAAGGACAAAGAAGGACACGACCCGGAAGCCAAAGCGCGCCACATCGATCAGATCCTGGCACATCACGGTATCAAATGTCCGGAGGAGTGCGGCTGTAAAGTAACTGCAACGCCGGTCTTCGGCGAAGCGCTGGCCGGCTTCTTCGTCGCTTTCTTCGAGGTCGCCGACGATCCGGGCGGTCATAAACCGTTTGTCGATCTACCTATCGAGAATTACTTGCGCGTGGAAATCCTCGATGCGACCGGGCCGAGTAAGGGTGAGATTCAAGTCTCGGGCGCCGCGCCGTTCGTGGATGTTTCGGGCACGATTGTTGACGGCATGTTCTCCGCCACAGGAGTGGGAACCGTGGCGGGCTTTCCCAACATCTCCGTCTTGTTCGAGGGCAGCATAACCAATCCGCTTTCGGGCGTGTACAGCCTGGGCGTGAACGGCGGTCTGCCCGGCGGTTTTGCCATCTCGTACAACGTGGAAGGAACCCGGGACGCACCGCTCGAAGAAGCCGAGTCGGCGGAAGAGATCGACGAGGGAGAAGAGATTGAACTAGAGGAAGAAACCAGAATGGCAGACGTCATGGAGCTGGTCCAGTCCTTCTCGTCCGATTTGGTAGAAGCCATGCAGTCACACGACACCACGTCCCTGTTTGATTGGCTGCACCCTGTTGTGATCGACCTCTACGGTGAAGATGCCTGTCGGCTTTACCTGCAGGATGTTGCCGGTTATACAAACATCGACGTGCTGGACGTGCAGGACCTGGAAGCCTGGACCTGGGAGCGAGATGGTGTTTCCATCCCCATTGAAGGCGTGTTCGCGATCGATGCCAGATTGACCCTTCCCAGTGGAGAAGTGCACGAGACGGAGCTGCACTATCCCTACGAAGACGGGCAGTTGTTCTGGCTTACAGATTGCGGTGATCCGATCCCGTAACGCGCTCGTCTACCGAAAAGCAGAAGCTCACCACATAGAATGAGTATCGTGGTGAGCTTCTTTGATTCTTAGAGATAAACTAGGATTTTGGTTTCCGGGCTGCGGGTCTCGAGGCTGGTGCAGCTTTGGCGACGGATGGTTTCCCCTTCACATCGATGATCGCCTTTTCCCAAAGGCGCTGCTGCTCTGCGAGCGCTTTGTTTTGCCGGCTTAAAACCATCAAGACCACCCAGAGTATTACAAAGAAAAGGATGATTTGAATGTTGAATAAATCAGAATCATCAAACAAGTTAATGATCCAAATGACAAGTGAAATTACAAAAGCAAGGCTGAAGGCCACAGCATAATTTCCAGCCATCTCTTTAAAGACAACCAACCGCTCCCGTTTATTGAGAACGTAGTCACGATTCTCTGTAAGATTGGCGTAATGGCGAAAATCAAGCTCTTTCTTGATGGACTCTTCTTCACTGCCCCAGACATGAATGACGATGGGTGTCCAGTCGACGGCGGGCAGGGAAAACTTGATATGGGGAAGGGTGAACGATTTGCTTCGGACGGTGAAGGTCTTTGGCCCCCAATCCACGTTTCGTTTTCCAAAGGTATAGGTCCGATTGCCGATGAATTGTAAGAGCATGCCGAGCATCAAGCCCAGACCGAACAAAACAATCGCGATGATGAGTGGAGATCCAATGGCCAGAGGGTAGCCGGATGAACTGCCGGAGGAGGCTCTTACAGGGAATAACAAGCTCAGCGCAAACAGAGGTAACAGGCCGGGAATGACCTTGGCGACGACGTCGCGGAGAAGAAATTGATCGTAAAGTCCTCTGAAAAACCTCGAGATTTCGTCCATGATACGTAACTCCTTTCTTGGTCGGACTCTGAGATAGGAATGCAGTTGGTTTCGAAGCTCGTGCAGACTGCAACCGACGACGCATATATTGTATTCGATTTGCCCGATTGTGCCTTGTGCCCGGTCATCGTGCGTTTTCACGATGAGGAACGATGTATCGAGAACGATGGTTTTGAATCGGATAGAATCTCAATATATTTACTGCAAGGTATGCGATGGTGCACTTTCGGTTTTTTCCAATTGTAGTGCTCATAGGTCTGGCTGCATCTTCCTGCACTTCCGACTCGACCAACGCGGTTCCTGCCGCGGAAACGATCGAAGTGGACACTAGTCCGCGTAACCGAAGCGAATCTGAGACCCGATACATCAACCCGGAAGGGGGGTTCAGCCTCGTTTTGCCACCGGGGTGGGAGGTCGCGGGTCCCACACCCATCTCCCAGGATGGGTTTACATACAATTCGTACGCTCTCGGTGTTGACCCGACAGCCTCGGGTGGTCCGGGTACGAGCCGCATCATCGTCGCCGATGGAACGAAGCACTCCGTTGAAGAATTCATTCAGCTGCAGTGTTCGACTTGCCCGGAGCATGCGCTGGAACCGATCCAGATCGGCGGATTTCCCGCCGTACGCACTCAAATTGGAGGCGGCGGTGTTCCGATACTCGTGGAATGGATATTCATCGAGAGGGATGGTCAACTACTCGGATTCTCGCTTCACGATCCCCAGACCCTGGAACCCCTCGACAACGTTATGCAATTTCTCGTGTTCGATTGAAATCCGCTGGCCCTTCAGATTAGAGCCCCTGGCGTAGTCGGCCTTCGCGTATCGAACATCGACCGAATTACCCCTTGACGAATTCATGCAAGAGTCCTATACATGCCTGGCGCATGAGTGCACGAATATTTTATGTGAAGGGGGGTAATTTTCGATATGGAGAGTCTGGATGACCGGTGTTGAAACTGAGAACACGGCGCGTCCCCTGCGGGTTTCGATGCGGCGTCGTCTGCGAAGTTTATGGAGCAAGTTCCTGGCAAGTCCGATAGCCTCGGAAGAGTTTATCCTCGTTTTTACCTCGATCTTCGTTGGTATCGGTGCGGGTATCGGTGCGGTCCTTTTCCGCTACTTGATTCAAGGCGTGGAATGGGTCGGATACGAGTGGATGCCTTCCCTGACAGCTTCCTGGGGGAAAGCCTACGTGGTCATCGTGCCCGCAGTAGGCGGCTTGATGGTCGGTCTTCTCGTTTTCTATTTTGCCCGTGAAGCAAAGGGTCACGGAGTTCCGGAAGTGATGGAAGCCGTCGCGCTCAAAGGCGGAAGGATTCGTCCCATTGTGGCAATTATCAAATCCTTAGCCTCCTCGCTGTGCATCGGCAGCGGAGGTTCCGTCGGGCGTGAAGGTCCGATCGTTCAAATTGGCTCGGCCTTGGGGTCCACTGTAGGACAGCTTTTTCGTCTCTCCGATGAGCGCATTCGCAATCTTGTCGCCTGCGGTGCGGCTGGTGGAATTGCTGCCACGTTCAATGCGCCCATCGCCGGGGTCGTCTTTGCCATCGAAATCATTCTGGGTGAACTTTCGGTGGCCCATTTCAGCACGGTGGTGATTTCCGCCGTGACCGCCAGTGTGATCGGGCAGGCATTTTTCGGTAACGTGCCGGCTTTCCTGCTCGTTTCGCAATACCACATTAACAGCATCTGGGAATACTTCTTTTACCCCCTCCTGGGAATATTGGCGGCGCTGGTTGCGGTAGCCTTTGTGAAACTGCTCTATGCTCTTGAGGACCTCTTCGAACGCTGGAAGGCCGTTCCTGAGTGGTTTCAACCAGCCGTTGGTGGCGCGCTCATCGGTGTGTTGGCACTGGTTTATCCACAATTTACGCCTGTGAAATGGGATGGCTTACCGCAGATCTTCAACGTTGGGTATGAGGTGATCGGAAATACGCTGCAGAGTCAGGCTGTTCTCGGCGCTGTTATCACACTGCTTGTGCTAAAACTGCTGGCCACGTCGATCACCTTAGGTTCCGGCGGTTCAGGGGGGATCTTCGCGCCCTCGCTCTTCGTGGGTGCGATGTTGGGCGCCGCGTTTGGTATCGTCTTACAGTCGGCGGTGCCCTTCACACCCGCCCCGGCCGGCGCGTATGCCTTGGTGGGGATGGGCGCGGTGTTCGCGGCCGCGGCGCAGGCGCCGATGACCGCCGTGTTGATCCTCTTCGAACTCACAGGAGATTACCGCATCATCCTGCCCCTGATGTTGACCGTGGTCGTGGCGACGTTGCTGGCTCGAAAGATCATGCACAAGCAGTCGATCTATACGATCAAACTCTCGCGCCGTGGTGTGAATTTACGCTACGGCCGCGATGTCGATGTACTGCAGGGAGTGCAGGTGAATGAGGTCATGCGAACGGAGATCGACACTCTCGATCACAACCTTTCCATCAAGGGTTTCTCAGAGTCGCTGGGCCGTAAACGCCATCAGGGATTCCCCATCCTGGACGATGCTGGGCAGCTGTGGGGGATCGTAACGGTGAGTGATCTGGAAAACGCCGTTCGATTGCGTCGGCCGAGAGAAACGGTCGTGGCGGAAATCGGCACGCCGTTCGAAGATCTCGTGCTGGCTTATCCGGACGAGTCCATTGGGGACGTCTTGATTAAGATGGGACCCCGCGGGCTGGGGCGTATTCCGGTAGTATCCCGCGAAGACCCTCACCGCTTGATCGGGGTGATTGGTCGTCAGGACACCATCCGGGCCTACAACATCGCCATGGCTCGTCGATCGGAATTGGACCAGCGCGTGGAATCGACCCAACACGAAAGGTCGCAGGGAATGGAGTTCCTCGAACTGGCCCTTCATAGAGCCGATCGCGCAGTAGGCAAATCCATATCCGAACTCGCCTCCGATCTGCCCGATGAGTGCATCATCGTTTCGATCCATCGCAACTCCAAGGTGATCATCCCTCACGGCCATACCGTCTTGCGAGATGGGGATGCGATTACGGTCTACACGCGCAGCGATCTCATTCAACAACTGCACGAGACGTTCGAATAGTCCAGCAAACGCCAAGCTGTTTGAAATTGTTCCGTGGCGGCATGTATACTTTAAGCAGCCGCGTGCGAGACTGTTGGCTCGACGATGTCTCAGCGTTGCGCATCAGCGTGTGAGGGATGTGATGCTCGATAGGCTCACGGTTCGAAAATTGACGCCTGACCTCCTGCAGGATTATCTCGCATTCTTCGATGGGCCTGCATTCGCCGACAACCCCGAATGGTCCAGTTGTTATTGCTGCTTCCATCACGTCCCGGATGCGAAGGAATGGGAGAAGCGAACGGCAGCGCAAAATCGTGAGTTTGCTTCACGGCTTATTGGTGAAGGTAAATTCCATGGGTTTCTCGCTTATGATGCAGAACGACCGGTGGGTTGGTGCAAAGCCGCCGCCCGAGTTCAAATCCCCGCTCTGGCAGCTTGGCCGGACTATGCAATTGAAGATGAGCACGATGTCGGATCGATCGTTTGTTTCGTGATCGAAAAGATGCATCGCCGTCAGGGGATCGCAAGTATGCTGCTGGAGGCAGCCTGTGATGCATTCGATAAAGAAGGCTTGAAGATCGCAGAAGCCTATCCGCGCACAGCTACCTCCGATGATGCATATAACTATCACGGTCCACTGCAGATGTTTCTGAACAACGGCTTTTCGAAATTCCGTGAACTGGACACGTTCTGGATCGTGCGGAAAATCCTTTAAAATCTGTCTCTTCTATACATATGACCAGGTAATTTTACGCTCGTCTGATGGCGGCAATAAACGAACTCAGGATGGCCTTTGCTAAACAGGCCATCCTGAGCTTTAGCTACGACGTTCGAGTGTTGTTGGTAAGGCTACATCCACCTGGACTTTAGGACTCACTCGTCCATCAATAGACTTTCTTCAGGTACGATCAGCAGCGGCTCTGTGGGATCGGCGCCAGTGACGTCGCCGCTCGAGTTGGCGGGCGCATAGTACCCTTTGTGTGCGAAAGCCGTTAGCCGAAAGCCGGGCTGTTGAACGCTGACCTCATCGGCGGGGATGAGGAAGATCACCAGGTCGCCAAGGATGGCGCCACGGGCGTTGCTTGCCACCGTGGTGTATCCGGCGCTGGCGTTGGTCACGTTCATGAACCAGGCATGCTCGTACGGATCCCAACCGATGACGTACCAGCGATCCGTGCCCTGGTAATAATCCCAGTCGTAATACGGGTCGGCGACGAAATCGTTGGCGGGATCGCCGTCCGTATCGAGCACGGCACTGTATATATATAAGAACTCCGGTTCAACGATCGGAACCTCGGAGTCGAGCGCCATGACCAGCATCAGCACGTCATCTTGAGGCATTGGACCGGCGCCGTCTGGGCAGACGGTTACCATGCCCTGCGGTGATTCGTCGCAGGGGAAAAGTGTGTTCCCGAACCATAACTCCCACCAGATGAAATTCTCTTGTGTCTCGGGATCGAAGGCGATCCAGAAGGCTTCGAAGAAGTTGATGTCGGTGGCCGGCTTTGGATTTTCGATTTTCACCGTTGATTTACTGTAAATCACGTCACCGAGTTTGTCCGCCTGCAAACCGTTTCGCAAGGTCACTTTCACGTCCTGGGGTGGGTTGGTATATCGATTGAATTTATCGATTGGCAATGATTTGGTGTGCAGTGGATTACCGCGTACGGCGTTCGGGAAGGTCCAACCGATTTGATAGGTGACGTCTTTTTCCAGAGCGGAGAGGTAGGACATCATTGCCACTTCCTCCCAGAAGTTGGTGCCATTTTGCTCTGCTCTACGATGGGCCTCCTCCTGTTGCGCCTCATCGTTCAGAATTTCTCTCCAGTCTTCCGCGTATCCACTGGAGAATTCGGTGCCCTGGTCATCCGTGTTGGGATCGTTCTTGGGATCATAATCCCCATAGCCGGGATCTAACGTACCAGTTGAAGTAACGGTCACATCGGCGACGTCCGAGAGGCCGTCGACGAAGCTCCCGCTGTAGCAGGCGTCAACGATGACGATGACGTGCACGCCAGGATCGAACATGCCCAGCCAGTCGACGAGATCATGCTCGTACAACCACTCTTGTCCTAGGCTGATGTATCCGTCTTGATCGCTGGTCACGCCGCCGTGACCGGTGATGTAAATAACCGCCGTCTGACTGGGTTGTAATACGAGAGATT
>CAYYVY010000028.1:0-38794 GCA_964475265.1 uncultured Anaerolineaceae bacterium | reverse complement strand
GCGGCGGTGCCTATGATTTCACCGGCCTGGCAGCGGGCGATTACATCGTGGATGTGACCGACACGGGCGGCGTGCTCACCGGCTACGTGCTGACCGGCGGCACTGATCCCGATCCGGTCACCGGCCTGGCTGCGGGTGCGGATTACAACGACTCCGACTTTGGCTACCAGCTGCAGACCGCTTCCATCGGCGACTTCGTGTGGAACGACCTGGACGGCGACGGCGTGCAGGACGGCGGCGAGCCGGGCATCGACGGCGTGACGATCGACCTGATCGAGGACACCAACGGCAACGGCGTGATCGACGTGGGCGAGCCGGTGCTTGCAACTCAAACCACCGCAGGCGGCGGGGCGTACGACTTCACCGGCCTGGCTGCCGGAGATTACATCGTGGATGTGACCGACACGGGCGGCGTGCTCACCGGCTACGTGTTGACCGGCGGCACCGATCCCGATCCGGTCACCGGCCTCGCGGCGGGTGCGGATTACAACGACAGCGATTTCGGCTACCAATTGCCGACCGCAGATCTCAGTCTCATAAAGGTCGTAAACGACACATCGCCTGATCTTGGCGACACAGTTACCTTCACCCTCACACTCAATAACTCGGGCCCGGATACAGCCACCAACATCGTTGTCGAAGACGTCATCCCGGCCGGCTTAACCTACGTTCCTGGCAGCATAAGCGGTGGCGACAGCAACGACGACACTGGTCTCCCGGTGTTGACCTGGGATATTAACTCCCTGACGAGCGGCACGAGTGCCATCCTTACTTTCCAGGCCATGGTCGACGTTGTGGGCACTTCTACCAACATCGCGCAGGTGATCGCCAGCGACCAGTACGATCCCGATTCCGCCCCCGATAACGACGACGGCGACCAATCCGAGGACGACGAGGACAACGCCAGCGTCACGGTGGCCACGATCATCGACCCGGCGCTGACCAAGACCGGAGATCCAGCCACGGCTTCCGTGGGTGACACCGTGGTTTTCACCATCACGGTGGAGAACGAAGGCAACACCGACGCGCTCGACGTGGAAATCATCGATACCCTGCCTATTTTCCTGGACGTCATCGACGTGACGGTTGTGCCGGATGAGGGACAACCCATCAGCATCGTAGGAAACACGGTCACCGTCGACATGGGCACCGTTTCGCCCACCGATTTCTACACCATCACCATCACAACCGAAGTGAATGCTTTGGGTGAACCCCCGGGCGGTACCAACAGTGTCGGTTTGACGACTTCCTCGTTGGACGAAGATTTGACCAACAATGACGATGACTTCTTCTTGGCCATCGTTGTTCCAGGCGGCTTACCCGAAACGGGCTTTGCGCCCGGCGTCGTGACATCACTGCCTGCACAGCTGGAAAGCGAACGGTACACGAGTTACTTTACGCTCGGGCTCGAAATTCCGAAATTGGATGTCGATATCCCCATCGTCGGCGTCCCGGAGACTGCGGAAGGTTGGGATGTAACCTGGCTGTGGGACAACGCCGGATACCTGCAGGGCACGGCGTTCCCGACCTGGGAGGGCAACACAGCCATCACCGGCCACGTGACATTGCCTTCCGGGCTGCCCGGGCCGTTTGCGAAGCTGGGCACACTCAGCTGGGGTGACGAAATCGTGATCAATTTCTTCGGCATGCGCTACATATACTCCGTGCGCGAGGTTCGTTGGGTTCGACCCGGAGATACATCCACCCTTGGTCACGAGGAGCTGGACTGGGTTACCTTGATCACCTGCAGTGGATACGACGGACAAAGCGGAGCGTATCTCTGGCGCACCGTCGTCCGGGCTGTCCTGATAAATGTAGAACCCCAGCACTAAATCGCAGGCGCGTTCTACACGCTTAACTGCCATTCTCAATTGTCTATACATAACTTCAATCGAGGGGCATTGTTCGCTAGGAACAAATGCCGGCTCTTTTGCGTCTGATAGACACAGATGACCAATACGCACATCGCAAAAGAGAGGAGAACCAGATGAGGAACATAGCTTCTACACGCCGGATTTGTGTGCTAATTTTCCTGGCCCTGAGTCTTGGCGCCTGTGGTTTGATGGATCCCATTCTTAAGTCGGAAGATGAGGGGAGCGACGGGTGGATTGATTGGAACGGTGAGGAAGGCTGGAGCGGTTCGGCAGGCGAGGTCGCAGAGGGCGAGTCCTTGGCGGCGAAATCCGTCGCCGAAGCGCCTGCAGCTGAACCGTTGCTGGGGTTGGAGGAAGAGTCGTATGGTGCGGATGCTGTTGGGGAAAGTGAAACACTGCGCAGCGACCAGGCGCCGAACCTGCGAGCTGGCAGCGTGGACGATAACGCCGAATGGGACGATTATTTGCTCTACCGCTTGCGTTTTGCGGAGTGGGGTATCAAGGTCCATGACGTCGATGTCACCGGACGACACACGATCTTTGTCTCCAATACACAGGGTCAACCCGTGCTGGGCGCCGAAGTGACCGTCCTCGACGCGGATGGCGACCGCGTTGCGCGGCTGACGACTCACAGCGACGGAAGCGTGCTGTTCTTCCCTAACGCTTATCCGGATTTCGATCTTGAGGAAATGGAGATCGTCGTTGCCAAAGACGGCGCGGAAGTCTCTCAAGTTGTAGACCAAGACGCACGGGAGCACGCCGTCACACTCGACGCCGCATCAGCCACGCAGCCAATACGGCTCGACGTGCACTTCTTGATCGATGCCACCGGCAGCATGAGTGACGAGATTGCACAGTTGAAGGAAAACATGATCTCCGTCTCCGAGCAAATTGAAGCCCTGCCGTCGAATCCCAACGTACGATTTGGTATGACCATCTATCGCGATCGCGGGGACCTGTTCATCAGCCGAACCTACGACTTCACGCCCGATGTTTCGGCGTTCACCGAAGAGCTTGCACAGATCCAAGCCGACGGCGGTGGGGACTACCCGGAGAGCCTCAACGAGGGTTTTCACAACGCCATCCACCTTCCCGAATGGCGAGCAGAAGACACGGTAAGTTTGATCTTCCTCCTGGCGGATGCGCCGCCCCATCTCGATTATGCACAAGATTACGATTACACGCAGGACGTGTTCACAGCAACCGAAATGGGGATCAAGGTCTACCCGCTTGCATCCAGTGGTTTGGACGATCAGGGGGAATATGTTCTGCGCCAGTTGGCCCAAATCAGCGGCGGAAAATTCCTGTTCCTCACCTATGGTGCTGGTGGGGCACCCGGTGATGAAACGACCCATCATGTGGATGATTACAGCGTACTCTCACTCGACGAGTTGGTGGTTCGCATGGTCGAGGAAGAGCTCGCTCCCCTGACGTTCTCTCAATAATCGTCGGGTAGCAGCACTTGCACTTCGACTCCCTGGGAGTAATTTCACCCCAGGGAGTTTTTTCTGTCCTTTTAGGAGCACGAAAGGGCTTTTTCGCGGAATCAGACAAAGGAGGATACAATGCAAGATGATGTTGCGAGCGATCAAGCGTCCCAAGTGTCTGTGTGCTCTCTTGCTGGCCGTCCTGCTGGGCGCGCTCGTCAGTGCGTGTTCGGTGAGATCTTGGCAAGATTCGCCGCCGGCTTTTTCCACATTGGATACAAACGCGGCGGCGACCGCAACGATCGCCTTTGTAAACCCCACTCAAACGCCGACCACCACGCTCACGCCGAGTCCGCAGCCAGTGCTGCTCGCTGTCCCAAACCGTTGGGCAGGCGTCACTGAGCAGGCGCTTGCCGAGATTGATTCTCAGTCCGGCCGATGGAAATGGCAGCTTGAAGTGGACGATGATCCGAGTTCGGGTCTTACTCAGGGAAAAGTCAATCTAGCACTCGTCCCCAGTGATGATGGGGTTTCTGCAGGGGAGCGTACTCTGGCGTTAGGCGTGCCCTTCACCTCGGAGTGGGAAGGCGTCACGCTCGCTGAGGCGCAGGAATTGATCGCAGAGGAATCGCCCTTCGTTGCAGTGCTGGATTGGGCGGACATGTCCTCCAAACTTAAATCGCTCTCGGTGGACGGCATGCATCCCGGTGATCCTGAATATGCCTTGAAACAGACCTGGAGTGTGATTGCGGCACCGGGCTATGAAGCGGCGGCGGAGGAGATCGGTCCTTTGATCGGAAAGAAGCTTGGCGTCGATCCGACCACGCATCTGGTTGCCGTGGGCGACATCATGCTGGATCGAAGTATCGGGGAGAGAATCGAGAACGGCAATCCGATTTTTCCATTCGAACTCGTTTTCGACTTTCTCTCTACTGCCGACATCACTGTGGGGAATCTCGAGTGTGCCCTGGGAGAGCAAGGTTCACCGGTTGACAAAGGCTACACATTTCAAGCACCCGCGGGAGCAGCCCGGTCATTCGCCATCGCTGGCTTTGACCTACTTTCGCTAGCCAACAACCATGCCATGGACTACGGTCCCACTTCTTTGCTCGAAGCAATCTCGCTGCTGGAGACAAACCACGTCCAAACCGTGGGCGCTGGCGAAAATGAGGTCGCTGCATCTACACCTGTCCTTATAACCACAGACAATACGAGCATTGCATTTCTGGCATATGTAGACGTTCCAGTCGAGGTACGGGGCTTTGATGCGCGTTCCTGGACGGCCACACAAAATCAGCCCGGTGTGTCATGGGCCGATCCAGCGCAGATACAAGCGGACGTCGCCGCCGTTCGCCCGCTCGCCGACATCGTAATCGTTTTGCTGCACAGTGGCTATGAATATGTCGTCCAACCCAGTCTCCCTCAGGTGAATGCCGCACACACGGCGATCGATGCCGGAGCCGATCTTGTCCTGGGCCACCACGCGCACGTCTTGCAGGGAATTGAATTTTACAATGAGGCTGTGATCGTATACGGACTGGGAAACTTCGTCTTCGACAACGGTGATGTTCCCCAAACCGCCTTGCTCAATGTGTGGATGGATCAGCATGGGATACGAGAAATCGAAGTCGTGCCCATGATGCTTACGGAGGAAGGCCGTCCCAGGCTGGCGACCGCGGAAGAAGCGAGTGAGATCTTTTCCATAATATATAGTGAAACCAGAGATGTCGCCTCTCCCTGAAACCGCTTATAAAGAAGGACGGGCAATTAGCCCGTCCTTGTAGATGGCGCGGTTTGCCCGCCGCCTAACGCCTCACCAATTGCGCAATTCCAGGTTACCCAGCCCCATCGAGATCTCGAAAGTGATGCTGGCGCCCGTTCCATCGAGCGTGTACGTGTCTCCGGATCGTCGCCAATCATCATAGGCATCGACATCCGCCAGGGCGCCCTTGAATTCGGCTCTCGCAGCGGTCCCTGCAGGAACGATGATGATCACCTCTCCCAAACCCGCTTCGATCTTCACGTACATATCATCCTGCAGCTCACCGTTGAAATCCAATGTGTATCGGCCGGCGCCGCCGGTGAAGAAGATGTCCTGGGTATTTGCGTTGGCCAAATTGTTCAGTTCCGCATCCGAAGCGCCGCCTGTGAAGCGCAAGGTGGACATTTCAACCGTGTTCGTTTTCGAGAAGGATAAATCAAAGTCGGATGCGCCTTGCGTCACGCGCAGGTCGTTGATGGCTAACCCGCCCAGTTCGATATCGCTGCGCGAGGCACCCACAGTGAGTATCAATTCCATAGCTTTATCCCCCAATTGCAAATCCCAGATATTTTCCACGTCACCGCTGATATCGGGAAAGGTGTACTCCCCAGATTCTTCTTCTCCTTGGCGCAGCTGCACATATCCGTTTTCCGAGAGAATGTGCGGGGCAAGTTCTTCTACGTTGTAGCTGATCGTGCCTTGGAGAAATGCGTTCTCGGCTCCCGGGGTTATATACAATTCGCCGGCGCCCATCAGGATTTCAAGACTCGTCTCAGCGTCGGAATCTGGAATGGGGATTTCCACCTCCTCGGAGACCGTCGGACCAGTCTCGAGTTTTTCAACCCGGATGCTCGTGCGTAAGAGTAGAAAGTTAAAGCTACAGGCGATCGTAGCCAAGAATAGCGTCAACCCAACGAAGAGTAAAGCAGTCTTCCGCATCATGTCCTCCAATACCGCAGTTATGGAATGAGGCTATCATTCCGTCATCTATACGTCTCTTGGCCTGGAAAGTTGCAGGAAAATTTATTGCCGCACAATCAGGTGGAAGCCATTCTTTGTATCAACGTGGGGACATCGCGCAGGTTTTTTGCGGTCGCTTCTGGCACGATGGCGACGGCGTTCTGTCGATTGCTCTCATTATCCGCCTCGGTCGTGATCCAGATCTGATGCATGCCGACCTTCTGGGCTCCCAGCACATCCGCATTCAGCATGTCTCCAATCATGACAACCTGGTCCGCCGGCATTTTCCATGCATTAAGTACGGTCTCGAACAACAGCCTGTGCGGCTTACGCAAGCCAACTCCAGAGGAAATCAGTATGGGATCAAAATATTTGCGGATGTCGACTTTTTCAATCAGTCGTTGCACGTTGGCAACGTTTCCGGCGTTTGAGATCATGGCCAGGCGATAATCGGCGGCATAGATTTCATCGAGTACAGAGTGTAGGTCCGGCATGGGTTGCCAGCAATCTTCGAAGTGATTGTAGAAGCGCGCTAATGCTCGCTCGAGGATTTCATCCGCGACGGTTGCGTGGCCAAACTCGGTAAGCGCGAGCCGTAAAACGGATATGGATGAAATTTCGATGTGTGCGGATTCACGTGCATTGAAACTCGCCTCAAGCAATTCGTTGAATCGCTTGATAAATACGGCTTTATCAAGATTAATCCTCTTTTCGAATAATTGTTCCACCATCGCATGTGTGGCGAGTGTACGCACTTCACTCACCTCACCTTGGAAGCTGATAAGTGTCGAGCCGAAATCAAAGATAACCCCTCGAATCATGAAGGAACCTCAGTAACTCAATTCAGGGTTATAAAGGTTTAGCAACGGACGGTCCGATAGGTAACGGAAAAGGTTCTCCGCGAACAAACCCATTGCTCTCTCGTTGTAGGCGGCTGATGAACCGGCGATGTGGGGTGAGAGGATCACATTTGGCATCTCCCGCAGTGGGCTGGATTCGGGTAAGGGTTCAACCGGATATACGTCCAATGCAGCCCCGGCGAGTTTTTCCGTCTTCAGTGCCTCCAGCAAGGCGCCGTGATCGACGACGCCGCCGCGTGACACGTCGATGAGGTACGTCGAAGGCTTCATCACCTCGAAAATATCAGCCCCGATCAATCCACGTGTGGCTGCCGTCAAGGGGACGGTGACGACCAGGAAATCGCACAGGGAAGCCATGGAGCGCAGCGCCTCCGGGGGGTACAATCGTTTGGGTACATCGGCTGCAGGATCCCCTAAACCTTCCAGAGAATAGCCCGCATCTTGTAAGTTTTTTAAATCCCGTTTGGAGGCCAGCACATCTGCACCAAACGCATAGCACAAACGGGCAATCTCGCGACCGACGCTGCCGTAGCCAACGATGCCAACAGTGCTGCCTCGCAGCTCGAGGGGTTCATACCGCTGGTAGCGTTTTTCTCCCCAGCGCTTCTCCGGTGGGTCGGAGATGATCTCGAGTAATTTGTGGCCGAGTGCCAGCATCGACATGATGGCAAACTCAGCCATCTGTGGTGCCGCCGCACCGCTGAGTGTCGTCACTTGAACGTCCGTTTGCAGCAGTGGATGATCGACAACGTGATCGATGCCGGCTGAATGGAATTGAATCCAGCGCAGTTCGGGAACCGCCTCGGGCTCCGGGAGAGCATGCAGCGTGTAGAGGACCTCTACATCGGCAAGCAAATCCTCGGGAATGTTCTCCCCTGATGAGGTGGGATGGACATGAACCTGGAGTCGTGGCGAGACGGCCTTGATGCGTTCCACCATGGAATCTTCAAAGGGCAAGGTAAACAGCACGTAGACTTCATCCATGGCTGCCATTGTACAACATTCGGCATACATTCGGAAAACCACGAACTGTGTATCCGTGTATGGCTTGAATGGGACGGCGTGTCTTAGGAGTGCGTGTAACTTACTGCGATCCAGGCGATCAACGCCACGCCGAGCAACAACGGCAGAATGTAGCGCAGCAGAGCCTTCAGCGCAGCGCCTTCGTCATCCGCCATTTGTGTGGTGCTCACCCCAATCAGAATCTTGGTCGGGGATACGACCGAACCGATGGCGCCACCCGCCGTCTGCGCAGCGAGAATCCAGGGCAGGTTGAATTGAAGCAATTCAGCCGTTCGCCGCTGCAGCATGGCAAAAATCAAATTGGAATTGGTGTTCGATCCGGTAATGAACGCGCCCAGGGCACCGATCCACGTCGAGGCGAAAGGGAAGACCGAGGCCACCCATTGCGCCAATCCGGTTGCGAGGACGTCCGTCATCCCGGCCTGGACCATCGTTACGGCCATGCTGACCATGGAGATGATCCCTACACTGGATGGCAGCAAACGCCTCGCTGTATCAATTAAGATGCGACGACCCGCGCCGGGTTGATACACACTGAACCTGCGGTAGATGAGATAAGCAATCAGCGCGGCATAACCCAAAATTACACCCGTATGGCGCAGGATGGGTATGAGGCGGCCATAACCGGCGGGAGTGATAAAACCGTGCGCCGTCTGGGTTTCGGGAAAGGCGATGCGGATCTCGATCGCGCCAAGAAGTTGTCTTACGGCAGGGACGAATTGAACGACGAGTGTGATGATGATCAGCACCAAATAGCCCGATACTGCGATACAAAATGCACGCATGTCTATGGGGGGGTGATTTTGCATTCCGCGTTCCCCTCGATAGCGTCGCGCCAGGGCGATGCCTGCGAGCAAACCGATCATCCCTGCGCCGAAGCTGGCGATGTTCCACAATCCGTGAGTGGCGAGCAGGAATTGCGTGAGTCCCATCAGCACACCCAGGGTCAGAATCGGGAGTGCCAATTTACGTGCCGACCGCCAACCATCGGCGACTTGGGCAACCATGAAGCCGGAGCCAATTCCGGCCATCCCCAGTAATAATGCGGCCGGCGCAGCCAAGATTTCACCGGGTAAGTCGGCGGCGGCAATCAGCGCCTGAAAGGAAGAGCCCAACGAGCCGAAAGTGACTGCCCAGGCGTGCCCGATCGTGGGAAGAATGACGGCCGTGAGGGGAGTAAAGCCGAGGCCAACGAGCAGAGGGGCAGTGACGGCTACGGGCACCCCGAAACCGCCGATGCCTTGAAGGAAAGTGGCAAACGGCCAGCCGATTAACAAAGCCTGCATGCCGCGATCGGCAGTCAACTGCGGCAGGGTCCTGCCGATGAACGCAATCGCGCCTGCTTCGTCAAAAACACGATAGAGGAGAAAAGCGCCCCAGACGATGAGCAGCACGTCCAGGCCGAGCAGCAGTGCCTTGGCGTGACTCACGGCCAACAAGGCGGCACCGGCGCCGAAACGCACTGCGGCGAGGCAAAGGGTCAATGCCCAGCCGGCGGGACCGGCTTTGGCGGCGCCCCATCCGAAATGAACCATCAAGATGATGATCAGGAAGATGGGAGAGAAAGCCAGTATCCAATCGAGCAGCATTTTCGCAACGAACCCCGCAACCCTGGCGCATTATAGCATGCGCTTGAATTGTATTCCGAATACATCAAGCATTACGCTTGCGTGGTGACGGACGTTTGGCCACGAGATGTGCGCCGGCACGAAAGCCGTCATCCGAACGCGGATCGGCTCGACGCGATTCGTCGTATTCGAGAACCTCGAGAAGGGCGAAAATCCTGCGCAACTCTCCCGGTGCGAAGTAGTGGATCAACCCCACCGGTTCGGGCGCTTCGAAGGTGTTGGGTTCGATTTCGATTGTTCCGGTTTCCTTCAACGCCAGGTACCCCGGATCGTCCGTCGTGAAAACGTCGGCCAGCAGGAGCCCACCCGGCTTGAGCGTTGCGACAAGACGATCTGCCAGCAGCCAAAGCTGCGTCGGGCGAAGGAAGTGCAGCACGGCTTGCGCCACGATCAATTCGTAATTCTCCGGCGGCAAGGGGAAGCGCAGCACGTCGGTAAGATGAGGAGTAACCAGGGTGTCGATGCAAGCCGCCGATAAGCGTTCGAAGACCGAGGCGTCGCGTTCGACCGCATCGACTTTGAATCCCCGTTCAGCGAGCCACTGCGCAGCTTCCCCTTCGCCTGCTCCCACATCGAGGGCATGTCCGGTGGAGATGTGGTTGATCCACTTTTGTAAATTATCCATTCGATGATTGTCCGGTGAACGATTGAACGTGAGCATCAAGGCACACTGACGCCAGCAGCGTGATTTTACCCCCAACGATTCCAGCGTAGGAATTGCGTAGGTTAAACGTCAGCCTAGCGTCCCGCGCGACAGGAAGGCACCACAGTATAGTAAATGTGGAAGGGTAGATCTCTTCTTCTCCTCCTTAAGAGAGAGCCGGGCCCGGCGTACCCGGCTCTCATGATTTAAAGAAAGCCGGGGATCAGCAACGAGGACCGCTTCCCCTCATCAAGCGAGCGTCGAAATATCGGGGTTGTTGAAACGCAACTATTTCGCCCGCAGCTCAAACGATTCGATCGGGATGCTCTCGACTTGCAGGTGGATGGGGCGGTCGAGTGCATCTTCCAGCAGACTTTGAAGATACTCCAGAAGGGGCAATTTTAATTCCTTGTCCGCGTGAATGGTGATGGATACATCGATGACGCGGGAATCTTCGAGTTCGATGTCCAATGTTTCCAGGGTATACCCCGCCTCTGCTTCCAACTGCTGCCTGACCGTCCCACCGACGATTTGGCGGATGCGGGATATTTCCACAGAGTCGATAAAGACCGACGCCAAGGGGACGCTGATGGCGATGAGCAGCAAGAGTGACGCCACCATACCTCGTTGGAGACGTCCTTTACGCATCGCTCGCGGGGAAGGGCGGAAACCGAGTAAGAGCAAGGTCACGGTGCCGGCAAGGGTGATGGCAATCATGTTAGTGATGAAGAGTAGACCGCCGCCCCAGGCTATGTGCGCTTCCCCCATGGCCAGGCCAATGCCGACGACGCCTAACGGGGGTACCAGCGCTGCGGCAACAGCGACGCCAGGCAGCGCTGTGGCTACGTCCTTGCGGGCGACGGCATACGCGCCGGCGGCGCCGGAAGCAAGTGCAACCGCCAAATCAAAGAGGTTGGGATTCGTGCGCGACAACATCTCGTTGGTCACTGCGCGCAGCGGTGAAATCGCAGTCAGCAGGATGCTCACTCCAATGGCCAAAGCGATCCCTTTAAGGGCCGATTCCGCTGCCAAGCTGAGCAAGCGGACATCACCTTGCACGATCGCCAAACTAAAAGCCAATATCGGGGTAAACAGAGGTGCTACGAGCATCGCCCCGATGATCACCGCCGAACTGTCCTGCAGCAATCCGAAAGTGGCGATGACTGCCGAAAGCCCGATCATGATGAAGAAATCCACGTCCGGACGGGCGCCCTCCCGCACCTCTCGGTAGATCTCGGCCCGTTCCTGGCGCTCCAGCGTCGGCACCGCTCCGAAGAGTACGTCCCAAGCGCGCTGCAGCCAAAATCGCCGCAGACCACGAAAGCGTTTGACCATCAATACCGGCGTGGAACAGGCGCGCGCTACCAGTTCCGGGATCGTACCGAACAAAACCTGATCGATCAAACTCTCCTCGGATGCGCCAATGAATACCAGATCACTTTCGGAACCCGCTTGCGCAATACCGTCGACGACGCTTTCCGCCTTTACGACTTGGCGCTTGAATAGAAGGTGATCGAAGTCGAAGGCCTTATCCTCCGCATCGGATAGATTGCTAAGTTGCTCCCGCATGGTTCGAATCGTTTTGTCAATCCAGGCATGACCTCGTTCGAGCTGCTCTTCCGCAGCATCGGGATCCGCCACGTACACGACGCTCATCGAGGCGTCAAATTCATGTGCCAACAACGTGGCTAATCGTGTTGCCAATGGGGCGTGCGGGCCGCCCGCCGTGGGGATCAATATCTTGTCGATTTTCAGTGCACCGGCATCATCAACAGTGACTTCCCTATCGTCTCGCTCCATCTTGCTTGAAGTTGTCTCCGGGACGATGGTATGCATGTATTCGGAATGCAGCGCGACCACCCCAACGTCACACGGTGCCCGTCGAATGACGGGATCGAGAACCCGACCCATGTGCACACCTTGTTGTTCCTTACGCACCACCCAGGTAAGGAGGATCAAGTCACATTTTTCTTCATCGGCAGTTTCTAAAATACCATCGGGTATGGAACGGGCGAGGCGGGTGATCGGATAGGTCGGTACGTCGCTCTTCGCTGTAACTCGGGTGGACCATTGGAAGAGCGTGTTCTGCTCACTGGCGATGCGTCCCCCTTCGGCGATCGCCAGCGGATCGGGGATGGGTATGACCTGTAGTGGTATTACCTCGCCTTTTGTTTGGTGAGCCAGCGCCGTCGCCAGGCCCAAGATCCAATGGCGCTCCACACCGGCACTGATCGGCACCAAAATTCGATAATCCACCGCCTTCTTCTCTCTGCCCGGTCCGCGCCGGAACACCAGGACTCCTTCCTGCGCTTCGATCAGGTGCATGCGGCTGTAGCCGGCGTAGAGCAGCAACCCCAACGTGACCCAAACCGCGTTTCCAAGCAGCCCATACCCGGGCAGGGCGATCCACATCGCTACACAAAAAGCCAAGGCGGTCACAGGGACCAGGGGATAAAAGGGCACCCGCAGTGTGCGTCGCCGATCCGGCTCCGTGCGCCGACTGACCAAGGCGGCAATGTTTAAAAGGCATGCAGAAATCAGAAAGAAGCCTGCGGCTGCGTCCAGCAGCCATTCGACGGGTACCCAAAGCAGCAGCGGCACAACGATGACCAGAATCAAGCCGAAAATGATGGGTTGTACCCGGAATGGGCGTTTCAGCCAACGGAGAATCGGCGGTAGGGCACCCTGGCGGCTGAGTGCATTCAACTGCCGTGCACCCATCACGAGAGTGGCATTCGCCGCGAAGCCATACAGTAGAAAAGTGATCGCATGGACCAGCCTTCCAGGAAGAAAACCGGTTTGCTGCAGCGCTGTCGGCATCTCGCTCAACGCCAAGTTCGTCATGCTCTGAGGAATGGCTGAAGGGATGAATTCGAATGTGATAACGGCCAAACTGCCGATCAAAACCGTGGCAAACAAGCTCCGCGGCAGCCGATGTTCCGCATCGCGGACCTGGCGACGCGAAGACATGACCGCCTCGACTGCTGCGTAGGCCACAAAGAGCCAGGCGGCAGAGCGCATAAACTCGCCGGATACGAAATCCATCGACCTGCCGTCGATGTGCACATCGTATTTCAGGAAAATATCGACGATCATCACCCCGATGATCAATGCTATAACCGTCAAACATGGTCCGAGCCACATGCGGCGAGGAATCAGCCGGAAAATCTGGAATATCACGAGGATGAGCAAGCAGACCAAGGCCAACGACGTTCTAGCATCCCCCGGCATTTGAAAAAAGAGGGTTAGTTGGGCTGCGGCTGACCGTATGAAACTTACCGTCAAAGCCGCGCTTCCGGCGAAAATCACCCACCCAGCCTGGAAGCCACCCAGGCCTCCAAGCGCTTCGTGAATCAAGGTGTACGTACCACCGTGATCACTGCTTCCGGCGAGGAGTTCAAGAATGTTCAATATCGTGAATATCACGATCAGCAGTGTCAGCAGCGTTGCGAAGGGAGAGATCAACCCGACGAGAGCGATCACCTTGCCCGAGATCAAGAAGGCCAACCCAAAGCTGATCACCAATCCGCCGGCTGCTACTTGCCACACTGTGGATAACTGCCGCCCTAGGCGAATTTCACCCAGAAAGTCGTCCGGTTCAACTGCCATTGAATATGTCCATCCTTCTCATGCGTTCTCGATTGCCTGCTCGGGTGGCGATGCGATCAGGCAGTACCGGCCTCAATCGGTTGGTGCCCGATAAGCAGATTTCTCCCCGTCAGGCCGTGAGGATCGAATTGATAGCTCAGACCATTCACCTCAAAAGCCTGGCGGTATTGCTCGTCGCTAAAAAGGGTCAACTCGTGCCGCTCAACAAAGTACTCTATCCCTTCTGGTCTGGCAACAAGATGATGCATGTTTATGATCGAAACACCATCCTGCTCTTCGCTGAGGTTCATACGGGCGATTTTAAGCTCGGGTTCATCGACAAACAGTGCGTGCGGTCCGCCGACGATGTATTTCTCGGGGCTGAGCCAGGGTTCGATAATCAGTACTCCCCCAGGCGATAGATGGCGCGCCATATTCTTTATCGCTTGCTTCAATTCATTCAGGTTTCTTACATATCCGATCGAACTGAAGAGACAGGTCACCACATCAAACATACGCCCGAGATCAAAATCCAGCATATTCCCCTGATGGAAAACAACGCCCGCGCAACGCTGACGGGCAATTGCCAACATCTGCGGATCGAGATCCAATCCCTCCACTAGATAATGCTGCTTCAAATGAAACAGATGCTGCCCTGTTCCACAGGCAACATCGAGCAACGCCGTACCACTCGAACGCTTATTCTTGCGGATGATCTGATGCAGTTTGTCTGCTTCCCCACTGTAGTCCTTGAAGGAGTAAAGTGCATCATAGTAGTCGGCCATCTTCTCGTATTGATCATGCGTGGGCGGATCGATATGCATGTTCGAGCACCTCTAGGCACACAGCTAATGCATAGTGTACCCTTTTCCGCATCCATTTTATAGCCTCATACATCCCTGATTGCTTCACATCCTGTATAATCAATCGCCATGAGTAAAAACGACGTTTCTGCGGATCAGCGCATCACTCGTGCGGCGGGTATCGTTATGATTGGCTTCGTGCTTTCCAGCCTTTTGGGGCTGGTGAGTCAGGTGCTCATTACCAACGCCTTTGGAACCAGCGCCGATCTCGACGCATTTTACACGGGCAACCGTCTTCCGGAGACGCTCTTCAACCTGATCGCAGGCGGCGCTCTCGCATCCGCTTTCCTGCCCACACTCACGGGTTTTCTCACCCGAGATGACCGCAAGGGAGGTTGGCGCCTTACCTCCTCCATCGTCAATTTGATCATCATCATCATGGGCATTTTGAGTGTGCTGGCGGCAATCGCAGCTCCCTGGCTGGTGCGTACGATCCTCGCCCCGGGTTACGAGGACGTCGAGAAGATCCGCCTCACGAGTTCGCTGTTGCGCATCATGCTACTCTCGCCTGCAATTTTCGGCTTGAGTGGCATATGGATGGCAACGCTCAATGCGCATCAGCATTTCGCGCTTCCGGCGCTCGCTCCTGCTTGCTACCGCCTCGGATTGATCGTCGGTGTGCTGTTGCTCGTGCCGACGCTGGGTATTTACGGTCTGGCCTGGGGCACCGTATTGGGGGCTTTACTGCATCTGATTGTGCAGCTGCCTGCGCTGCGCAAGCTGCATCCAAGCTATCAGCGCACCCTGGGGTTGGAGATGCCCGCAGTACGCGAGGTAGGGCGTTTGATGTTGCCTCGCCTGCTGGGTGTGGCTGTCGTGCAGCTTAATTTTTGGGTCAATACGATCCTGGCCTCCGGGCAGCCCGAGGGCAGCCTCAGTGCACTGACATTTGCATTTCAATTAATGATCATGCCCCAAGCGGTGATCGCCCAGGCCACGGCTATCGCCGCCCTGCCCACATTTTCGGAGCAGTTTGCCAAAGGGAAGATCGGAGAGCTGCGCAGTTCGTTTTCGAACACGCTGCGCGGGGTGCTTTTCTTGGCGCTGCCGGCGAGCCTGGGATTGATCCTGCTGCGCAGGCCGATCGTCGCTTTACTCTTCGAGCGCGGCGCGTTCGGTGCGCAATCCACCGAACAAGTTTCCTGGGCGCTGCTTTGGTGGGGTGTGGGGTTAGTGGGTCACTCGATGCTCGAAATTATCGTACGGGTCTTCTATGCCATGCATGACACACGCACGCCCGTTGCCGTCGGCGCCCTGATGATGGGTTTGAACGTCGTCTTCAGCCTGGCATTGGCGGCGCTGTTCGAGCGCATCGGTTGGATGCCCCACGGCGGTCTGGCGCTGGCAAATTCTCTCGCCACCGCCCTGGAATGTACCGCCTTGTTGTTGCTTTTGTATAAACGTTTGGATGGGTTAGATCTGGCCCGGACGGGACGCGGCATGCTGGCCACCGTCGGCGCTGCATTGGGTATGTCCCTGGCGCTGTGGATCTGGCTGGTACTGACAGGGGGGCGCTCGACCTGGCTGATCGGAATTGGTGGGGGAATGGTGGGTTTTGGAGTCTACTGGTTGTTATCGCTGGCCCTGGGTTCTCCAGAAACGCGACAACTTCCAGGAATTCTGATCGATCGTGCCCGCGAGGGACGACCTGATTCCTAAAGATACATCCCCATTCGATCCAGCGACTCCCGGGCGCTTTGAAGGTATTTCGCAGCTTGAAACTCCGGGGAAAGATGGTTTCCCGGAAGCACGCATAAATCGAAATCCTTTACGTGCGGAAATTCCCGTTTGCAGTAATGTTCCAGATTTGCGCCGACATCTTCGACCCGATCGCAGTCCGGAAACAGCTTGCGCCAATGGAAAAAGGCGTCATTCTCACCGAGCAGAATGACCACATTACCTGAGTAGCCGTAGTGCGGACCGACGACTTTCTTGCCTACCCAACGAAGATCATTAACGAGACGCATGGGGGAGCGTGTGCGCGCCAGATCCGTCGCGAATCCACGCGTCAATTGGATTCCGAAGCGCAGGCTGGGCCGAAGGGTGGTAAGCCGTTTTCGATAGGCGTCTCTGGTGACCCGGGTGATCTCTCGAGGCAGACGGCCGATCAATCGCAGCGTAGGGAGTGGGTCCAGTCCTGCGGTGCACAGTGCAATCACACATTCGACCATGCCGGGCGCCAATTCGGCGACCCGTAACGCTTCGGCGCCGCCGTGCGACCATCCGATGATGGTCACTTTGAAGTGTTCCTTCGCCAGATTGGGGTTCTCGAACAGGTTCTCCAGTGCTTCTTGGCGCAGGATCTCGATCAGCGCCGCCGCTTTTATCGGATCGCCGCCTTTGGGTGGATCAATGTCCACACTCCAAAGCAACCCGGCTCGGCTTGACTGCACTATCGCAGTGTGCAAATGCATGGCAGCGTCCGCCGGTTGCACGTGCCCCGGCAGGTAAACGACGAGATTGCCTTCCAGCTTGTTTTCCGATTTGTTTTTCAATCGTCTTGCGTCGTCGCGTGTGTCGATTACGTAACTGCTGTATCCCACCTTTTCGCCGTCGACGAAGACGCTGCCTCGCATAAGGAACTTTTGCATCCCGTTCAACACCCTTACTTTCGCACGAGAAGAATCAGAACATCAACTCTCACCATCGTCGATGGCATCTGTTTCGATGTAGCCTTCCGTTTCGTCGGGTACCAGTTGTCGTAATTTCAGCTGCGCCTCTTCGAGCAATTCGTTACACCGTGCAGAAAGGGCCTGGCCGCGTTCGAACTGCGAGAGCGCTTGCTCCAAGGGTAAATCCGCAGTTTGCAATAACTCGACGATCGATTCCAACTCTTCGAATGCCTCTTCGTAACTCAATTGATCCGCAGGTTTTACTTTTGCCATGTTCCCCTCCCGAGCCGAATGATGTGCATAAGTGCACCCCAATGCATTTTATACTAGAATGACTGCCCGAAGGACAGCTTTTCGAATGCGCAACGACGTTCAAGGCGGAACCCAGCATGGATAAATCCCGGCATCGACCCGCACAGGCCATCTTCGCCAAACTGAAGACGGCCTATCGCTGGCTCGCAAAACGCTGGGTGACGCATCCAGTGCTTTTTGCTGCAGTGCCGATTGTTTCCCTGGCGGCTCATAACGCCCAGGAAATCAGCCCGCTTGCCGGTACGCGTGCGCTGCTCATTTTGGTTGTGGGAACGCTGCTCGCGTTGCTCGTGCTGCAAAGGTGGATCGGGGATAAACAGCGCTGCGCCATGTTGTGTTCGCTTTTCATCCTGTTGTTTTTTTCGTACGGTCACGTATATTATGGGCTGGTTACGCAGTCCTCCTTTAACCTCTTCTCGCGATTGGGTTTAATCGGCAATCATTGGCTGCTGGGCAGCGTTTGGATATTGCTCTTCGCCGTCATCGTCTTTGGCATCCTGCGTTCGCAGCGGAATTGGGAATCGATTGGGCACCTGATGACGGTTATGGCGCTCGTATCACTCTTCCTGCCTATGGCGCAGCTAATCCGCTTCGAGTTCGAGCGAAGGAAGCCGTGGCCGATGCCCTGGTCGATGGAAGAATTAGCCGGGGACGCTGTCACGAGTTCCAAGCCCGATATTTACTACATCATCCTGGACGGCTACGGCCGGGCGGATGTGCTCAACGAGTTGTATGCCTTTGATAACCAGCCATTCCTGGATTTTTTAGAATCCCAGGGGTTCTTCGTTGCCGATCAAAGCCAAAGCAATTACGTTCAGACCAGCCTTTCGTTGGCGTCCTCGCTCAACATGGAATACCTTGACACGCTGCTCTCAACAACCGAAGCGGGTGAGGATGCGCGCCTCGCTTTGACGCGGATGATCCGCTCCAATACCGTCCGGGATTTTTTAGAAGCGCAGGGCTACCAAATCGTCGCTTTCGACTCCGGTTATCGGCCGACCGAGTTGGATAGCGCCGATCACTATATCACGGCGCCGCATGGTTCCGTCAATCCACTCGAAGGGCTGCTGATGGAAACCAGCGCGCTTCCCGCTGTGCAAGCACTCACAAACCGCCTGGGCGCACCGACGTACTATCCCGGATATCAAAGTCACCGGGATCTCGTAAGTTATTTGCTGGACAACATCCCAAAGTCCGTCGATTTACCCGCACCAAAATTCGTCTTTGCCCACATCGTCATTCCCCATCCGCCCTTCGTTTTCGGCCCGAACGGCGAGGAAATCGCACACGACTTTCGCTTCAGTTTTATGGATGGGGATGCGTTCCTCGGTACGCGAGAAGAATACCGCACCGGTTACCGCGATCAACTCGCCTACTTGAATGAGCGGATGGAAGCATTGATCCTCTCCATACTCGCCGGAAGTAAGCAGCCACCGATCATCATCTTGCAAGGCGATCATGGCCCGGGGATGCAGCTGGATTATGAATCGGCCGCTAACACCAACATGCAAGAACGATTGGGAATCTTCAACGCCTATTTTCTACCCGGTTATCCCGTGGATCAATTGCCTTCAAAGATTACCCCGGTGAATTCCTTCCGCCTGATCTTTGACCATTATTTTGGGGCAGATCTGCCTTTGTTGCCCAATCGAAGTTATTACTCCACATGGAGCCAGCCTTTTACCTTTCTCGAAGTGCCCTTGGATTCTGAGTAGCGCAGAAAATTGCCCGATACCTTATCTGCGTCTACGACTCTACGCAGACTGTGGTGCATTCCATCGTTTTACGAGGGGCAGGAGAGCCCAAGCGATGGAAAACAACTCGATTGGGGGGTGTCTTAGGCTTCCTCCGCGGAGGTGAGTTCGACCTGGTCTGTTGTGGCGGTGATCGTTCCGTCGTGCAGGCGCAGATTCAAGGCATCACCTGCGGAAACCTGGCGCGTCGAACGGACCACCTTGTCGTCAGCGGCGAGCCTGACGATGGCATAGCCTCGAGACAGCACGGATTCAGGTCCCACAGCGCGCAACGTATTCACTGCGCCTTTCACCGCGACCCGCCGCAGCGCCAAACCGTAGCGCATCGCAGCCAGACTGCGAGCGGTCAATTCGTCCACTCGCTGCCGCGCGCCGTCGATTTTGGCCCGGGGAGATGCGAGCTGCAGTGATCGCGTGAGGTTGGAAAGCTTGCTTAGCAAATCTAAAAGCCGCTCGCCAAATACTTGCCCGAGTTCGAGGAGAAGATCGTGCAGCGCCTGGGCCAGGGTATGGCGGTCCGGGGTCGCCATCTCGGCTGCAGCCGAAGGCGTCGGGGCATGCACGTCAGCGGCGAGATCGGCAATTACGAGGTCCGAGGCGTGCCCGATCCCGGCAACCACCGGAACCTGCGAAGCGGCAATTGCATGCGCCACGCTTTCGTCGTTGAACGCCCACAGGTCTTCAATCGAACCCCCACCGCGCACGAGCAGAATGACGTCCACCCTTCCGTATTGGTTCAATGCCTGCAGCGCGTTGACGATCCCCGCAGGCGCTTCGTCTCCCTGGACGGGGGTTGGCGCCAGGATGAGCGTGGTGAGCGGGAAGCGCCGGCGCAGGACGTTGAGTACATCCTGCAGCGCCGCCCCCGTCGGCGAAGTTACGATTCCCAAACGTTCCGGCCAACGCGGGAGTATTCGCTTGCGAGATACGTCGAACAGACCCTCAGATTCCAAACGGGCCTTCAGACGCAGGAAGCGCTGATACAACGCACCTTCGCCTGCTTTCTGCAGCCCGTCTGCATACAGCTGATATTGTCCTCCGGCTTCGTAGACGCTGATGTGACCATGCACTTCGATCGAATCGCCCTCTTGGGGAAGGTAGGCTTGCGTGGAGACCTCGGAACGCCACATCACACAGCGCAGCGAGGTCTGCTCATCTTTGAGGGTGAAATAGAGGTGGCCGGAGGAAGGTCGCGATACGTTCGAGACCTCTCCAGAGACCCACAAATCCCCCAGGCGGTAGTCACTCTCCAGAGATTGGCGAATGTAGCGCGTCAGATCGGCCACGGTCCAGATCTGCGATTCCAGACCAAAGAGCGAGAATTGTTTCACGCGCGAAGCATACCGAACGGGTGCTTGGCTGTCAACCCATGCGAGTATAATGAACCATAGACAGAAAGGATCGGGGCGAGTTGAAGGAAAGCGGCCTGGAAAGCCTGATCGGAGAGGGTTTGCGGCGGCGCAAGTTGACCCTGGCGACTGCCGAGTCCTGTACGGCGGGTTTGATCGCACATCGCATCACGAACGTGCCCGGGTCATCCGATTATTTCTTGGGCGGCATCGTGGCCTACGCCAACAAAACCAAGATGCGGCTGTTGGGCGTGAGTCAGGAAGTGCTCGATCGAGACGGCGCGGTCAGTGAGGAAACCGCACGACAGATGGCGCAGGGCGCTCAGCGCGTACTGGATGCCGACATCGGGTTGTCCGTGACGGGGATCGCCGGACCGGGCGGCGGAACGGAAGAAAAGCCGCTTGGATTGACCTTCGTTGCCGTAAGCGGACCGATGGGGACACGTGTAGAACGCCATATCTGGGACGGCGACCGTGCGGCGAACAAAGCGCAATCCGCCACGGCGGCATTGCGTTTGTTGTGCGCTTACCTGGAGGAGCTGGGATGAGTCTTCCCATCGCTGTCGAAGCGAAATTTGAAACCGACGGGTCGATTCGTCCCCTGGCATTTGTGTGGAAGGATACGCGCATACGCATCGCCTCGCTTGGGCGACGCTGGGAGCAGGACGAGGAAGTCCACTTCCTGGTGATGTCTGCGGACGAGAAGGTGTACGAACTGGCGTACCGGCAAAAGGATTCGCTGTGGTTTTTATGCCGCCGGCCCGAGAATCTCGGTGGAAAGCAATTTCGGGTGTGAGCGGCGGTATCGTCGATTGAGTCGTGAAATCGGGACACAATTATAGTTGCGGACGAGATTGGAATCGAGAAAGCCAACCGATCCGGGACCATTAAAGAGAAACGACCCTGCCTATGAATTCGCTCGGAAGGCAGGGTCGCTGTAAATTATATGCTTGCTGTCGGTTGCGAGCCGCTTGTCAGCTCAAGTAATCTCGCAGTTGGCGTGAGCGACGGGGGTGCCGCAACCTGCGTAAGGCTTTCCCCTCGATTTGGCGGATACGTTCTCGCGTCAAGCCGAATTTCTGGCCTACTTCTTCCAGTGTGTAGGGTCTGCCGTTGTGTAAGCCGAAGCGAAGTCGCAGGATGCGTGCTTCGCGCGGGCTGAGTGTGCTGAGGACTTCCTCGACCTTCTCGTGCAGCAAGTTTTGATATGCGCTTTGTGTCGGTGTTGGGGTTGTATCGTCCTCGACGAAGGAACCGAGTTCTGTGTCTTCTTCCTCTCCAACCGGACTTTCCAGGGAGAGCGGTCGCCATGAGACTCGCATCATCCATTGGACCTTGCGAGGGTCGACGTCGAGCACTCGGGCGATTTCCTCGGGGGAGGGCTTTCGCCCCAGCTCCTGTTCGAGCTGGCGGGCCACTTTGTACAATCGCCGGATACGATCGGACATGTGGACGGGGACTCGAATCGTGCGCCCTTGATCTGCAATAGCGCGGGTGATCGTTTGGCGAATCCACCAGGTTGCGTAGGTGCTGAAGCGGTAGCCGCGGTGGTAATCGAATTTTTCCACGGCCTTCATCAAGCCGAGATTGCCTTCCTGGATCAGATCGAGAAACGGCACACCGCGACCCATGTATCGTTTGGCGATACTGACGACGAGGCGCGTGTTGGCTTTAATCAGGTGATCACGGGCGGCCAGAGCATCCTGAACGAACCCCTGGAGTTCGGCGCGTTTTTTAGCGCTGCATTTTCCGTTGGATTTTATCAAGCGCTCTTCGGCTTCGTTTCCCCGCTCGATGCGTTTGGCCAGGTCGACCTCTTCCTCCGTGTTGAGAAGCGGAACGCGTGCCATTTCCTTTAAATACAGCCCCACGGTGTCGTCACTCGAGATCGCGCTGAGATCAATACCGTGATTGCCGTCTAAAGGGGCTTCGTGTTGTAGGTGCTCTGGAATTTGGGACTGTTCTTCGAATACTTCGATGCCTGCACCTTGGAAAAAGGCTTGCAAGCGCTCGATGCGCTCTTCGATGTCCTCGGCTTCGGGAAAGACGCGGAAGATATCGCGCATGGTGATGTATCCCTGAAAATCCCCCTTTTCAAGCAGAGCGGCGAAGGCTTCTCGTTTTTCCCACCGATCCTTTGATACGCTCATGGGTGCCCTCCTGGCGGCAGTACAGGAGACGAACTTATCGGCTAGATGTGTGTCGGAACAACCTTGCGTCGTTTATGACTTTGGCAACAGCGCTTTCAACACTTCAAGGCGTGGGTCGATCTCGTCTTGGTGATGATCGCATTTCTTGTCGGTAATTAATTCTCCACAAATTGGGCAGAGGCCCTTGCAATCCGGACGACAAAGCGGTTGAATAGGAATGTCCAACAATAGATACTCACGCAAAACGGGTGTCAGATCGAGAATGGCGGTTGCGGGTATGGCGAGCAAAGGATCTTCCGCTCGACTGGCAGGGTAGATGAAAAGATCCTCGAAGAGGCCGGTGAGATTTTGATCGAAAGCACTCAAACAGCGTACGCATTCGAGACGCAATTTCCCCTGCATTGACCCTTCAACCAATATTCCCAAACTCGTTCGCGTGAGGGTGAGTGAACCTTGAAGCGCATTCACCTTCAAGTCTTCGCCGAGTTGGACACTGTCGACGCTATATTCAACGTCGCGGCTGCAGCCGATGCTCTCATTCAGTAAGAACCCGACATTAAGCCGCAACGGATGACGTAGGTTCAGTTGTGCACCACCTGCAAACGAAATACCAAAAAAGCTCCCGCATTATAACATAAGTAGCAATCGAGGTCAAGCCATCGCGCTTATACTAAACATAACGAAGCATTTTTTGTGAAATATACCCCATCTATGGGGTTTGGGATTATAATAACCCCCATATATGGGGATTTGGTACTGTTCGAGTAGCCATAAGTTCTGGAGTTCGGCACATGTCATCTCTTTTGATCGCAAGCAACAATCCCGGAAAGCTGCGCGAATTGCACGCACTGCTTGAACATTTGTCTCTTTCGCTTGTTGAACCTGCAGCCCTCGGTCTCGACTTGCATGTGGAAGAAACTGGCGAGGACTACGCCGCCAACGCCATCCTGAAAGCATCCGCTTTTGCGCACGAGGCGGATCTTTACGCACTCGCCGACGACAGCGGATTGGAAGTCGATGCGTTGCAAGGCGCGCCTGGCAAATACTCCGCACGCTTCGCCGGATCCTGCAAGTCGGACGCCGATCGGAGACGCTTTCTGCTCCGCTTGCTGGAAACCCACCCGAGACCGTGGCGGGCTCATTTTTGCTGCACTCTAGCGCTGGCGAGCCCTGCGGGTTCGATCGATATCGCCACGGGGACATGTCCGGGCGAGATCATCCCGGCTGAGCGGGGCGAGCACGGTTTCGGATACGATCCCATATTTTTGGTGCAAGACACAGACCAGACGATGGCAGAATTGCGTGTGCGGCAGAAGAATCGTGTCAGTCACCGCGCCAATGCAATGCGCGCGATGCTGCCGATCCTGAAACGTAGAATGGGGATTTGAGTGGAAGGCCTTCGCAGGATTCTGACGCCGGGATCACTCCTGCGCTTCGAGCCAGCGTTCGGTCATCATCGCTGCCGCGCAGCCCTGTCCGACTGATGTGGCGATCTGGCGAAATACGGGGTCTTGAATCTCGCCCGCGGCAAACACACCCGGAACGCTGGTCATCATGCGCTCGTCGGTGAGCAGATATCCAACATCGTCCATCTTCACCTGGCCCTTGAAGAGATCGGAGTTGGGATAATGGCCGATGAATATGAAGACGCCGTCCGTTTCCAGCTCGCTTGTGGCGTCCGATTTCACGTTGCGCACAAGCACTTTTTGCACCTTGCCGTTGCCTTGAATTTCCTCGACCACCGTGTCCCAGACGAAGCTGATTTTTTCGTTTGCGAAAGCACGCCGTTTCAAGGCCTCGCCTGCACGAAGCTCGTCGCGCCGGTGGATGATGCGCACTCGATCCGCGAAACGGGTGAGGAACAAACCTTCTTCTAAGGCGCTATCTCCCCCGCCAACCACGACGACATCTTTCTCGCGGAAGAAAAAACCGTCGCAGGTCGCACAGAATGATACCCCGCGCCCGATCATCTCTTCTTCTCCGGGCACGCCAAGTCGTTTGGGTGAAGCGCCTACGCAAACGATGACCGCTTCAGCCTCATACTCATCTTCGAGCGTTTTTATGCGAAAAGGGGAGCCCTGGTTGAAATCGACTTCGGTTACCTCGTCCATCACGAAGCGTGCTCCGAAACGCTCGGCTTGTTTCTGCATGAGTTCCCCCAATTCCGGTCCTGTGGTGCCCTCGGGAAACCCGGGATAATTCTCAACTTCGCTGGTGAGTGAAATCTGGCCGCCCAATAAGTTGCCGGCAATTACGAGGGGATCCAATCTGGCTCGCGCCGTGTAAAGCGCCGCAGTCAGGCCCGCAGGACCCGATCCGATGATTATGACTTTTTCCTTCTGCATTCGTGCCTCGCTTTATCGATCGTAGTAGGGTAAATATCTACAGCATACCAGTCAGATCTACAAATTTTCTATAAATCCAATTTCGCATCGTGCCGCACGACGTAGTTTTCCACAGATTAGACGTGCGCAGCGTTTGAGATCTTACCCGGCTGCGGCGTACGGATTTTTTTAATTCTGGAGCATCGCCGTTGCCCACAAGCGTTCAGTAAACGAAACCCGGTTTATGCAGGCGTTCGGCGCTTTCGTCGGTCAGCGGCACGTAGACGGTGATGCAAGTGCCCCGGCCTTCGGCGGACTCGATGTGCAGCACGCCGTTGACCAATTCGGCTCGTTCGCGCATGTTGACGATTCCCAGGCTGCCGCGTTGTTCGTAATTGGCGTCAACGGCGCCCACGTTGAAACCCACGCCGTCGTCCTCCACTTCAAGCACGAACATGTCTTCACGCCGCTCGAGACGCACCCAGATGTGCTCCGCCTCCGCATGCTTGCGGGCATTGTTGATCGCCTCTTCGGCGATGTAGAACACAACCCCCTGTCCGGCCATCTCCATGTCTTCGGCCACATCGGAATCCGCGGTAATGATGATGTTCTGACCATGCGTCTCGTGCATTTTCTCTGCCAATTGCATCAGGGCCGCGACCATTCCCTGTGATTCGAGGATCAGGGGTCGCAGTGTGAAGAGCATGTGCCGGATTTCCTTCGTCGTGCGCCGCGCCATGTCCTCCACTTTGTAGAGTTCATCGGAGGCGGCTTGGGGATCGCGCTCCATCAAACGACGGGCGAAGTTGACCCGCATGGCGATGGCAGCGATGGTTTGCGTCGGACCGTCGTGTAGATCTCGCGCCAATTTTCTTCGTGCCTCTTCCTGGATTTCCGTAATGCGTTCCTTCTCCTGCTCCAGGTCCCGGTAAAGACGTGCGTTCTGGAGTGCAATCATCGCTTGTTGCGCGATGGCCCAGAGGATTTCGACTCGCTCTGCGTTGAAGTAATGGGGTTCGCGGTGCGCAAAGAGAAGCACGCCGTAGGTCTCCAATCCCGCTGAAAGCGGAATGCTCAGAACTACCTGGCGGCCGTGCAGGCCGACCAATCGCTGCAGTTCCGGATCTTCGCTCGGGTTGCGGGTCAGGCGCGGTTCCCCGCTGATCAAGGTGAGATCCAGGACGCCTTGCTCCCCCGGAAAAGTGATGCGGCGATCGGCGTGCGTTAAACCACGATCGGAGGCGATGTGCATTTCCCCGTTCGTGAATAACAGCAGCGCGCTGACCAAATCCGTCGTCTCGGAGTCGATGTCGGCCAGGGACTGGGCGCTGATGTCGAGGGCCATGTCCAGAACGCGCTCGTAATTCAGAGTCGAACTCAATTCCGCCGCCATCGAGAAGACCGCCCGCGCGCGTTCGCGTTCCCGCTCCCGCACTTGGCTCAAGCTTAACCCTTCTTCGTGGCCGATTTGCTCGGCAATCGAGTGAACTCGCCTGGCAAGCAAGCCCAGAATATAAGTGCAGATTAAATTAAATATTCCGAGTATCGCCAGAATGGGCCAATCTTGCGCGATAAACGAATCCGTCACCACACTCTCGACGACGTAGGCCAACAGACCTGAAACCGTCATCGCGAAAGCCGGCATGAGACCGTACGCCAGTGCGACTCGCGTGGAACCGATCAATAGGCTCCACCAAAGTGGACTGTCCAACCTCCCGGATAGGACGATGCAACTCACCGCGAAACCTGTCTCGATCGCCGCGGCGACGGCTTCAAGCCAACGAGGCCGCCAACCACCGACCCGAAGCAGGCTGGTCAGCAACATGAAAAGCAGCCAGACAGCGAACAGGAGTATCAGTGGTTCGGAGAGAATCGTGCTGAATCCGGCGACCAGCGGCAGCGCGGTGAGGAATAAACCACGTGTGCTGAAAATCACCCAGTCGATCGAATCCAATGGGTAGCGATCGCGCACTCGAAACATGTTCCCAATGATAAACCCTTCGGGGAAGGTTGCAAAATGACCCAAGGGTAAGGTTGCACGGACAATTGCGTGGCGGCCGCGAATTTCCCTTCGGACCCGGGATTGTATAGAGGGCATTTTTAGGTGAACAGCATGTACGCGTTGGGGTTACGTTGGAAGAACCACCGCGGTATTTTCAGCCATGATTTCGTCTCAGCAAACTTGAAATCATGCCCTTGCGGGGAGCAAATAAGAAGACCATGCCGAAGAAAAGCGTCGCCACCAGTACGATTGCCGATCCGGAGACGATGTCCGCGTAATACGAGAGATACAAACCCACCAACGAGGAGAGCACACCGATTCCCGCAGAAAGCAGCATCATCACCGGCAGACGGCGTGCGAGTAAGAAGGCAGCTGAGGCGGGCGTGACGAGCATGGCCAAAACCAGGGCAACGCCTACCGCTTGGAGTGAGATAACGATCACGATGGCCAACAACACCAGGAGCAGGTTTTGCAGAAAGGTCACGGGGAGGCGCAGCGTCGCCGCTAGAACGGGATCGAAGGAAAGCACCAGAAATTCCTTGTAAAAGGTGAAGATCGCCAACAGGACGACCACGCCCAAGCCAAGCATCAGGTATATGTCCGCATTCGAGACGCCCAACAAGTTGCCAAACAGGATGTGGGCAAGGTCGACGGCGTAGCTTCGCTGTGCCGAAATCAAGGCCACGCCGAGCGCAAAGGCTCCGGCGAAGACCACCCCGATCGCAGCGTCTTCTTTAATGTCGGCGCGCCGCCCGATGGCGCCGATCGCCAATGCGGCAACGACGCCGATGATGAGCGCTCCGATGGGAAGCGGCCACCCAAGCATGAAGGCGATGACCACTCCCGGCAGAATGATGTGCGCCAGCGCATCCCCCATGAAGGCCATTCCGCGCAGAACGACATACGTTCCCAGAATCGGACAGACCACACCGACGATCATGGAAGCCCAAAGGCCGCGCAACATGAATTCGTAGCGAAAAGGTTCGATCAGCCACTGCATCCATTCAGCCACGATCCACCTCCGGATCTTCGCCGCAACAAGGTTCTGCAAGCACCATCGTCCCTCCCGCTTGCGGCAGATCGTGAACGTGCCCTCCGTAAGCTTCCAGCAAATGCGAACGGATGAATACTTCACCGGGCGCCCCGAAAGCGATCAGACGGCGGTTGAGTAACATCACTTTGTCGAAGCGTTCGTTCGCCAGACTGAGATCGTGTGTCGAAACGAGTATGGCCACACTGCTCTCTTTCAATTCCTGCAGCATGGATATGATTACTTCCTGGCTGGAAATATCGAGACCGGTGAAGGGTTCGTCGAGCAAGATGATTTCCGCTTCCTGCGCAAGTGCCTGTGCCAGGAAGACTCGCTGCTGCTGGCCGCCGGACAGTTCGCCAATTTGCCGATCGGCATACTGCGTCATGCCGACTCGCTGCAGCGCCTGGCGAACAAACTGCCAATCGTCCTTGCTTGGCCAGCGGAAGGGACCGATCTTGCGAATGCGGCCCATCATGACCACCTCGGCCACATTCACGGGGAAAGACCAATCCACCTGACTGCGTTGCGGCACGTAGGCGATGCAAACGTGTCCACCGGGTCTATGGCCGAAAACGTGTACGCTGCCCTTATCGGGCTTCAAAATACCGGCCACGATTTTTAAGAGCGTGGTTTTGCCGGCCCCGTTGGGGCCGACGATGGCGACGAGTTCCCCGGATTGAATTTTGGCCGTCACGCTGCTCAGGACTGCATTGCCGTCATATTCGAGGTGTACCGCTTCCATGGACAACGCCGGTGCTTCTAGATTGTGGCTGGGTGGCCGTGTGATCAATTGTGCCATGCAAACCTCACTCCGCTAATGCCTGGACGATGGCGTTTACATCATACTGCATGAATCGCAGGTAGGTATCCGCCGGTCCGCCTGGTTCGCCGAGGGAGCCGGTGTAAAGCGGAACCAACTCGACTTCGGTGTCCTCGGCGATTAACGCGCTCAATTGCGGGTTGGACTGATTGCCCACAAAAATGGCCGGAACTTCTTCGCGCTGAATCATATCATTCAGTTCGGCCAGGTCTTGTGCGGAGGGTTCCGCAGCCGAGCTGTAAGCTGGGATTACCGCACCAAGCATCTCGAAACCGTAGCGCTGGGCGAAGTAACCAAAGACCAAGTGATCGGTGATTAATTTTCGATTCCCTTCCGGGACTTCCACAACCTTATCAACGATCCACTCGTGCAGCGCCGCCAAGGCCTCGACATACTGGCGTGCGTTCTCGGTGTAGAAGGCTTGATTCTCTGCATCCAAAGCGCCGAGAAGCACTGCGGCGTTTTCCGTCCAAACCATGACGTTTCGCGGATCGAACCAGACATGTGGATCGGCGCCCGCTTGGTGTCCGCCGTCATGTGCATCAGTATCTTGATCGGCTTGAAATTGCCGCAGTTCGATGCCTTCCGAAATAGAAATGACGGGCACCTCATCCGAAACCTGCGCAAGTGTTTGATAGAGGAATTCTTCCAGGCCGGCGCCGTTGATTAATATCGCATGCGCGTGGGTCATGGCGCGCAGGTCTCCCGGAGAGGCCTGAAAGGTATGCGGGTCAGCTCCGGCAGGGATGAGCGTGACCACTTCGATTGCTTCTCCGCCCACGTTTTGCACCACATCGGAGACAATGTTGGTCGTAACTACGATACGTAATTTCTCATCATCGTGGAGTTCGATGGGCGTTAGTTCGGTAAGTGGAGTCAGCAGGGTTTCGATATTCCGAGATGCTGCTTGGGATAATCTAGAAGAACAGCCCACCAAAGCAGCTGCGCAGATTATCAGCGCCTCGAAGAAGTGAGTCTTGCAATTCCGGATTGGCACGATCGATGAACCTCTTTTCGGGACCCGCTTCGTTCGCCGGGCTTGAATTGCGAAGGGTATTTGAACGAAATACGCAGCGAGTCGGTCGGATCGACGCATCAACGACAGATCAATATTGGAATTCGGCTTTCACGCAGAACCTGATCGACGACGCTGCCAAGCATGACTTCCTTGACGGGTGCAGCACCGTATCCTCCCATGACGATCAGTTCGCTGTGATCCTCCCCGGCGGTGCGCAGAACCGCATCCGCAACAGCGCCCACCTCCATCACGTAGTGGGCATGCACTTGCTGGTGTTTTAGGTACGTTTGGACGCGGTGCATCGTCTTGCCGCTCTCGATTTTCCCATCGTCAACGACGATGACCGAGATGGGGATTTTCCAGCGCAATGCCAGGTAGGCGCTAACGAACAATGCTTCATCCGCTTTGGGGCTTCCGTCATACGCCAATAACCCGCGGTTCAATGTGGAGACTACCCTGGGTACGGCCAAGATCGGTCTCGGACAATTGCGGATGAGTTTGCTGAAACCGGAGCTCAGCCTTGAAGTTGGACTAGGCTCGGGGGGATAGGCCAGATTGACGATCACGAGATCGTTGAAACGAGATCGTTCGCGCAGTCTTTCCGAAACGTCACCGACACTGAAGTTGAGCGTTCCTTCGATCCCTGCCTGTGTACAGCGTTGGTTGAATGTTCGACGGACCGCCTGAGCCGCCTCACTTTGCAATCCTTGCTCGGTAGGGAGTACATGCAGTCCATTAAGGCGCGCATTTTCCCGTTTTGCCACATGCAGCGCCTGCCCCAAGGCGTTCCATTGATTGTCACTGCCGCCGATGCCCACCAAAATGTCGGTGAACAACGAACCCACATCACCCTTTTCTAAAAACCTGTCACGGCGCAACTCCGGTTTTAAACGAAAGCGCGGTCCTTCAATGGTGATCAAGCCGCGTATTTTGTTCAGTAACCTGGCGAAGACGCTTTTGGCTTGCGAGCCCAGGTTTTCCATCAGATCTTCCGCGGCGATCTCCGCACGGATTTCTTGCCCGAGGTTTTCGGTCAGAATGGCCCGGTGTTCGGAGATCCACAGATACAAGTCCGTTTCCGTGCGTCCCGGGAATTCTCGCAGGATGCCCCGCTCGCGAATGATCTCCACAATCGGCAGGTAGTATTCTTCGTACCAATGGACGACAGCTTCGCTATAGGGAACGTCGCGCTGCTCGTCCAGGCCCATGAAATAATGATGGACCTGAATGTGTTCTTCGAGGCGGCGATACTGGCCGGGAACGGTAAGGATCAAGTTCACGTCGGGAAGCAGGCGATCGATCTTGGTGTGTGTAAGAAATTTTGCGTATTCGGCCTTGAGAATGAGATCGTCGGGCTGATCATCCGGAGAGAGCGGGACTTTGGTGTTCACCTCGGTTACGTACGCCTGGATGTGGTCGGCTCCCAATTGGCGCGCGACGGACACGCGGTGGTTGCCGTCGCGTACGAAATACACCTCACCGATCTGATACACTTCGATGGGCGGCACCCCCGTGGGCTCGTTGACTGCTACTTGGACCCGAGTCCAGCGATCTTCATCGCTGTCGTGGCGGGGCAGGAAACTGCGCGTGAAATCGGAATAGCGATCAACGCTGCCGACAATCGCATCGAGGGGAATGTCTCGCAATTTTTCCCCGGCTTCCTCGACCGCACGCAGTTTCTTGCGAACTTCGTCGTACGAAAGCAGGTCGGCCGATCTTCCGGTGAATCGGGCGATGATTTGTTCCATGGATGCACTCCGCCGTGCCCGGCGGAAATCTTGTATGGCCGACACGATACTCAACATTCACTCCTTGGGGATCAACCTACGCACCCCTCATGCCAACTCCCGATTTTACCTAAAAATGAGCTTCCCTGAATACCCTTGAAGTCCTAAACCTTGTGTTGCGCGTACGATCAGCACCAAGCATCCTTTTGCCTCTCGGTTCTGATCGACGCCGATAAGCGTATTTTCTGGCCGGAGACGTTGAATCCAGGGCTGGGTTACGGCGTTGGGGAGGGTGTAGCTGTGGGGTTTATCGACAACGTCGCCGTCGCCGTCGCGATCAGGGCTCCATGCAGCCACCCTACACTGCCGTCGGCTGTACGCACGGGCCACCACAGTACGCCGTTTACCTCGACGGGATCGCCAATGATACGCACCTCGTCACCGTCCCGCAGGAATCCTGTGATATCGCCCGCGGGGGCGTCCCGCAGGTATCCCCCCAGATCGCCGGTCTGGATCACGATGGCCAGAGGCGGCAGCGGCGTGGCGGTCGGTGTGAAAGTGGGAGTAACGGTCGGGGTTGAGGATACCGTTGGCGTAGCGCTGGCCGTGAACGTGGCCGTAATGGTGGGCGTGCCCGAAGGTGTCGGTGTGAATGTCGGAGTTATTGTCGGTGTTGGCAAGGTGGCCATGACGGAGTAACCCAGTCCCAGTGCACTGACCAGCGTGACCAATCCAATAAGCACGATTGCCGTGGCGATAGAATGACTGTAGCCTGTCAGTGGTCGAAAGCCTAATGCTACGAACGTCCCGGCGCTGGCTACGACTGCCCAGGTGAGATGCAGGCCGAATATGCGCAATGCATCCTGTGATAAATCCGGATTCCCTTGCACGACACCAATTGCCACTGCGCCTAACGGCAATGCCAGTTCGTATGCTACCGCTGTGCTGGACAACAACGGCACCTGCTGCGAACGGGCGACGGAGAGGGACATCAAAATCGCACCGACAAGAAGCAATCCGAAATCGACCAGATTCAGTTCGGCGTGTTCGAGCGCCAATAAAACCCCCGATGAGAGCGAAGAAGATATATATCCACTCAAACCGGCTACCAGACTCAACAAAACGAGCGCCACCGCCAGAGCGCTAAACATGCGCAGGAAAAAGCGTGGCGATCCCGAAACAGCGGCCAGGGCCAATCCTGCGATGGGCGCCATACGTGGGGTCGCCAATGCGCCGGCGATCAAGAGCGCGTTTTGATCGAGGCTGAATCCCAGGCCGATCAACACTCCGGCGAGAATCGCATACAGAAAGAGGTCCACGCTGGGCGAGACCGAATGCGCCAATTCTTCGAGAAAGACTTCGCGCTCATCCGCGCGCAGCTGCGTGAGCATTCGGCGAGCGCGCCGGCGTCTTGCGGGGGATAATTCTTCCGGATTGTCGAGGGGTTCTGTAGGTTGTATGCTCATCGGCGTAAGCTGGCGACCAGTCGTATCGGATTTTCGAGTAAGGCGAGCGCGGCATGCACGTCGGGGGCTACAATGTCTGCGGCGTTCAGCGCCTCCACGGCGAGACCTTCTTGCGAAAGCACACATATCCCTATCGCCGCTTCCTGCAGCATGCCGCAATCGTTCGCACCTTGGCCTAATGCAATCACACGTGAAGCCCCCAATTGGCGTATGTATTTCGCTTTTGCTTCCGCTTCTCCACCGGGTGGAATACGCACCGCCTTCAGCTTCAATTGACGATCGATGCTTTCCTGCCGACCGTGTGTATCAGTGGTTAATAAATGGATTTCCAGCCGATCCATCAGGCCCGTCAAGACTTTGGCGACGCCGTCCATCAAACGGCCATCAAGCGCTAGCGTGCCGTTCACGTCGGAAACCAGGTGCTCGATCTGAATCTGCCCCCTTCCGGGAACGTTGAGTTCGATCATGCCTCCCTCGGCAGGTGCATTTTGATGCGCTGCTGCTGCAGGCATATCTCCGTACACCGTCCGCATTATAGCACTGTGTCGGCGGGCTGAAAATCCAACCCGCATGCTTTTATGCTAGAATGACGCCGGCGAACGACCCAACACTCGAACGTGACATCAAAGAGACACATCGAAGAAGGTGAAAACGTGGCACAATTGTTGACTTTTCTAAAAGCGGACGCCATGCTGCGCAAGAACGTCGGCGCAACGATCGTGAAGGAGTTTATGGCGAACGAAGATCTGCAAATCCTTTCTTTCGAATTGCGCCAGGTGGATGCTGCGCTCTCGGCCGAGCATTATTCCCACGTCGCGGATCGCCCCTTTTACCCCTGGCTGGAACACTACGTGACTGCATGTCCGGTGTACGTGATGCTCATCGAGGTCGAGGACGACGCGGCCGTCGAGCGCCTGCGCGCTTTCCTTGGAAAAACGAAGGCCCACGAGGCTGCGCCCGAGACGATCCGCGGCCGTTTTGGAATCTACGCCGGCGTCAATTGCGTGCACCTCTCGGACAGCCTCGAAAGCGGTCGGCGGGAGACAGATTTGTGGAAGGAGCGGTTGGCTATCCGGCGAGGTCAATTCGATCAGATGCCTGAGGACTTCATCCAGCAATACGACGCCTCGCTCCCCAATCACACCCAAGATATGCGTCAGATCTGCAGCCAGGTAGCGCAAGCAGGCGAAGCCGGCGAAAGCCAGAAGCAGCAAATTCAAAGCTACCTTAAAGAGGAGAACCCGGACATCACGCCGGAGCAGCTCGAGGCGCTGCTGAAAATCGTCCTGGGAAGCGCCCTCTAACGGCAGCGAATATCTTGCAGGATGCCTGCGTTTCCATTAAACTCCTGGTATACACGGGCGCGTAGCTCAGCTGGTTAGAGCGCACGGTTCACATCCGTGAGGTCGATGGTTCGAGTCCATTCGCGCCCACTCTTGAAACCACCGTCGAGGCATGACGGTGGTTTTCGCTTAAGCCACATTCGTGCACCTGTAAATAGATAATAAGGCCGCTGGTTCGTGTCCGTTCGCGCCAACCTCCCTTTTCAAACTCCGATCGAGCCATCACGGTGGTTCTGGTGTTAAGCAAAGTACCAAATATTGCACTGTGATAATGGCAAACCATCCGATTTGCGAACCTGAGCATTAAGATTTCCCACAACGAGTGTAGGTGGACAAAGACCCATCATCGGGCGTGCCGATTGAGAATCAAAGGATCGTGAGATGGAAGCGAAAGCCAGCGAAACACCCAAAACGAGATTGTTCTACCTGGACAACTTCAGGATTTACCTCACCATCCTGGTCATCCTGCACCACACCGCGATCGCCTACGGCGGCAGCGGCGATTGGGCGGTGAAGGATCCGGCCGTCGATGCGATCAGCCCCATCTTGCTGACATTCTTCACTGCGGTAAACCAATCTTATTTCATGTCGGCGTTCTTTCTCATGGCGGGTTACTTCACACCCCGCTCGTTGGAGCGTAAAGGCGCAACGGCTTTCATTAAGGATCGTTTCATCCGTCTGGGAATTCCCATTCTCGTATTCAGCACCATAATCATAAACATCCACCAGATAATTATCGACGTCTGGCTGCGCGGCAGACCGTTTAAATGGAATGTGACCTACGAAGTAGGCCATTTGTGGTTTCTCCAAGCGTTGATCATCTTTACCGTGATTTACGTGGCCTATCGTGCCTGGTCGGACAAAGCTCCAAACCAACGGCGTCTTCGATTTTTTCCGGATCGATTTCCTTCCGATCGCAGCATGGTTATCAGTGCGATCGTGCTGTCCGTGTTGACGTTCATCGTGCGTATCGGATATCCCGTAGGCAAGTGGGTGGCGCCCGGTTTCCAGTTCGCCCATTTCGTTCACTACACTTTCGCCTTCTTCGTGGGCATCCTCGCCTACCGCGCTGATTGGCTCAATCGGTTGACTGGTGAACAAGCTCGTCGCTGGGGAGTTGTAGCCCTGGTTATGCTGCCGATATTCTTCGTGGTGGCTATTCTGGGGGGCGTATTGGAGAGCGACGCTGCCCTGGAGAATTTCTTGGGCGGCTTGCACTGGCAATCCCTTGTCTATGCCACCTGGGAATCGATCCTGTTCATCGCCGCCCTGACGTTCCTGCTGTATTTCTTTCGCCAGCGTTTCAACGACACAAGCCCTCGGCTGAAATCGATGGCCGCCAGCGTTTACACCGTATACATCATCCACCAGACGATTTTGTTCGCCTTGAACGTGCTTTTCCTTTCGGTGCCGATTCCAACGATCTTGAAATTCGTGGCCGTGTCGCTTATTGCAGTTCCGTCCTGTTTCCTGCTGGCAGCGTTGATCCGCAGGATTCCGTACACGAAAAAAGTCCTGGGGTAGGGATCCTCGCAGCTGAATAATTCAAGTGTTTTCGTGACGAACTCAGTTTTTCCCGCTCAGTGTCGTTCGCTCATCCGGGGGCGAGCGATGTTCTTCCCTGGCCTCAGTAATCGTGCATTTTCGTCTTCGCGTTCACAATTTGGGATAAAATAGTGATGATGCCAGAATACGCATGGAGGGGTTGGACAAGATGAACGCTATCTGGGGGACCTTTCTTTTTGGCTGGCCGTTGATGCTCCTGGCGCTCTTACTGAGCGCCCTGGGCGTGTTTCAAAAAAAGCCGCTTCTGGCGCTGTTGGGTGCCGTCTTTGCCATTCCATTTACCATCACCATGCTGGCGACGGAATCCATTGGAATGTTTGCCATCGTCATTCCGATATGCATGTTTACCGCCCTCGGGGCTGTGGCGATGGAAATTACCAAGTGGGCCTGGATTCTTCTAATCCCTGTCTTGGGATTGTTGCTATGGATCGCGGTTAACCTCTACCCGATCATCTAGGATACAGCGCGACCTTTGAAGAATCGCTATCAATCGATGATCTTCACGAGCACGCGCCTGGATTTATTAGAAATTTCCCGATTTGGATTATAATAAGCGCTTCACGATCATGGTGCGAATAGAATCGTATTACAGGGTTGAACGGCGATCCCGGCCGAGTATCACCGAGCTTTACGTTAACGGCTGACCCTCGTTTACAGCTCGCTAAAAGGAAGAGTGAATTCAGACGCACATGCTGACATTCAAAGATGGTGAGCTATATTTCGAGGACCAATCTATCGCGGAACTCGTTGCGAACTACACCTCTCCCTTTTTCCTATTCAGTGAAACACAACTCCGGGCGGCTTATCAGGCTCTACGGCGCGGGTTGACAAGCGAGTCGAATTTCACGCGTATCCGCTACTGTGCGAAGACAAACAACGAATCTGCCGTGCTGGAAATCCTCCAGCGTCTCGGCAGTGATGTAATGGTCTCCCATCTCGCCGAAGCTGAATTGGCATTGAGCTGCGGTTTTGCACCCGAACAAATCGCCTTCCAACGCCCGGTTTTGTCCCGGGAAGAAATCCGTAATGCCATCGCTTTGGGTGTTCGGTTTTTTCATGCCTTTCGTACGGACGACATCTACTTGCTGGCTCAAGTGGCGCAGGATAGCCGCGTGCCCCTGCGTATTTCCCTGCGGTTGCGGAACGGATCTCGCCTCGGTACTCTCTCGCCCCTCGCGGCGCTCTCCCACCGCTTAGGCTTTCACGCCCGTGAGATTCTCAACGCGGTTGAGATGATCCATAGCAGCGATTTCTTGTCATTGGCCGCGATCAATTTCTACCGCGGCACCCAGATCGAAAAACCCGGGCTGTATCGTCCATTAATTCGTCGAGCCGTGAGATTGGCGCAGCGCATCCACGCTCGTTACAACATCGAGCTGGAGGAGATCAATCTGGGTGGTGGTTTGCCCTCATACTTGTCGCGCAGAATGGGAATCGGATCCATCAGGGCGCGATTGCGAACAGATTGGATGCCGAACCCGAAAATTGACTTGCTGGAGGGGTTCGCCTCGGCGTTATCCCGCGCCTTCGAGCGAGAACTGCGCGCCGCTGACTTACCGTACCGGCCAGCACTGGCGTTGGAACCTGGGCGATCGATCGTCGCAGATGCGGGCGTCTTAATCGCTCGTGTGCACGCCCGCGAGGGCCGCTGGCTTTTTGTGGACGCCAGCCGGAATTATCTCGGTGAAAGTTTTCTCTTCCTCTGCCGCCAAATTCTTCCATTGAAGAAGCGTGATGAAGGAGACGGTTTTTATCATCTGTCCGGGAGTACGCTGAACACGATGGACGTCATCGATTTCTGGCGCCGTCTTCCCAAACAGCAACCTGGGGATTACCTCGTCTTCTGTGCAGCCGGCGCTTACACGATTTCACGCGCCACCCGCTATGCCGGTTTACCGCCGGCCATCTATTGGATCGCCGCTGACGGAGGGGTAAGTCTGGTCAAAGTAGCGGAAGATTCCGGTGTGCTTCGACTCCCTTCCACTGCGAGCCCCATCTCCGCTCTGCAGCGAAACCATGAGTGAAGGCGGACCCGCTATCGTGACCGGTGCCTGTGGTTTTCTTGGCCGGCATCTCGTGCGCGCATTACTGCAGCAGGAACGGTCGGTAACGGCGACGGTGCGCAATTCCCGCCACATGACGGACTTCGAGCACCCGAATCTAAAGATCGTCGTACTGCCCGATTTCGCGCAGATTAACGATCAGTCCCTGTGGCAAGAAAACCTGAGCATTTTTCACCTCGCGTGTGCACGAGCCAAAACGGGAATCAAAACCGCGCAATTTCAGGCGATCAACGTGGACGCCACGCTGGCCCTGGCCGAGGCGGCATGTAAAGCGAAAGTGCGCAAATTCGTATACGTCTCCACGGCGCTGATTTTCGCTGGCGATGGGGAGCATATCGCCTCCGAAATCGACCTGGATCCGCAAAAGCAGTTCGACAATCTCTATTTGCAGTCCCGTCTGGAAGCCATGCTCGCCATGCGGCAAATGGAGAAACGGGGCCTCTATCTCGTTTGCGTGTGTCCAACGATCGTCTTCGGACCCGATCACGCACAACATGCAAATCGAATCACGCAGCAGATGCGCCGTCTTTTGCGCTCCGGGGTCGATGTCATTGTAGGCGATGGAAACCGAGAGCGGGATCTGGTGTACGTCGATGATGTCGTGGCGGGGTTACTCGCGGCTGAACG
>CAYYVY010000027.1:0-42293 GCA_964475265.1 uncultured Anaerolineaceae bacterium | reverse complement strand
TCGGATATCTGATGCGCGGGGAAATCATCTGGGACAAAGCGGCAAGCGCCAGCTCATCGACGGCGTGGGGCTCGTGGCTCTCCGCCACCAATCCCGTACTGCGCGACGTGCACGAATACATACTCGTGTTTTCCAAGCAGACTTTTTCCCGCCCGGGGAAGGATCGTGAGAGCACGATCGCGCGCGATGAGTTCCTGTCCTACACGAAAAGCGTGTGGACCTTCGCCGCCGAGTCGGCGCGCGCCGTCGGCCACCCCGCACCGTTTCCGGAGGAACTGCCCCACCGGTTGATTCAGCTGTATACCTTTGAGGGCGACGTCGTGCTCGATCCGTTTTGTGGGTCCGGTACGACCTGCGTGGCCGCCAAGAAATCGCAGCGCCGATACGTCGGATACGAGATCAACGCCGAGTACGTAGGCAAGGCTGAAGAACGGCTTCAAGCGACGGTAACTTGTGAAGGAAATGAACCGAAATCCAAAAGGAGATAGATCATGATGTTGATTCTTCTGATCAGCGTTTTTATCGCCATAATCGATTGGATCGCCGTGGCGCGCCAGAAACGAACGCTCGAAATCGTCGCCAAACCCGCCACGTTGTTGGCGCTGTGCATCTGGTTCGCCAGTTATCCGGACGCAAGGAGTTCCTGGGTCGGCGTTCTCTTTTTGATCGGACTCGTGTTCTCATTATTGGGCGACATTTTTCTGCTCTTCGCCGAGCAGCATTTCCTCAAAGGCCTGATCGCATTTCTCCTGGCGCACCTGCTCTACATCGCGGCCTTCAATTCCACCGGGCCGATCCTGACGCTGCCGGCGCTGCTCACCGCCGTGCCGATCGTCATCGTGGCGCTGCTGATCTTGCGGCGTTTGATCGCCAGCCTGAAAGAACACGGAAGCGATGCGATGATCGTTCCCGTTTGCGTCTATGCCCTCGTTTTAAGCCTCACGTTGTGGTCCGCGTCGACCACCCTCTTCCGGGAGGACTGGTCTCCCCTGGCGGGAGCGCTGGCGGCAGGCGGCGGCGTTTTGTTTTTCGTCTCCGACGCAGCCATCGCCTGGAATCGCTTCGTCGGCCCGCATTGGGGCGGCCGTCTGTTCGAGATCGTCACCTACCATCTGGCACAAGTCGGATTGTCCGCCGCAATCCTGATCTCGATCGGAGCGATCGGCTGAGTCGAGCTACGGCATTCGCTTAGGCAGGAGGGTGGAACGATGTCGAGAAACGATTACCAACTGCGAAGGACCGTTATGTTTATCATTCTGTTCTCGGTCATCACGGGCTGTAATTTTCCGGTAGGCGGCCAAGGACAATCTGAAGAATCTTCGAGAGACTGCACGCCCGTGCTGCCGCATATCGAAGGAGAAAGCGATCCATATCAAACCGTGCTCGAACCCTTCGACATGCTGGCGCCCTCCGGAAACCGCATCTACGGTTTCATCCGCCGGCCCGATCCCGAAATTTACCCCGAGCTCTGCTTTGCGGCGGTCGTTTTCGTGCCGGGGGGCATCAATCCCGGCCGCATGGAGGCCATGGACGAGGACGCCATCCTGCTCGCCGAAGCCGGCATGGTGGTCGTGACGTTCAACGCCGAAGGCCGCGGCAGTGATCGCCCGGAAGACGTCATTTCCGAAGGAACGGAGGACTACAATGGTTACCGCCAGCAGGACGCTCTCTGCGCCCTCGTCGAAATAACCATCGACCTACCCTACGTCGTATCCGACAACGTGGGCATCAAGACGCAATCCTTCGGCATCGCCATGGGCGCCGGCTGCGCCGGCCGCCATCCCGAGGTGCCCATTAAATACATCGTCGACGGTGAAGGGCCGCCCAACAGCTTCGTGACCTGCCACGAACCGGCAGCCTTGGACGACGATCCCGGCAACGACAAACACGAATTGATTTACGACATATTGGGACGCTACAGCACGACGCGAGACCCTTCGCCAGAAAACATCGCTTTCTGGGAACAGCGCGAGGCGGACCGCTTCATCGGCGATTTCCGAGGTAGATACTTGAGACTGCAAGCCACGTGGGACCACGCCCAGCTGCCCAGCAATCAAGCCGAAGTCGCCTCGTTCGAACTGCCGCCGGATTGGTGGCACAACAAACACACCACGATCATCGTCAACACCGCCGTCGCCGGCGGCGTGCCCTGGGTGCGGGTTAATTTAAAGGAGCAAGGCAACCCGGTCAATGCGACCTACGACTTCGACCATCGACCGGTGTTCCTGCCCGGGGAGTTGGCCGACCGGCCCTGGATCGTGCGCGCCGTGATCGAGATGGCGCGTATGGAGTAGCGAAAAGGTCGCAGCGATACCGCGATCGCGCGAACGGAAAGCAAATCTCACTTATCGAAAAAGCAGCCGGAGCTTCAGGTCGTTTGAAAGTGCTCGGACTCGATCGCCTGCCCGTCCACGTCCTGCGGCAAACGCAGGAAACCGGCCAGCAGCGGATGCATCTGGCACACTTGCTCGGCAATGAGCAGTGCGATGCGGCGCATCGAAAAATGTGCGTTGGACCTGGCGCGCAGCTCGCACAGGTGAAAGACTTCCCGTAAATTCAATGTGCACAACACGCGGCGGTTAAAGCCGTTGGGGAGGACGTAGGAGGCGGCGTTTAAATTCTCCTCCGCCAGGAGGCGGTACGCTTGCGCGGCCATGTCCATACTCTGGCGATAGGGCTCTTCGAATCCGGCATCCACGATCAAGCGCGGAACCGCATAACCTAGATCGGGAGTCAGGCGCTGCGGAGTCTGCGTCATCATGCGGTGACGCTTGAGTTCGAAATAGGCACCCTGATCCAATACAACGTCGAAGGTATAAACGGCGTGCTCCAGCACACGCAGTGGAGCGTCGAATTTATCCATGCGGCCCAGGATCGATTCCGCCAACGCCTGGCGCTCGTCTGCAGACATATCTTGAACGGCAGCCAACGCCGCTTCGAAGGAGCTGCACGACTGTTCGTACAACGCTGCTGCCAACACGCGCAGTTCCCCTTCCGGGCTGTAGGCCGCCAGTTTAACGACCTCACGCACTGGTGAAAGGGCTAATTTCGCCGCCCGCTGCATGAGATCCCGTTCGGTTTCCACGCGGTAGGGAACGGCGCTGGCGTATTTGACCAGCGTCGGCACTTCTTCCTGCGCCACAGCTTTCAGCGCCTCACCGATCTGGCGCACTTCCACCAAGGGGTGAGACAGCATTTTACGCAGGGCGTGCTCCAACACCCGGGCGTTGGCCGTCATGCCCACGTTGGCAAACGCCGCGCTCGGCAACAGAAAACGGCATGAATCGACGTACTTCGAGCGGATGCGGCGATCCCAGGCTTCGTGCGACTCGTCTTCCTTCGGGGGGAAGTGCGCACGCACGACCTGGCGCGCCGGTTCGAGCGATTGCTGGTAGGCTTCGAAAAGCGCATCGCACGTCTCTCGATAAAGACTTTCGTGTGAACCGGCGTGGAATTCTGCAGGCAGGTGATAGCCGCCAGGCTGCCACTGTTGGTAGCGCGTGGACTTTTCCGTGTAGGACGCCAGGCGGTTGGATTCGATACACTCGATCGCCAGACGGGAAACGTTTTCGAAGGCGATGTGCAGCATCGCGTGTTCCGCCACCGACCCATGGCCGTACCCCACGACCCATTTCTCGTGGAACTCCGCCGATTGCTCGTCGCTCAATTCGTCCGCAATCTCACGGAATGACTGGGGAGAACGTGAAGTCTTGGCGAAAGCGACCGCAATCGTCTCCGGGCTGAGATGCTTCGGTGAGAGAAGATAAATCCGGCGTTGAAAATCCTCAGACATTTTCTCCCTCTAAAGTCGTTTCTAGTATCGAGCGCGCTTGCCGGATGTCTTCCTCAATTTGCTGGATTAGATCTTCCGCAGAAGCAAAACGCCGTTCGGCGCGCAGCCGCGCAACGAAACCCACACGCAGGTGCTGGTGGTAGAGATCGCCGTTGAAATCCAACAAATGCGTTTCTACGGTAGGAGGAACGGGCTCGCTCTCGAAGGTCGGCCGCACGCCGATGTTCGTCACCGCCGGCCAGCGTTTGCCGCCATACTCGACAATGCAAGCGTAGACGCCCGATCCCGGATATGCACGTTCCGCCTGGATTTGCAGGTTTGCGGTCGGAATCCCCAACTGCCGCCCTCTTCCTACGCCCTTCATGACATCACCCGGCAAGGTGAAGATTCGTCCCAAATAACGTGCAACGCGCGCAACGTCGCCCTCTTGCAAGGCCTGGCGAACGATCGACGATCGCACCGTTTCACCGTCAAGGGTGAAGGCGGGAAAGATCTCTACTTCGTATGCATACTCGCTGCTCAGCGACTCGAGAAAAGCACGATCTCCCGTCCGATCCCGTCCCAGCGTGAAATCCTCGCCGATCCACAATCGCTTGAAGGAAAGCTGACGATGAAGCAGGTCCAGGAAATCCCTGGCGTGGACACGAGACAGGGCACGGTCGAATCGCTGCGTTACGACGTAATCGACGCCCAGCGCACCCAATAAATCCGCTTTTTCATCCGGCAGGGTGATGTAGAACGAGGGACTGCGCCCACGCAGCACAACAGAGGGATGGGGATAAAAAGTGAGCACCACAGCAGGTAGATCACGCTCGTGGGCGTCTGATACCATGGCGCCAATTAACGCTTGATGACCGACGTGTACGCCGTCGAAGGCGCCGATCGTCAAACCACAACCTGGCAATTGCAGTGAATGGATATCATGCAGGTGCTGCACGTGTAGTTTACCTTGGAAAAACCTTGCGGGGATGCCACTCCTTGCCGTCTTCTACAGCTTCTAAAATCGCTACGAGATCTCCATCCGGTCCAATCGCTCGTGCCATGCTTGCAGCTTCAGATTCTACTGAAATCCGATGACCAAAGAGGATTTTTTCCAGGTTTTCGCCCTCGACGTTGATGATGGGCACATCGGGCAGGGCATCTGCTGCTGGACGAACGTATTGCTCCCACTTTCCGGTCAGGAAGCCAACTTCCAATTTCGGCAGCGGTATGGCGTCTTCCAACGTAAACGGACCCGCCTTCGTGCGCTGCAGCTTCGCCAGATGGGCGCCGCAGGAAAGATGCTCACCGAGGTCGTTTGCCAGGGAACGGATGTACGTCCCGGCCGTGCACTCCACGTCGAGAATCACATCGGGAGGTTTGTAGCTGACGATATCCAGGCGATGTATGGTTACCTGGCGCGGTTCCAATTCCACCTCTTTCCCCTTTCGCGCCAGCTCGTAAGCCTTTTTCCCGCGAATTTTAATGGCACTGAACGGCGGCGGTACTTGTTCGATCTCACCCCGGAAGACATCCAGCGCTTTCTCGACTTCGGCACGTTTGGGCACCTTTCCGGTTTCACGTACGACCGGACCTTCCGAATCATACGTCTCGGTAGACGAACCAAATCGCACCACGGCCTCGTAGCGCTTGGATGAAGTCGAGAGATACTCGCTCAACCGGGTTGCCGCCCCCAAACACAACACCAAAACACCCGAAGCCCGCGGATCGAGCGTCCCTGCGTGGCCAACCTTGCGTATTCCCATCCCTCGACGGACGAGGGACACGATCTTATGCGAAGTCGGGCCTACGGGCTTATCCACAATTAACAATCCAAACACACTCATGTATCCAACTCCATTACGCCGTTCAACGCTGCCAAAGAGGCGGATAGTACGTTGCGCTTAACCGCTTCAACATCACCCGAAATTATAGCGCCTGCTGCTTGATGATGGCCTCCACCGCCAAAAGTCGTCGCAAGTTCGGCGACGTTCACATCATCTTTGGACCGCCAACTGATTTTAACCGATCCTCCCTCTTGTTCCACCAAGAGGACGGCAATTTTCGCGTCCTCGATGGTCGAAAGGACATTGATCAAATCAGCATCATCGATACCCGGATAACCGGTAATTTCCCGGTCTTCGAGGGTGAGGCTGGCAAGCACGACGCCGTCGTGCCGCTCCAGTCGAGCGAGACCCTGGCCCCAGTAACGTGCCGCGGCATAACTTCTGCGATTCAACGAATTCTGATAGACCTCGGCCAATGCAGCACCGTGATCGATCAGCGCTGCCGCGACACGCAGTGTTTTGGCCGAGACGTTCGATGTTCGGAAACCGATCGTATCGGTCACCAGGCCCAGCATGAGATGCGTTGCGATTTGTGCATCGAGCGGAAGTTCCAATTCGAGGATGAAATCATAAAGGATCTGCGTCGTTGCAGCAGCGGCTGGCTGGACGATGTTGATTGCGGCAAAGTACGTATTCGTCGGGTGGTGATCGATATTGATGTCAGGCTTGCCCTTGAGCGCCTGCGAAGCGACGCCCAGCCTGCCCAAATCCGATACGTCCACTGCAATCAAGGCGCCATAATCCTGCGGAAATTCCGTTTGGATCTCTTCCGTATTGGCGATGAAATGCAGCGTCTGCGGCACGCCGTCAACCAGAATCGGCGTCACGCGCTTGCCGATCTGCTGAAGACTCTGCGATAGCGCCAGCAGGCTCCCCACAGCATCGCCGTCCGGACGGATATGGCCCACGATGACGAAGTCGTCCTTCGTTTCAATTAGCTTGCCCGCTTTGAGAATATCAGACTTCACGCATGTCCCTATCGTCCCCCTTTTCCTGATCCAGCATTTCGAGAAGCTCATCGATTCGTGCACCGCGCGTTTGGGACGCGTCCCAGCGAAAACGTAGTCTTGGGAATTGTCGTAAACGGATGCGGGCAGAAAGCTGTTTACGGATATATCCGGACGCCCTTTCGAGCGCCCGCAGCACTTCATCGCGACGGTCATCGGGTCCGATCGCCGTGACGTAAATCGTTGCGTAGGCCAATTCACGATCGACTTCCGCAGCCGTCACTGTTACCATCGAAAGCCGAGGATCCGAAATTTCACGCTGCATCAAGGTCGCCAGCTCCTCGCGTATGCGATCGCCAATCCTGCGCGCTCTTGCCTGACTCACCATGACACGTCTCTACTCAACCGCGACGGTTTCTTCCGTGAAACATTCGAGCGTGTCGCCTTCTTCAATATCATCGAAGCCTTTAAGTCCAATACCACATTCGAATCCTTCGCGTATCTCGCGCTCGTCATCTTTAGCGTGCCTGAGTGAGGTAACAGCTCCCTCAAACAAGATCTCATCTCCTCGACGAACGCGGATTTTTGCATTACGGCGGATGACGCCTTTCAAGACGATGCATCCTGCGATGTTGCCCAGTTTCGGGATACGAAAGACCTGGCGGACTTCTGCGCGCCCGATGACGACGATCCGCTTTTCCGGCTCGAGCATGCCCTTCAAGGCCTTCTCGATGTCCTCCGTTAATCGGTAGATGATGTCGTACAAGCGAATGTCGACACCTTCTACTTCGGCTGCCCGCTTGGCGGCCTGATCGGGAGCGACGTTGAAACCGATCACGATCGCGTCCGAAGCGGTCGCCAGCATGATATCGCTTTCACTGATGTTGCCCGTGTCCGCGTGAAGCACGTTCACTTGAATATCGCCCGCACTGAGTTCACGCAGTGAATTTGTAATCGGTTCAAGCGAGCCTTGAACGTCAGCCTTTATCACCAGGCGCAGCTCCTGCGTTTCGCCGGCCTGGAAAGCGTCGAAGATCTGTTCCAATGACATCGCCGGAGGCTTGGATTTACGCTCATCATCGGCCGTCTTTCGTTCCGTCGTAGCGTTGCGCGCCTCGCGTTCCGATTCGTGCACGGTGAACAATTCACCTGCCATCGGGACGTCTGAAAGCCCGAGTATTGAAACCGGTGTGGATGGCAGCGCCTCTTCCACTGCATTGCCCTGGTAGTCAAACATGGCACGAATCCGACCGCAGGAAGTGCCCACTGAGATGAAATCTCCGACCCGCAAAGTTCCATTTTGAACAAGGACTGTGGCAAGGACACCCTTGCTTTTATCCAGTTTCCCCTCGATCACCGTCCCCAGCGTCTTTCCAATGGGATTGGCCTTGATCTCGGTAGCATCGGCGACGAGCAAGATCGCCTCGAGCAAATCATCGATTCCCGAGCGCAATTTTGCCGAGACGGGGACGACCATTGTGTCGCCTTCCCAATCATCTGGCTGCAATCCTACATCCGCCAACTCTTGTTTGACACGGTCGAGGTTGGCTGTATCGCGATCGATCTTGTTCAACGCCACCAGAATCGGAACCCTCGCTGCACGCGCGTGCGCCAGCGCTTCCCGCGTCTGGGGCATGATTCCGTCATCGGCCGCAACCACCAGGACGGCGATATCCGCACCTTGGGCGCCGCGCGCGCGCATGGCGGTAAACGCCTGGTGTCCCGGTGTGTCCAGGAAAGTGATCGGACGGCCGTCATGTTCCACCTGGTAAGCGGCGATGTGCTGTGTGATACCGCCCACCTCACCCTCTGCGACGTTCGTCTCCCGGATCGCATCCAGCAGAGTCGTCTTCCCGTGATCCACATGACCAAGCATGGTCACTACGGGCGGCCGATCGACCAGCGCTTGCGGATCCTCATCGTCGATCATGCGGCGCCAGTCCGGCACCTGTGCTTCATCTACGGCTTCGTCACGCTCGACGTTGACCACCTGCTGCGCCTCGAAACCGAACTCTTCCATGACGATTGCCGCGGTGTCGAAATCGATCTGCTGGTTGATGTTGGCCATGACACCGTTAGCCATCAATTGTTTGATGACTTCAATGGGGCTGACTTCTATCTCCGTCGCAAGATCACGGATTGTGATGTTGGAGGGAATTTCTACTACCTTATGGCCATTCTCGCTCATCATATACCTCCCGCACGAGCCCCTTCGGCTGCGTACAGCGAGCGGCCGATAAGGCTAGGGGAATAATATTCTTCGTTTAACTCGTGCCTTGGCGTAACCAAGCTGCTGGCTCGCCTCAGCCATTTTGCTCTTTCACCAAACCATCCATGAAAGCCACCAACTCCTGCCGGGCTTCCTGTGTTATTTCTGTGTTGAGGGCTTTCGCTAACGCTCCATTCAACGCAGCTTGCCAACACGAGCGGACATCATGTAGATACGCGCCCCGACCGGGTGCTTTTCCACTCATGTCGATCTTCACACCCTCCGTTCCTCGTACGATGCGGATCAGCGAACGTTTTGGCATTACCTCGCGACAACCCACACATGTCCGTTGCGGAACGTGACGCCGATGTCGTTTTCTGGACGTCAAACTTGCGTCCTCCGCATCTCGCCGGACGTAGTTCCGCTAAAACTTGTCTTCCCATCCATCTTGCTCGCGCTTTCGCCGGCGGGTAACGATCATCTCCCCGGTTTCCGGATCGTACTCCATAATGCGCGTTTTGTGCTTCCTGCGTTGCCGGTCGTCGTCGAAGTCATCATCGACGTCCTCATCATTCACAAGTTCTTCCAGTTCCTTCGGCTCTTCAAATTTAGCCGGCGTCTTGAGTTCATCGATGGCAGCTTTGAATGCGGCTTCAAAAGCCGTCATGGGTTCACCTGGTTCGCTTTCAGGCACTACGACCCCTTCGGGCTCGCTGACCTCTTCAGCCTCAACAGCCTCCGCACCTTCAGCTTCGACACCCTCGCTCACAGCAGCGGCTTCCGGCTCAACCAATCCGGGCTCCTCAGCAACCGCTGCTTCGCCTTCAACCTGCGCTTCGACGCCTTCAGGCGCAACGGCTTCAATTTCTTCCTCGACTTCGGGTTCAGCAACAGGTTCAGGATACTGGTAGGCTTCGTGTTTTTCGCGAATTTCTTCTACGGATTTCGGTCCAATTCCGGGAAGGGAAAGTACCGCATCTTCATCGAGATCCAATTTTTCAATCAACTGGCCGGCCGTCTTGAATCCCGCCTCTTCCAGGATGTTGTTAACGCGTGTCGAGAGACCAAGCGCTTCGAGTTCAACGTCGTAGGCCGTCTCCGGGATCGCCGCTCGAACTTCCTCGAGGCGCTCCAATATGACCCGGCGGATGGTGTCACGGCGTGAAACGGCTTCGGTTTGCACCCGATCGACGAACTGCCGTATGTCCTGATATTCTTCGGGGGTAATCGGACGGTTCTCCGCCTTTTTGGCAAGAATGGCTTCCACGGCTTCGATTCCCTCTTTCTCCCGTTTGGCCAGATCTGTATAATCGCCATCGGTCTGCAGCAAGTTAACCGAATCTGCCACAGCCTCAGGAAGACTCTTAATGTCAATGCGCCAACCTGTCAGTCGTGCTGCCAGACGGGCATTCACGCCCGCACGTCCGATGGCCAGGCTCAGCTGATCCTCGGGAACGACAACCATTGCCGTCTTCCCGTTTTCGAGATTGTCGTCCAGATAAACTCCGGATACGCGCGCCGGGCTCAACGCTTTTGCGATGAACGTTGCCGCATCCGGATTCCATTCGATCACGTCGATCTTTTCATCGTTAAGATCACGCACGACGGACTGAATGCGAACGCCACGCAAGCCGACGCATGCGCCCACTGGATCAACTCCGTCGCGCATGGCGGCAACGGCCACCTTGGCGCGTTTGCCTGCCTCGCGGGCGATGGCCTTGATCTCGACCAATCCCTGGTTGATTTCCGGGACTTCCATCTCGAGCAAGCGGCGCAGCATGGCGGGATGCGTACGCGAAACCACGATCACTGGTCCGCGAGATGATTTACGCACTTCCAGAACATAGACACGGATTCGATCGCGCACTCGGAAGCGCTCTCCGGGAATTTGCTGATTGCGCGGCAGGATCGCTTCCGCCCGCCCGAGCAATCCGACCATCACAGCTTGTGGGGTAATCGAATGGACCGTACCGTGCACCATGTCCCCCTCACGCTCGATGAATTCGGAGTACTGCGCTTCACGCTCTGCTTCGCGCAAACGCTGCAGCATCACCTGTTTTGCAGTCTGCGCTGCCACCCGTCCAAAGTCTTCGGGCGTCGACTCGACCATGATGACGCCGCCCAATTCCACCTCAGGATCGATCTTCCGAGCTTCATCGATCAAAACCTCGGTGCTGGGATTTTCCACTTCATCGACGACTTCTTTCTCGGCGTAGACAACGATATCGCCGGTGTCTGGATCAATGCGCACTTCCACGTTCTGCGCGCTGGAAGCGTTGACCGATCTGCGGTAGGCAGAGGCCATCGCCGCTTCCAGTGTCTCCATCACTGTTTCTGCCGGCAGACTGAAGCGTTCTGTAATTTCGTTAAAAGCTAGCGAAAATTCACTTTTCATCGATCGCTTTTCCTCACCAGGTGCCCTATTATGCAGAAAAAGTGGGCTCCACCCACTTTTGCACATAACTTCTCGATTTGGAACCCTACGGTTAAGATTGTAGCATAGAGATATATTCACTGCAAGGTATTGAATTATATCCAGGCCGCGCGGCCATGGCGGTTTGTCGCACAACAACTGCCCAACGATCTCAGTAGGCATTTACTTTTCACGACGATCATCTTTGAGGGCTCATTCATGCTTTCGACGAGCGTTTAAATTGACGCTGGCCGCGCCTCCCTTTATCATACCTGCGTGGACGCAATCTCCCGATGAGGTGAACTATGGAAGTTGGACTGGTAAAGAGAATCAACATCGACGATGAAATGCAGCAATCCTATCTGGATTACGCCATGAGCGTGATCGTCTCGCGCGCCCTTCCAGATGCGCGCGATGGATTGAAACCCGTTCATCGTCGCATTCTCTATGCGATGCACGCCATGGGTATCCGGCCGAATTCGGATTTCAAAAAATCCGCCCGCATCGTCGGTGAGGTGCTGGGAAAATTCCACCCCCACGGGGACATGGCTGTTTACGATGCCATGGCACGCATGGCGCAGGAATTTTCCATGCGCTACCCGCTCATCGAAGGCCAGGGAAATTTCGGTTCCATGGACGGAGATCCGCCGGCAGCCATGCGCTACACCGAAGCGAGATTGATGCCGCTCTCCATGGAAATGATGGCCGACATCGAGAAGGAGACTGTCTCATTCGTGGAGAACTTTGACGGCTCGATGGAAGAACCCTCCGTTCTACCCGCCGGGGTTCCTAACTTGCTCGTGAACGGTGCAACCGGAATCGCCGTGGGTATGTCCACATCCATCCCGCCACACAACATGAGCGAAGTCTGCGACGCATTGATCTACATGCTGGAAAACTGGACATCCATGGATTCCATAAGCCTGGACGACATCATGAAGTTCATCAAGGGTCCGGATTTTCCCACCGGCGGCATCATTCTGCACGGCGGCAAGGGACAGGATCTTGCAGCAGCGTACGGCAGTGGCCGCGGCAAGATCAAGCTCCAGGCAAGGGCTCACATCGAAGAAATGAGCCGTGGCCGCTCCCGAATCATCGTCACAGAATTGCCCTATCAGACCAACAAGGCCAACTTGATCGAACGCATCGCTGATCTGGCCCGAACCAATCATCTCGAAGGTCTGGCCGATCTGAGGGACGAGTCCGATCGCCAGGGACTGCGAATCGTCCTCGAACTTACGAAAAACGCCAACCCACAGAAACTGCTGCAGGAACTCTATAAACGCACGCCGATGCAATGCACCTTCAGCGTGATCATGCTTGCCCTCGTAGACGACGAACCGCGCCTGCTCAGCCTGAAACAGGCGTTGCGCGTTTATCTCGAACACCGTATCGAAATCATCCGCAAGCGCAGTGAGTATGATCTCGTACGGGCGCGAGAACGCGAACACATCCTCGCCGGCTTACGCATCGCAATCCTGAATCTGGACGAAGTCATCCAGATGATCCGCAGCGCGAAGGACGCCTTGCAGGCGAAAAACCGGCTGATGAAAAATCTGAAACTGAGCGATATCCAAGCCACGGCCATCCTCGATATGCCGCTGAGACGACTATCCAGCCTGGAGCGGAAAAAAATCGAAACGGATTATAAGGAAGTGGTAGCCCGGATCAAGACCCTGGAGGGGTTGCTGCGCTCGTCAAAGAAAATGAGGAACTTGATCACCGAGGAGATCACGCAGATCAAGACAACTTACGGCGACCGTCGGCGTACACAGATCGTCGAGACCGGCAGCGGAAAGGCGAAGGGCAAAGTCCTGACCGCCGCTGATCTTGCACCTGCCAAGGAAACCTGGGTCACGATTCTCCGTGACGGCTTGATCTCGCGCTCCCCTACGGCACGTCTCCCCCGCCTGGCCAGCCGCAAAGCTCCCAGACTGGTGATCGGCACCAGCGTGCGCGACACGCTCTACCTCTTCAACAAAGAAGGTCAGGCGGTCGCCCTACCGATTCATACCGTTCCCGAGTGTGACGTGCCCGACGATGGATCAGCGGTCGCCGCGATTTCACCCTTCACGCCCGCAGACGAAATCGTCGCGGGTTTGGCGCTGTCGCCGGAATGGGCGGGCCGGGAAAACACGGGCAGCTATCTTCTCCTTTGCACGCAGCAAGGCATGCTCAAAAAAGCCGACCTGTCAATCCTGCCCGGCCCTTCGTCACAAACATTCCAGGCCATGCGCGTCGCCGAGGGGGATCAGATCGGCTGGGTGTGTCTGACGAGCGGCGAGGATGATGTTTGCCTCGTCAGCAGCGCAGGGATGGCGATACGTTTCTCCGAATCCGAGGTACGCCCCACCGGACTCGCCGCTGCCGGCGTCATGGGCATGCGCATGGACGATGCAGATCGCCTCGTGGGATTCGGCGTCGTCCGTTCCAAAAATGAACTCCTGTTGATCAGCGAAGACGGCCAGGCCAAACGAAGCGTGTTGAGTCAGTTCCCCAGTCAGGGCCGCTACGGCAAGGGTGTGCTTGCCTGGAAATCCGTAGAAGCGATTCACCTCATCGGCGCCGCAATCGGCACGTCCAGCGATCGCCTCATCGCCCACCGCCTGCGCGGGGCAAGCCGCTCGCTGCGCTTCTCCGATGCGCCCCGTAAAGCGCGTACGGCGAGCGGGAAACAAATCGTGGATCTGAATGAGGGAAATCGCCTCACCCACCTGACAAAGGTTCTTCCGAGGCCGGATCTGGTAGTCAATCCCGAGCCGAAGGATGCAAAATCTGCAAAGAAGAAGAAGTGAGCCGCGGTGATCTGCGCGGGTGGATTTTACTGCGGCACTTCGTAGAAGATGCGAGTCTCTGCGGAGGAATACTCACTGGCTACGACGACCTTCGATCCCTTGGTGAGAGTTCCCTGATAAGGGGCATCGCCGTACGCAGCCAACCAGCCGTCGAGCACGAACGGGATCACCCCGGCGGCCGCAATCCACTCGCCGTTGTAGCGGCGGGCGATGTGCACGTGCGTTCCCGTGGCTTTTCCCCCTTCGCAGGAGGGATGTCCAAGCGCATCCCCTTTTTGTACCTGCGCGCCTGCGGCGATACGATCGTCCGTTGCCACGTGAAAGAAGAACAGCACCCAGCCGGTGCGTTCGTCGCCATCCTCATCGAGGTCGAGCACCACGGCGGCTTCACCGCTGCGCGAAATTAACCCGCTCGTCGGCGCCACGATCCACTCAGCGGACGGAATACAACCGCTCTCCTCGGATGGAGGTCCGAAATCCAGGGCACCCAGGGGCAAGGCCCGGCCCCACGAGTAGTGAGGACCCGCCGTGAAATCCCAGACGCGGTCGGGTGCAAAGGGAAGCATTAATTCCGGCTGCTGTAAATTGGCAGGGATAAAATCCTCTTTCAGGACAAAAGGATCTCCCCACAGAGAAACATACGCTTGATAGAATCCGTCCGGGCTGACGGCCTGGTTGAAATCCTCCTGCCCGTAAAGGCTGGCGAAGACATATTGCACTGCGACCGTACCGGCGTTGAGCCAGGGATCGGGCCGCACGAGTAAACCATCCGTCAATTCCAACTCCCGCAGACTTCCCTCGCGCCAACCGTAATAGCCGTCGTTGATCTCTTCGGCCACCCAGATCAATTGCCCGTACAACCCCGGAAATCGAGGATTACGATAATCGAGCGGGAATCGATCCTCCTCGTCGTTCGGAAAAGGTTGGGTGAGCGCTTGCGTTTGGTACTGCAGCAGGGCCAGCAGCAATCGGGGGTTGACGGAATAATTGCGCGCCACGACTTCAACCACGTCCCACGCCTCCCGCTGCTGGCTGTAGGCGTAATCGGACAAATCGGCGAGAAAGCCGGGGCGCTGGCGGATTTCCTCGGAAATGTCGAACCCGATCGTCGTGGGGCCGTTGATGACTTCACTATCCGGCAGAATATGAAACGGAGATCCCAACAATGGTTGATAGTAAGCCGGGATGCGCATCGGGTAACCTGGCGGAAGCGTCGTCACGCCAGCCGGCAGGTCGGGATTTTCAGCCAGAATCTCTTCCACGCTGGTGTTGAAGTGCGCCGCCAGCGCCGGCAAGGTGTCACCGTTCTGGGCTTCGTAATCGAACACCTCGCCCGGTGCATGCCGCGTGCGGATGGGAAGCGGCGTCGGACCGCTCTGTGCAGTCGGAGAAGGCGACGCCGGGACATTCAGCGTTGAAGGCGGCGCAGATGAACAAGCGCTTATGACAGCCAGAATCGCCGTATAAGCAACCAACCTACGTCTCGAGCGCAACTTCATCTTTGAATCAACGTCTCGTAGGAAGCACATGGGCAGGCGAGCACGATCTGGTCTCCTTTGACAAGTGCTCCCTGATAAGGTTCTGCACCTGCCACCGCAACCCAGCCACTCAGCTCGAAGGGCAGAGGACCGTCGGCGAGGATCCATTCGCCATTGTATTTGCGCGCAAGATGGATGTGCGTGCCCGTTGCAGTGCCGCCTTCACAGGACGGATGGCCGATATAATCTCCGCTTTCGACGTAATTGCCCGCGCGAATGCGATCCTTCGTGGCAATGTGCAGATACAGCAACACCCATCCTGTCTGCTCGCGACCGTCTCCATCCATATCCAAGACCACCACACCTTCTTCACTGCGCACGATATATCCCGGTGCGGCCGCCAAGACCCAACTGTCGGATTTAACACACCCGGATTCGATCGACGCCGGGGCAAAATCGAGTGCAGCCCAAGCGCTGTCGCGTTCCCAAGCGCCGTGCGGCCCTCCAGTGAACGCCCACACCTGTCCTCGCAGGAAGGGCAGGATCAATTCCGGTTGTTCGACGCCGTACTCATACAGCGGGTGTTCGTAGGCCCAGGGGTCACCGAAGAAATCCCGATACACGTCCATGAATTCCTGCAGCGCAAGTTCCCACTCCGCCTGGGTTCGGTCCAACGAGAGGTAGTACTGAATGGCAACGGTCCCGGCGTTCAAATCAGGCGCCAACCGAAGGGACGTTCCATCTGAAAATTCTAGCTCGGTAATACTTCCCGCCCGCCAGCCATAATAGCCGTTGCCGAGTTCGTTCGCCGCCCAACCCAATTGACGGAAGAGCCCGGGAGACTGTCCGGCGACGTGGCCCATGGGATACGAGAAATCATCTCCCACCGGAGCGGTCGGATTGGTAACCCAGCCGGATTCGAATTCAAGCAAGGCCAGCATGATACGCGGATTGACCGAGTTATCCCGCGCTGCGACCGATAAAACCTCCGTCCCCGGACGGAAAGGAGATCCAAGCGATTCGCGGTACTTCGTGAGATAGCCGCCGTATGGTGCGGCAAACGCGGTAACGTCAAACTCGACCGCATGCGGCGAAAAGATGATCTCACTATCCGGGAGCAAACGTTCGTTCGGCCCGGAGTTCCCAATTCGATCTGGAATGAAAAGCCATTGGCCGGGATTGATCAACCCTCTCGCATCCGGCAAAGGTTCCGTTGAAGTGATGTCCTCCGGGACAACACCGAATCGAACCGATACGGAATGCAGGCTGTCACCGGGCTGTGCCTCATACACCAACGTTTCAGGCTCTTCGTCGGACTGGGCTGTAGCCGTCGGCGGGAACGTCGGCGTGACCACCGGTTCCGGTGCCTCCGGCATCACGGTCGAAAGAACCGCCTCGACGGTATCGGTCGGTTCCACTTCGGCGACCTGCTGCTCGGCTGCCGTAGTCGGGCTTGGCAGACTTCCCGAGCCGATGGCCTCCTGCAAGGGAACATCCCCGCGCGAACAGGCCAGCACGGCGATTAAGAGTGCGAACGTCATCAAGAACAATCTCTGACGTCGTTCCCATCGAGCACGGTGTCGCTTAGAGTCGTCACCGTCCGATTTGATTGGTCTCATTTCGGCATTCACAAGATTCTATTGTATCCTGTTCCTTGCGCAGCGTGCCACTGTATGCCGTTCCGTCCCCCGCGGAAACCCATCCGTCCATGACGAAAGGAAGGTGTCCGTCCGCGGCGATCCATTCGCCCCGGAATTTACGTGCGATGTGTACGTGAAGACCAGTCGCGAATCCACCTTCGCAAGACGGGTGCCCGATTCGCTCCCCGGCGTGAAGATAGGTTCCCACTTCGACTCGCTCTCGGCTTTCGACGTGCATGTAGAGCAGCACCCATCCGGTCTGCTCGGAGCCGTCCCCGTCGAGGTCCAGGATGACTTCACCGTTCTCAGCGCGCAGAACCAGTCCATCGGCCGCGGCCACGACCCACTCGTCGGAATAGCCACATCCCAGCGCATATCCCGGTGGGGCAAAGTCCAGCGCAGCCCACGCCGCGCCCTCCCCCCATGCGGAGTGAGGACCTCCGGTGAAGGACCACAACTTGCCATCTTCGAAAGGAAGCTGCAGCAGTGGCTGTTCCAGATCCGGCGGTACGAGCGGTTCGATCGCACGCTCGAAAGGATCACCAAACAACGCTACGTAAGTCTGGATAAAGCCCTCCGCAGAGACCACGCCTCGCCAGGCCTCGACGTCGTATAGCTGCGCGAACAGGTATTGCACGCCCACGGTTCCGGCGTTCAAACCAGGTCCCGGCACGACGACCTTGCCGTCAGAAAAAACCAGCGGACCCGCCCAGCCGGCGCGCCACAGGTAGTAACCCTGGTTGAGCCGATCGGCGGCCCAGGATAGCTGCACGAACAAACCACCCCAATCTTGTCGCTGGTAGCCAAGCGGATAAACTCTCGCCATACCATCGATATCCGTGTTTGTCACCCAGCCGCCCTGATACTCGAGGAGAGCCAACAGCAGCCGCGGGTTGACGGAATACCGCTGCGCCACGAGTTGTACGATCTGTGCGCCGCTCAGCACCTCAAACTCGACCTCCTCGGTGTACCCGGATAGGTACCCGTCCCAGTCCACGATTTCAGCTGGTAGATCGAAAATCACACTTGCCGGCCCATATACGAGTTCCGAATCCGGGATGAGTTTAAGACTGGAGCCTTCGGGCTGCGGAATGGGTGCCGGGATTTCGAGCAGCTGTCCCACGGCAAGATAATCGAGGTTCGATAACTGGTTTGCCCGACTGATTTGCAGCACGGAAACATCATATTGTTCGGCGATCAGCCCCAACGTCTCTCCTGGCTGCACGACGTGGTAGAGCACGTCCATGCGCACCGCCGGCGTGTTTCGTACTGGGTCGGGTGTTGGGGGAAGCACTTCCTCGCCCGGCGCACGTGAAGGCGGCAGCAAGGAAATCAGCGGATGTTGAGTGGCCGTCGGGGTGACCGTGGGAAAGGTATCGCCATCTTGATTGTTGGGAGTGCTTTCTTTGGGAGAAAAAACGGCAGGAAACGAACAAGCGATCGTGCTAGCAATGGTCACAAGCACGACGAAGCCGATGAATTGCCAACGTTCGCAGCGAACGACTTTCACCAAGGAGCAATCCTCTCCAAACACATGTTTGCAGAACAACGACCTTCACACTTCTTGCCCGTCGACTTACGAGAATGGCGGGCCGTGGAATCCCATCCAACATCGCAGAGCGACTCTTAACAGGGTTCAAGATTCGTGCCACGTCGCTCGAAAACCCTTCGATTCATGCCGGAAACACCACATCCACCAGGCGAATGAATTGCGGCAGTAAGTCCACAGCCGGAGACCGCTGAATTCGCGCCTGGAAACAAGCCGCCAGGGAGCGAAAATACCAGGCTTGATCGGCGCGCGGGCGGTTGAAGCGCTCCCAGAGCTGTTCCCCCTCGCGCTGTAAATAATGCCGAATGGATCGCATGTTATCGATTTTGTCGGCCAGCGCGAGCACAAGCACGTCTTCATCGGCGACTTGAAGTTTGTCCAGCGTTTCCTGCTTCCGCGCTCGCCACGGTGCCGAACGGTCGGATTCCGTAACGGCGGCAACCAGATTCGCCACCCACTCTCCAAAGCTCACTCGAATCTCACTCAACGTCACCGCGGTGTCCTCCACCGTGTCGTGCAGGAAGCCGGCGATGACGAGATCGCGTTCGCATCCCGATACCGCCAGGATGCGGCCCACCGCAAGCGGATGCACGATGTACGGAACGGAGGTCCCTTTGCGAAAATGCCCACTATGTGCCTGTACGGCAAATTCAATTGCTTTGAATAGAGGTTTCGTTTTCAGTTCATCATCCATCAAAAAGACTCGTTTGCGAAAGTGAGGTAGTCATACGCTCGGTTGCAGTGCGGCTTTAATGATAATGAGTAGTCTGCGGATTTTATCGTGCGACCGGAGCAGCCGGCAATATCAAAGCCACTTCTCGAGCAGCAGCGATGGTTCGTTGACTCGGCGCAGCTTGCCTTTGTGGTCGATGAAAGACCAACGACCCGGGTCGGTTTTATACACACGGTATTCCAAGCGTTCGTACAGCTTGCGAGCCTCGAGGTTTTCCACTGCGGCGGCGATCACCACGCGGTCGTATTCCGCATCACGCAGAACGGACTCCGCTTCAAGAACCAGACGCGTCCCGATTCCTCGCTTCCGATAGGCCGGCCGGACGCGGAAAGCGTGCAGGTAGGCGCTTAGAACACCTTTATGAATGTCCGCGCGATGTGCGTTGAACTGGATGAATATCTGACCCACGACCTTCTCGCTGCATTCAGCAACGAAAATCAAGCGCCTGCCCAATTGCATTTCTTCCATCACATGCCGGTAGACACGCCGGTATTGGCTATATTCGCCTTCCCATTCCATTTCTGGCAGGTCCGCTTCGACTGCGGGCCGGATGCGGAAATCGAGCACCTCAACCATGGGAAGCTTCCCGTTCGATCAATTTCTGCAGCAGCGCTTCCTCCCCCGCTTTCGAGTGTAGCTCTTCATCGATCCAGGCTGCCCGCAGCACACGGAGAATCCGTCGATAGCCCGGACCCGGCGGCAAGCCAAGCGCGCGTAAACTTTCGCCGTCCGTCTTCGGCGCCACAAATCGCCAGGTGCTCAAATATCGGCCGATGGCCTCTTGGGCCTGCGTTTCACCCTGCAGCGCGAGCCAGGTTGCTGCCAATGCCGCTTCACGGCATTCATCCATACGCGCCGTCAATTCGCTCGCTTTCGCACCATCCAGCATCGCAGGCAACTCCCGGCCCAGGCTTGCGGCTTCGAGAATTTGGCCCATCAAGCCGGAGGGGAAATGCAGGCGATTACAAACCGCGTGAATCTCCCTCGGCGAAAGGCGAAAGAACAGGAGCGAATACATAAGAAATCCCTGCCCCGGTGTATCTTCGAGGCACCACGCCGCAGGCGCGATGAAATCGAGCACGCGCGATACGCGGTCCTCGAGCCAAGCATCCCAGACCAGCGTAGGATGGATCGTCTGGAGTAAATCCAATTCCTGTAAGCGTGCCATGATCTGCGGCATACGGTTTTCGTGGAAGACCTGGACCAGTTCACTGCGCAGCCGTTCGCCGCTCACCCGATCCAGGAGCGGAAGCGCCTGTTGCAGAAGCTCCAGGGTGCGCGCTTCGATATTAAAATCAAGGCGCTGCTCGAGACGTACAGCCCGCAGCATGCGCGTGGGATCGTCCACGAAACTGATGGAGTGGAGCACGCGAATCTTGCGTTCGCGCAAATCCCGCCCACCTCCCCAGTGATCGAGCAGCTGGCCGTAATGCCGGCCATCGAGGCGCAACGCAAGCGTGTTGATCGTGAAATCGCGGCGGTGCAGGTCCAGCTTGATGCTGCCGCGCTCGACCGAAGGCAGCGCCGTGGGATGGGTATAAAATTCCGTCCGTGCAGAGACGAAATCGAGATCGCTTGGAAGGTCGATCTCAGCTTGCGCAGAGGCAGCGACGGCTTGCAGGAGTTGCTTGCTTTCTCGATCGAGATGCCATTTGGCCGTTCCAAAGCGTCGATGGCTGCTGATGCGGCCACCGTATTTCGAAGCCAGACGCTTCGCCAATCCGATGGCATCCCCCTCCACGACGAGATCGAAATCCACGCTGGGTTCATGCAGGAGGAGATCGCGTACGAAACCACCCACGATGTACAAAGCCGCCTCGTGCGCCATAGCCGCCTCGGCGACCCTTTTCAGCAGCGCCAGACGCTCCGGCTTTAATGCACTTTCCAAAAGATCGGCGAGATTCGTGAGTGGTGATTCTTCGACCGCCCCGAGAATCTTCAGTAAATCCGTGCGCGTCACGATGCCGATGATTTCACCGCTCTGCGGATCTGCGACGGGCACCTGCCCCCAACCGTGGTGAATCATGGCACGCTGCAGATGTTGAACGGAATCCTGCGGATGAACCGTTAGATCTCCCGCATCCATGATGCTGACAACCGAGCGATCTTGCATGCCGTGCGACACTGCCCGATCTACCGCCCTGCGCGTGAGTAATCCTTTTACGCTCTTCCCTTCCACAACGGGAAACCCCTCGTGCCCGGAACGCTGCATGCGCGCCAATGCATCTGCAATGCGAGTCTCCGGATCTAAAACCCGCGGATCGCGCGACATGATTTCAGCAACTGTTTTAACGGGCTCGATAATCTGGGGTAAGAGGCTGTGCAGCTCGGCACAGACGTCATCCAGTTCGCGATTTTTAATCAACGCTGCAGCCGCTCGATTGTGACCTCCCCCACCGAAATGATCCGCCACGCGGCTTATATCTAACGAGGAGGACGATGAGCGCCCGACCATTTGAATCGCCCCGTTGAGCGCGACGAGCACCACCAACCCGTCCGGGTCGAAAACGTCACGCAATTTGTGCGCCAGGGTGGAAATCTCATCCACCATACCACCGGCGACGCCGCAGGCAATCACGATCGAGAGACCATGAATCTCGAGCGTTTCCACGCTTTCGAAGAGCCGGTTAAACAAGTCTCGTTGCTCGGGAGAGAGTGGATGATTGAGGAAATTGGAAGCAATATCGAGGCTCGCTCCCGCTTCGAGCAGCCACGCCGCTGCACGGACGTCTCGCGCAGTGGTTGCCGCATACGACAAAGACCCTGTATCTTCGTAGATGCCCAACAGCAGCAAGGTCGCTATGACGAGGTCGAGCGTGATGTTTTCCTGACGCAGATTTTCAACGAGCAGCGTCGTCGTCGCCCCGAGATTTTCGAGATGCGCCGTCCAGGACGGATTCAACGCATCGTCTTCGGGATGGTGATCGATGACATGCACTTCGGTATTCTTATTGACCCCCTTGACTGTAACCGCTGACTGCGTGTCGACCAGGGTCAAGCGCTCGACCTTTCCGCGGGGGAGATCCTGAAACTCCTCGAACGGGAAGCGCTCACCATACAGCGTGAGGTAGGCACGCACATTACGGTTCAAGCGCCGCGGTAAAACTGCCAGCGCTTCCGGATGGAGAAGGCGCGCGGCAAGCAACGCTGCGAGGGCATCGAAATCCGCTTGCTCGTGGGTCAGAATCAAGTGCATCGCCAACCATCCCGTTGGAGGAAGTACTCCATATAAATACGATGGGCTGCTCGTGCTGCCCCTTCCTCCCTCACGGGGATTATACAATGGGCTTGAAAATAGCGTTTTGATGATTGCCCGTGCACACTCGACCCGGAGGAAAGAAAGTGGGACTTCTAACCGCTTTACATAAGCATGACCTTGAAGAGATGGGCAGGTTGTGGTTTAAGTCACACCTGATGAACGTCATCGTTTCGCGAGACGAGGTAGCAGAATGAACAAGAAGAGCGATACAAACTTCGAGATACGCCCCGCCACACCGGCGGACGCAGCAGAGATCGCAGAATTGAGTGCAGAACTCGGCTATCCCGCATCGCAGGCACAGATTTTGAACAGGCTCGCGTATCTCGGAAGCCGAAGCGAGCATGCTGTATTCGTGATCGAAGTACCGGGCGGACCGATCGTGGGATGGATCCACGCCTATCTGCGCTGGTTGTTGATATCCGGATTGAGCGCCGAAATTGGCGGCATCGTAATCCGGGAAACCTATCGTCGGCGAGGGCTGGGGAAGCAACTGCTGCAACATATCGAGAAGTGGGCAGGCGATCATGGCTGTGAAACTGTAGCGCTGTACTCCGGCATGCACAGAGACACGGCGCATCAGTTCTACCCCAATATTGGATATAAGCGAATTAAATCATCATGGAAATACGAAAAGAGAATTTCTCTTGCCTAAACCGGCGAAGTCGATCGAAGCTGCGCATTTCGCCTGGACGCTATACCGGGACGTAGAGCAGCGCGCCACCCCTCGCCGGAAGATGCAGGTTTAGTCCCGCATCGCTCACCCGGAGATGCTCTTTAGCGATGGCTTCGTAAACGCCGCCTCCCATTTCCCAACCGGTTGAATCGACATCAAGCGTCACGCTGCGCGCCTCGTCCGCAGAATTCAGCGCGATCACTGCCGCTTCCCCGTTGAACGATCGAACGCAGGCAAAAACCCCGCTTGCGTTATCCGCCAACAAAGTCCGGTAGTCGCCTCGTCGCAGAGCGGGTAAACGATGCCGCAATTGGATCAGATCCCTGACGTAACCCCGCAGCGCGTGGTCCCATCGTGATTCGTCCGTCGGAAATGCCCCCCGGCATTCCGGATCCTTGCCGCCGGACATGCCGATCTCGTCGCCGTAATAAACCGCCGGAGCGCCCGGAAATCCCATCTGGAAGAGGAAGGCCTGGCGCGCGATGCGATCGTCCCCATTACAGCGCGTCCGCAGGCGTTCCGTGTCGTGGCTTCCAAGTAGTACGTATTGGGCAAAATTGTTCGCTTCCGGGTATGCCTGCAGAACGCCCTCGATCCGTTCGGCGAATCCGGATGGCGATACGGCTCTTTTCGCCACAAAATCCAGCAGCGCGTCCCGGATAGGGTAATTCATCAATCCATCGAAGTGGCGTTCACCCACAAAGCGGGGATTCACCTCCCAGACCTCACCCACCAGATAAGCGTCAGGATTGATTTGCTTGACATGCGAACGAAAGGCCTCCCAGAACGAGTCGTCGTCAATTTCCGTGGGCACGTCCAGGCGCCAGCCGTCGGCTCCTTGCTCGATCCAATATCTTGCCACAGAGAAGAGGTACTTACGAACTGCGGGGTTTCCGGTGTTGAATTTCGGCAGATTGCGGTGGCCCCACCAGGCCAGATAATTGATCTTTTTGTGCGTATCGTAAGCGTTGAGCGGAAAGCGTTGAATGTGGTACCAATCCCGATACGGTGAATTTTCCTGATTCGAAAGTACATCATCGAAGGCGAAAAAACCACGACCGCAGTGGTTGAAGACGCCATCCAGAATGACCCGCACGTTATGCTGATGAGCCGTCTCGATCAAGGCATGAAAAACCTGCAGATCTCCCAGCTTGGGGTCGATTTGGAAGTAGTCGATCGTGTCATAGCGATGGTTGGAAGCCGAGAGGAAGATCGGATTGAGGTAGATGGCGTTCACGCCCAGATCGAGCAGGTAATCGAAGCGAGCGATTAATCCCTGCAGATCACCGCCGTGAAATCCCCATCCGGTCGGCTCCTCGTTCCAAGGTCGAACGTTGGGTGGATCGTTGTTTGTATCGCCGTTGGCGAAACGATCCGGAAAAATCTGGTAGAAGACCGCATCGCGTACCCATTCAGGAACCGTCATCAACGCACTCCCACGACATCGACTCCCAGCCGTACTTTTAAATTCGCCTCGCCGGCTGTCCTCCACGCGGTTCTATGCCGCGTCGCCGGGGAAGCAAGCACTATTCCTCAGCAGCGCTATCCGTTCCCAACAGCTCGAGCTTGCTCAAGGCAACTTCAATTGCCAAATCGGGGTCCGCACCTTGTACAGCCACCACGTCTACCGCACTTTCCAAAGGCGCTCGATAGAGATCCAAATCCATTAAAAGCGGCCGCGGAACGCCCTGGAAAAGGGCGACCGTAAGCTCGCGCTGCAGGATGTCGGCGGACTCTAAACCCGAGAGGACCGAGAGGTGATCTGCATTGGCCGCTTGGCTGAGAATCGCCTGCGCTTCTGGGGTCAACAGGAAGCGCATGAAAGCCCAGGCGGCATCCGTATCGAGATCTGAGAGACCCTGCCGCAGATATACGTTTTCGGTCCACACGAATCCCGCCAGGCGTCGATCCGTGGTTTGATATACCGGCCAGAGGTCTACCAACAAATTCTGGATTCCGAGAGCGTCTTCATAGCGCCGCGCGTTCCACGTCCCATCAATGACCCAACCCGCCTGGCCCGTCTCAAATAGGGCTAAATCCTCGTCTGAATTGGTCGTCACCCGGCTGGCCTGTCGTATGAAAGCCAGTAATTCGAGCCAGCAGCGGCCTTCCGGAGTGTCGATCGTGACCTCTCCCGTTTCATCAAACAACGATGCGTCACAAGCATCGATTTGTGAGGCGGTGATATCGAAACCGAGATCCAGCGCGATCCCTACCTTGCCTTCTTCCTTGAGCTGCAGCGCTGCGTTCACCCAATCCGCTACGCTTTCCGGTGCCGTTCCGGCCAATGCGCGGTTGCGATACAAAACCAGGCCTTGGAGTTCCAGGGGTAACCCGATTCGGGCGTTCTGATAGGACACCTGGCTCCAGGCCAGCGGGTGTACGTTGGTCTCCAATTCCTCATCGACACGATCGGCAACATCGACGATCCATCCTTGTGACCACATCCACGGACCCCACGCTGAGGGTGCGAAGACGATGGACGGGCCAAGACTCGCGTCTTGCTGCGACTCGAGCGCCGGAAGAAGTTCGTCCTCGGGAAAGTAGGCGATGGAAAATTCCGCTGCGGGATTCTGCGCCAAGAATCGATCGATGACGCGCTGCAGGCTGCGTAATTCATCGCTGTTCCAACTCAGCCAAATCCGCACCGTCCCCTGCAAGGAAGCGTCCGACGTCGTATCTGGCGTTGTCTGCGTAGTGGCTACCGCGGAGGATGAAACGTCCGCCGATGCAGGTAGGTTTTCGCGGGCCGTGGGAGAACCCGGATTACCTTGGCACGAAGCCGCCAATCCGGTAAGTATCAACACAATGATCAAGCGCCATGTACTTACTTTCCGCTGCATTTTCCCGCCCAACCCGAAATTACGCCTTCCTTGCACCGATAGTATTGAAACGTGCGTTTCCGTTTTACAGTCGCTGATGCCGCTAATTCGGCGATTCAGTCTACCACATTCCGACGGGTCCAAGATCACTGCGGTATTGCAGCAGATCTACACGTAAAAATTGAAGCAGCGTCGAATGTCCGGCAAAGAGCAGACTTGTGTTATACAATCCACCCAGATACATCCCTTATAATTCAGTTCATCTGGAGTTAACCAACTATGTCCTGGCGCATTCCCATGGCGGATAAATTCAAAGCCATATTTCGGGGCACACCGGTCCTGATCCAGCGGGATGATGGAATCCGAAAATCGGCCCTCGAGCTGCGCAGTTGGTATCCCATACTCCTTCTCATCGGCATACTCATCTGGCATGTGCACGAGCTTGCTACGACGACGGCAATCGGGTTGGGGGCGCTTTTGGGCATCCTCTTTACCGCTTTCATCTGGTCGCGGTCCATGCTCGACAACGTTATCGGTAAACGCACCCTGGTCTACCGGGCAATCCAGGTGGGCGACGAAATCGAGGAGACCGTCGAGGTTTTCAACCACTCCAATCTTCCCGTTTTGTGGGCCGAGTTTGCCGATCAAAGCGATCTGCCCGGCTACACCATTTCGAGCGTACGCAGTTTAAATCCCAACGCACTCACCCAATGGCGCGCCGGCACAATTTGTGAACGTAGAGGCTTGTTCCATCTCGGTCCTTGGGAACTGCGCATGGGGGATCCTTTCGGCATTTTCAACGTACGCCACATTTATCACGAGCCGGAGGAGATCCTGGTTTATCCGCCGCTTGCCAGGCTACCCTCGGGTTTGATGCCGCGGGGTGGCTCGCAGGGCGAATTCCTGCTCGTCCCGCAGCCCATTCACGCAGATACCGTGAATGCCTCCTTCGTGCGCCCGTACGTCCCCGGCGATCCTCTGCGCCAGATCCATTGGCCGACGACCGCAAAACGATTCGAGCCGTACGTCAAAGGGTTCGAACCGGAAGGCACGTCCACGATCTGGATCGTCCTGGATATGGACGAAGGGGCACATTTTGGGGAGGAATCGAATTCCAGCGAGGAGGTCATGATCATGCTGGCGGCCTCGCTAGCGCGTGAATACCTGCAGGCAGGATTGTCCGTCGGTCTCTTCGCCCACGGCGCCGAGCGAGTCATCATTCCACCGCAAAGAAGCCGTTCACACTTCTGGACGCTGCTTCGGGGACTGGCCCCTCTGCGAGCCACCGCTTCCCGTCCGCTGGCAGCAACGATCGTGGACGCTTCCACCGTTCAATCTTCCAGCCATCTTGCCATGGTGATCACGCCATCCATGGATACCAAGTGGTCGGCGAAATTGAACCCCTTCTCCAACAGCAGCCACGGCGCCGTAATGGCGATCCTTTTAGATTCGGGTGATCCGAAGCAGGCAGGAAAAACGGAAAACACCGTTCTCGAATTGTCCAAACTTGGAATCCGGACACGCGTGGTGATACCGGCTGCGGTCAAACCCATCCACGCCGCCTACGGCGAACTGCATCGTTGGGAATTTACGCATCTCGGCACCGGCGCCATCATCACGCGCTCACAACCCCGCGCAACGATGGATCTCTCGATCGGAGCCGGCGAATGACCAGGGCTGAGCTGGTTCGGCGGACGAAGCACCTCTACGTCCCTCTCGCGCTGATTTTGGGCATCGCCAGCACGTTTTCAGACAGCGTTCAGCAAGCCGGCTGGACACGGCACGAAATTTCATATTTTCTGGTGGTCCTGACGGCGTTCTTGTTTGGCGCGGCGACAGCCGTCTCCCACTTCCGGGGCAGAACCGCATTCGCATATCACTTGTTTTTATCGCTCATTGTCGCCGCCGAGTCCGTCGGACGGTTTTTCCCGCTGCGCATGCTCGTCACTATCGAACCGCAAATCAGCATCATCCAGTCGATGCACGCCCAAATAATGAATTTGCTCGCCCGCATCGAATACTGGGGTCTTGCGATTATCGACCGCCAGCAAATCTTCGACAAAGGCTGGCTGCTCTTCTGCATCGTCTTCCTGATATGGAACGGCTCCGCCTGGTTTATGTGGTCTCTCATTCGCAGGAAACGTGCGCTGGAAGGTCTGGTGCCGTTGGGATTGATGCTGGGCGTCAACATCCAGCTCGGTGAAGAACCGACTTCGCCGTTAATCACCTTCACTGCGCTCAGCTGCTTGCTGCTTGCGTTCATGGTGTATTACCGCGCCCACGCTGATTGGCGCGAGCGAAAGGTCGACCACCCGGATCTTAGCTTCGATTGGAGTGCGATCGCTGCGCTGCTCACTGCTTCGATCACGGTTTTCGTGTTCATCTTCCCCATTTTTACGTCGATCGAAGGCTGGCAGAAAATCGCCGACTTCCTGGAACGAATGCGGATCGAACCGATATCGGACAACGGACCACTATCAGGAGGACCTTTCCCCAGCTTAAGTGGAGAGGCCATAAGCGCATACACGCCCAACATGAGTACGATCGGTATTCCCCTGGAAGAGGGAACTCAGACGATCATGCGTGTCCGCTTGAGCGACCCGGTGCCGCCGCCGCCCGAGTTGGAGATTCAAACCGCGGCGATTCCGAAGCATTATTGGCGCAACGAGGTATTCGTAGAATACACCGGCAGCGGATGGTTGCCCATCGAATCCCAATCTACATTCGAACCCATCCCGGATACCGTTCCAGATGCCCCGCCGGGACGATATTTCCTGCGTCAGTCTTTCTGGATCACTGCAGACCACGGTGAGAAGCTTTTTGCGGTCAATCAACCGGTTTGGGGTGATCACAACATCCAACTTCTCTCGATCGGCCCGGATGACTCCCTGGTCACAGGGAAACCAGATCGCTACGGTATCGCCTCGTTTGCTTCCGACGTTTCCGCGCGTGAACTTGCATCCGCCTCATCGACGTATTCCGATGAAATTGCTGAAACGTACTTACAGCTCCCGAATACCATTTCAGAGCGTACGCGAAACCTCAGCGCGCAGGTTGCTTTCGGCTCCGAGTCGAACTACGAAGTCGTCAAACGGGTCGAAAATTATCTGCGCAGTAACTACACCTACAACCTGGATGTCCCTCAAGTTCCCGAGGGACGGGATGCCGTCGATTATTTCCTCTTCGAAGCGCCGGGAGGCTTCTGCAGTTATTACGCTTCCGCAATGGCCGTCATGCTGCGTTTGCAGGGCATCCCCTCCCGCGTCGTTACGGGCTATTCGATGGGCGAGTTCGATTATCGAGTGAATGAATACCGTGTCCGGGTTAACAACGCACATGCCTGGGTGGAGGTGTACTTCAACGAATACGGCTGGATCGAATTTGAACCCACAACAGCACTGACAACGTTCAACCGCGGCCTTCCTGAAGACGAAAAGGAACAGGATATCGCCGGCGAGGAAGAAGAGACCTCGATTTTCTATTTGCCGAGGGCGTTGGTTTTCACCGGCATGCGAATATTCCTCACCGTCCTCGGTATTGGAGGCGGCTTACTGCTTTACAGACGATCCGATTTTTCACGCAAGTCCCCGCGCGAAAAAATCAAAGCACTGTACCTAGACGTTCGTCGATCGTTGAGATCCCTGGGTTATTCGGCTTCATCGAGCACCACACCCAACGAATTTCTAGATCGTTTCAACACCGCCTTTTCGGAGTACGCACAGGTACAAGTGGCCCTTGCTGAGAGCACGTCGTTCTATTTGCGAGCCAGATTCAGCGAATTGGAAATTTCAGACGAATCCGCAAGCCAGCTGCGGGCCTCGTGGCGCAAGGCGCGTCGAGAGCGCTGGGCATTGTGGTTGGACCACCTCCTCCATCAACGCCTGCCCGGTTTTTATAAGCGCATATTCCGGGACAGATCCCAATCCACATAACGCTTCAGGCCCGGCAGGTGATTCCGCGGCCGCCGGTATTTCGCAACCACGTGGCGACCTTCCCTAAATACCTACCCATGCCGCTGCGCTGCGAGCGCAACGGATTTCACACGGAGAGGGCACTTTGCTGCAAGAAGGCACGCGTGGATGCCGCAGATCGCAATTCAAACCCCGCTGGGCCGCTTGGCATTGTTCGCGAAAAACATTATTATTCTTTTCCCCCGATGGTCAATATCACTTCGCCGCAACCGGGCCGGTAATAACATCACGAGGAGCATGAAGGATGGCGAAACTTGCAGATGGACGAGCGTTACCCGGAAAGCTCTTCATCGTTGAAGGAATCGATGGGTCGGGCAAGAGCACCCAACTCGACATGCTGCGGAAATGGCTGCTCGGCCAGGGATATTGTGTGGCCTACAGTGAATGGAATTCTTCACCCATCGTGTATCAAACAACGAAACGCGGCAAGAAAAAACGGCTTCTCACGCCGACTTCCTTCAGTCTGATTCACGCAGCCGATTTCGCCGACCGCATGGATCGGCAGATGCTGCCGGCACTTAAGGCTGGCGCAATCGTGCTTGCCGACCGCTACGTGTATACGGCGTTCGCCCGCGATGTTGCCCGCGGAGTCCATCCGCAATGGGTGCGGTCTATTTACTCATTTGCGATCGAACCCACGGTTGCATTCTATTTCCGTGTCTCTCTGGATGAAGCTTTGGAGAGAATTTTGAGCGGAAGACCAACCTTGAAATATTACGAAGCCGGAATGGATCTGGGCTTGAGCGACGATCCCTATTCGAGTTACCAAATATTCCAATCGAAAATCCTCGACGAATACGAGAAGATGACCTCCGAATTCAATCTCGAAGTCATCGATGCCTCCCTACCGCTTCTCGAGCAACAGGAATTGGTGCAAGAGGTCGTTCAAACCCATCTCGGCGACGCCTTGCGAACCGAGCCGAACGCCTGGCGCCGAGTCCTGACTTCCGAAGGCCTGATCGGTCGGTACCTGGAGAAGGATATTCTCCGAGAGGGCGAACCATGACGGAATTGAAATTCTACGGTCACGGCCTGCCCGGGATTAAGAAAAAGCAGCTTCCCGGCAAACTGATCGTGCTGGAGGGCACGGACGGTGTGGGACGCTCTACCCAGATCGCATTGCTGCGAGAATGGCTCGAATCGGAAGGCTACGCAGTCGCTGCAACGGGCTTTAAACGGGGCAAACTGGCCGGTAAAGGCATAAAATCCGCCATGCTCGGACATACGCTCAGCGATACGACGATGAACCTCTTCTACATAACGGACTTTGCAGATCGGCTCGAGCAGGAGATCATACCTGCACTGCGGGCGAGTTTTGTCGTCCTGCTCGATCGATATCTCTTTTCCATCATCGCACGAGCACAGGTGCGCGGCGCCGATCCGAATTGGCTGCGGGGTATTTTTGGCTTCGCGCTGGTTCCGGATATTGTCTTTTACCTGCAGGCCGATCTCGCCAACCTCGTGCCCCGTGTTTTGAATGCGCGCGGGTTCTCCTATTGGGAATCCGGTGTGGACATCCTCCCCGGCCGCGACTACTACGACAGTTATATCGAGTATCAGACGCGGCTGCTAGCACAATTCGACTCGATCGCAGATGAATTCGCTATGATACGTGTGGACGCCAATCAGAGCATCCATCACGTGTTTCAAACCATCCAAAAGCAGATTACGCAAACGATCGCGGACATGAAGCCCGCCAAGCGTTCGAAGAAAAAGACGGAATCGAAACAACAGAGCAAGGAAAGCAAAATCAAAGCTAAAAAAGGCAAGAAATAATTTTGATCAACAACGCAGGAAGCAGCGCCAGGAAAGTCCTGAAGCAGGAGGCAAAGTGGCATCAAGCACCAAGAACCATGAATTGACGCCGGAAGAGAATGAGATCCTGGAACAGATTGCGCAAGAAGGCGATCCGGCCTCGCGTCAACTTGCGTGCCTAATTATCTTCTGGAATCAGGGCTTATCCTTGGAGAAGATTTCGACGAAGGCGAAGATCCCGCTCGAGGAAGTTCAAGACGCTATTCAGAACTACAAGGAAAAAGGGATACTTATATTCCCCACATCCCTGGTTGAAGAAGCGGTTGTGGCATTGGTTTCTGAACGAGCCACTGAAGGAAAATCAAAGAAACTGAACTCTCCGGGAGTACTGGCCGATGATCCCATGAGTGAGGCAGGACGAAAGGTCCTTCGCTTCCATTTCGAACGCATGTTGGAACATGAAGCAGGAACGCGTCTCGGGGAAGACATCGAAGCGCTGCACGACATGCGCGTGGCCACACGACGGATGCGTTCTGCAATCCGCATTTTTCAACCCTACTTCAAACGAAAACGTATCAAACCTTTTCAAAAAGGGCTGCGACGGACGGGCCGTGCCCTCGGCCGGGTGCGGGATTTCGATGTGTCGCTGCAGAAGGCAAACGCCTACATCGAACAATTATCTAAAGACGAGCAAAACGCATTGGATCCGCTGCTCGTTATCTGGCGGGAGGAGCACGCGGAGCTGCGTGCGGCGCTGCAGAGCCGCCTCGACAGCAAGCGCTATAAGGAATTCGTGGATCAATTCAATACCTTCCTGTCGACGAAGGGCGACGGCGCCAAGAAAATAAAACTCTCGAAACCGAATAATTATCGGGTCTATCAAGCCGCGCCGATTCTGGTCTACAAGCGATACAGCGTATTGCGCGGGTATGATGAAATCGTCGATAAAGCCAAACTTGAAACGCTGCATGCGCTGCGTATCGATGTCAAGCGTTTCCGCTATCTGCTTGAATTCGTTCAGGAAGTGCTCGGCCCGACGGCGAAGGACGTGATCCAGGAATGTGTTATCGTTCAGGATCATCTGGGTGAGCTAAACGACGCCGATGTTACCTGCCGCATCCTCGTCGACTTCCTCGAAGATTGGCGCAAGAAACGACGCCGCGATAAAACCGACATCAGCGGCGTGGCAGAATATTTGGTCTGGCGACAAGTCGAGCTGCGAAAGCTCACGGACACCTTCCCGGCAACGTGGATCCGCTTCTTGCGATCCAACATCCGCCGCAAACTTGCGGACGCAATATCAGAGTTGTAGGTGTGCTCATGAATGACGCTATCCTGTGCGCCGTATTCGATCCGCGTTAGGATAGATTGGCAACGTCAGTCACAACGGAGGAGAACATGATCCTGGTTTTACTCGGTCCACCCGGCGCCGGCAAGGGCACCCAAGCCGAACGCTTGCAAGAAGCTTTCAACCTGGTCCACGTCGCAAGCGGTGACTTGTTTCGCGAAAATTTACGCCAAAAGACGGACTTGGGAAACCTGGCGCAAAAATACATGGATCGAGGAGAATTGGTACCCGACGACGTAACGATCGGCATGGTACGCGCCCGCCTCGAACAACCCGACGCAGCAGAGGGCATCATCCTCGACGGATTCCCACGAACGATTGCACAAGCGCGCGGCCTGGATGAAATGCTCGATGACATGGACCGGGAGTTGAGTGCCGTCCTGCACATTGCTGTACCGGATGAAGAACTGATTCGGCGCCTATCCGGTCGCTGGATCTGCGAGCAGTGTCAAACGCCCTATCACGTCCTATCCAACCCGCCGCAAGTTGCGGGGAAATGCAATCTGTGCGGCGGGAAATTGTATCAGCGCGACGACGACAAACCGGAGACCGTGGGCGCGCGGCTCGAGGTCTACCACAGTCAAACCTCCCCGCTCATCGAATTCTATCGGGAAGCAAACCTTCTGCGTGAAGTGGATGGTTCAGGCGAGATCGATGACGTATGGGAGGCGTTGAAGAACACCGTAGAAGCCCTCGAATAAATCCTACGAAACGGATAGCAATCTTCCGGGCAGGATGTCTGCCTTTCGGGCGTCGGAAGCGATGATCAGGCTGTAACCGCAGCCAGCGGACTTTCCTGCTTCACGTTCCCCGACCCAGCATCTCTCATCCTGTCGCAAAACCCGGTGTATCCCACAGTGGGTATAATGGGCATTGTGGATCACACAGAAACGACCCATTGGCGACTCGTTCGTTCCGCAGCGGCCCGCGGCGCCGAGAACATGGCGGCCGACGACGCTATTCTTCAAACTGTGTGTGAGAAGAAATCTCCCTGCACGCTGCGCATCTACGCCTGGCAGCCGCCTTGTTTGTCCCTCGGCTATGCACAGCCGATTCAGGACGTCGACTTTTCGAGCCTTGACGATCTCGGCTGGGACGTCGTACGCCGTCCGACGGGAGGCCGAGCCATACTGCACGCCGACGAACTGACGTACGCGCTTATCGCACCGGACAGTCATCCAAGTTTCTCTGGAGGCGTCTTGGCCAGTTACAGGAAATTGAGCGCAGCCTTCGTCGTAGCGCTTGGAAATCTAGGGCTGGACGTCGATGTCTCCTCTGACAAGACCCTTCCCGAGGAACAGCACCAGGAACCGGTGTGCTTTCAAAGACCCAGCGCGTATGAAATTACAGTGCAGGGAAAAAAAATCGTAGGCAGTGCCCAACTTCGTCGCCGAGGAGCCGTCCTGCAGCATGGGACCATTCCCCTCGGCGGAGACATCACGAGAATTTGCCGGGTCTTGCGGTACGAAAGCGAGACTGCGCGTCAGGCCGCAGTCCACGATGTGCGCATGCGATCTGCAACCGTCGAGGACATCCTGCACACGCAGGTCCCCTGGGAATCAGCTGCGCAAGCACTCACGCAAAGCTTCGAACAAGTACTCGGTTGGCAATTTTCAGAAGAAGATTTATCCCCGCTCGAATTGGAAACCAGCCGGTCGCTGATCGAGTCGCGCTACGACGCGCCGCAATGGACGCGTAGGCGATAACCTCAAGTCAAGCATTGCTTTCAGGAATGCTTCACTGCTCAACTTCGTATTGAGACGAAAATGGAACGTTCAGGGCGCCGTAGTGGGTTGCTGCGTTGCTGTGGCACTGGGCGCGGGTGAGGGTCGATTCGCTTCGTCTGTAAAGACGACGTCCGAAAATCCTAAGGCGCGCAGAAAGGAGTAGAGGTAGTTTTCAGCGTTGATCGAGGCTTGATCTAGGATGTTGTCTTCCAATGCGGCGCGCAGGATTTCTGCTTCGGCAGCCTGGCGTGCCGCCGTTTCGAGATTCACGTCCCCCCGGGTGAAGAAGCCCTTCTCGCGATCGTAGATATATGATTTATCGTTATCCAGCGTGGCGACGAAAACTTCAGCTTCGGGAAGTACGATATAGACGCTTCCCAAATCGTCGAACCATATGCTGTCCAGATCGATTTTCTCCATATCGACGCCGGCGATAACGCTTCCGTGAGCCACCAGAAGGAGCCGGTCACCGAATAGAAAGCCAAATGGCCCTTGTCCTGTTTCGGCCTCGATGATTTTCTCCACGGAATAGTGTATCGTCTCCAGGCGCGCCAGGGAACGCACTTCACGCACGATGGTAACGGGGTCGGGGATGATCGTCGGTGTGGGGTGCAAAATGCGTGCGACTTGAGTCCCGATATCGTCGCGCAGGTCGGTTACGGGCGCGGTAATGGCGCGCAAACCGGAAACGATGGCGTAACCCAGCATGCCAACGACGAGGACGATCACGATGATCGTAATCCAAACGGCCGTTCTCTTCTGCATGGTTTAATTATAACCCAACTGATTGGTTCTTGTATCCAGCATACTTCCAAGATACACTGAGATTATGCACGTCATTGCACTGACGATTGAGCTAAACCTCCCTGGCTGCTCTTCGTTGAAGGACAAACGCAGGCGCATCAAGCCCTTACTCACCCGTCTGAATCGCCAATTCAACGTCTCCACCGCCGAGATCGATCACAACGACCGGCACAGTTCCACCGTAATCGCCTGTGTTGTGGTGAGCAACGATTCCCGGCACGCCCAGCGAGTGATGGCGAAGATTCCGGGGTGGATCGCCAAGTACCGGCCGGACCTGCAGGTAATCGATGAAATTATCACCGTTCTCTGATCCTACCCAAACGGAGGCATGATGGATCTCGGACTTCAAGGAAAAGTCGCTCTGGTGTCGGCAGCTTCACAAGGCCTGGGAAAAGCCGCAGCCACCACGCTGGCGCAAGAGGGAGCCAAACTGGCAATCTGCGCCCGCAGCGATCAATTGGAACTTACGGCGCAGGAAATCGAAAGTGAGACCGGAGCCGAAGTTCTCGCCGTGCGGGCCGATCTCACCAGCAGCAAACAAATCGAATCATTGGTCGAACGAACCCTGTCTCGCTTCAATCAGATCGACATACTCATCCTCAACGCCGGTGGCCCGCCGCCGGGTAACTTCCTCGACCTTCAACCGACGGATTGGGAGGCGGCCATCGAACTGACCATCATGAGCGCGGTCCGCCTGTGCTACGCTGTCGTGCCCCACATGATCGCGCGTGGTTCCGGCAGCATCGTTGCCATCCAGTCCTATTCCGTCAAACACCCCATCGATCATCTCGTGCTCTCGAACTCGCTTCGCATGTCGGTCATCGGGCTGATGAAATCGTTGGCCAACGAATTGGGCCCGCGCGGAATCCGGGTCAACAGCATTAATCCGGCATGGACCTGGACCTCGCGCGTGGAAAGCCTGATGACGGATCGCGCAAAGAGAAACCGAACCTCCGTGGAACAGCAAGCCGCCCGCGTAACGCAGGACGTGCCGCTCGGTCGAATGGGCACTGAAACGGAATTCGGGCGCGCTATCGCCTGGCTGGCCTCTCCCGCCGCGGCGTTCATCCACGGACATGCTCTCATGTTCGACGGGGGAGCCGTTAAGTCGGCTTTATAGTCCAACTGCAGGGTTAAATCGAATCACGCAGCGCATGCTGCGTGATTCTGAGAGAGAAACGCGGTTGCCAGCCAGCGATTCCAAAGGAGATAACTTAGGCGACTTTTTGCTCCTGCAGCGCCAAATTTCGACGGACGAGCGTGCGCAGCCGTGAGGCCAGCAAACTCGCGTGGATGGGTTTGATGAGGTAATCGTCTGCGCCCGCATCCAAAGCACGAGCCACACTCGCCGGGGAACCAAGAGCAGAAAGTATTAATATCGGCACCTCGGAAAACTCGCGGATTCGTTCGCAGACCTCCCAACCATCCATTTCCGGCATGAGCAGGTCTAAGATAACGACGTCAGGCTGTTCTTTGCGGCAGAGTTCGATGCCTTCCTCGCCTGAGAAAACAGCCTTGATTTGAAAATCTTGTCCCCGCAGCAACGTCCGCAACATGATGGACAAATCGGGGTCATCATCGATTAGCAATACTTCTACAGCCATAGTTTCCCTCACTCAACCCACCTAATTATGAGCCATTTTCAATGGTCTGCACCTTACAGGCGCCTTGCATAAAATTCCAGCGCTTGCCCAGAGTTGGAAGAAAGTCTATGATACGAAAAAGAGAGCAGCTCCCATGAGGCGTAATGGTGGCGAAATCTGATTCAAAGGGCGGCCAGACAGTCATCCTGTGTCCACAGTGTAATTACCCGATTCCCACAGACTCCAAAACGTGTTTGGAATGCGGGGTTGATATCGCCATTTATGCATTGCTGGCCGAAAAAGCGTATCTCGAAGGACTCCCGGATTCCGCACCAATCCGCACGACCCCACCGGCTCTGGTTCCACGCATCGGCGAATATTTGATTGGGCAAAACCTGATTTCCGCTGAAAATCTGCAAACCGCACTCGAAAAACAGAAGGAGAACGCCGCAGATGGCAAACACCACCTTCTCGGACAGACACTCATTCAACTCGGTTTCATCGATCGGAAGGCGTTAGACAAAGCCATTACGGAGCAGATCATTCAGCTGCATGCCGCGTTGCAGGAATCGAATCACACGTTGGAACAAAGAGTCCACGAACGCACCGTCGAATTACGCCGAGCGCTGGAACGGCTTTCCGAGGTCAATCAAATCAAGGCCAATTTGATCTCCAACATCTCCCACGAGCTGCGTACGCCCCTCTCTCACATCAAGGGTTATCTCGAACTGCTCCTCGACGATCAGATTGGAGAGATCAACGAGGAACAGCGCAATGCGCTGGACGTGATCTGGCGCTCTTCCGAACGCCTCAACTCGATGATCGAAGATCTCATCGAATTCTCGACGGCCTCTCGCGAAGGCCTCAGCATGACTTTGGCCAACATCGACATTTCCGAGCTCGCAAAGGACGTCCTGCAACGTTCGCAGGAAAAAGCCACGAAAGTAGGCCTGACCCTCGAATACGATGTGGAGCAGGGAATCTCCGCCGTGTTCGCCGATCTCGATCGCTTGTTTTGGGTTCTATTTCAATTGATCGACAACGCGATTAAATTCACGCCTTCCGGGGGAAACGTGCGGCTGTCTGTTCGGCAGGAGGACCAACTGGTCACTATCTCGGTCATTGACACCGGCATCGGCATCCCACAAAACCGCATCGAAGAGATTTTTGAGCCGTTCCATCAATTGGATGGCTCTCCGACACGCCGATATGGCGGCGCAGGACTCGGACTTGCTTTGGCAAGACTGATCATCAACGCCCATGGAAGTGAATTGAAGGTGGAGAGTGAAGAAGGCGAAGGCAGCACCTTTAGCTTCGTACTATCTCCCGCAGTGCAAACGACATGACCGGACCCCTTCCCGCTCCAGAACCACTAACCGTCGGCACGGAATTGAACGCCGTGTATGCAATCGCGCGCGTGGTTGCCGAGACCTTCGACACCGAAGCTGGATTGGATGCAGTCTTCCGTCTGGCACGCACGATTTTCATCTTCGATACCGTCGCGCTGCTGCTGCAAAACCAGGATTCCGGCGAAGTGGAGCCGATATACGCCCGAGCCCTCGGACGAGGCCGATCGCAAGAGGAAGATCTGTCCTGGGGTGCACCGGCTGCGATTGAAGCTTTTCGCCTGGGCCAAACCGTACTGCGGCAGGAAGACGCTGGTCCCATGGTAAAAAGCCGTGACCGCCGTAGGGATTATCTCGGACTGCCGCTCGTCGTCTCGGGACGCCGGGTTGGTGGTCTGACGTTTGGTCGCTTCGGCGGACCATCCTATCCTGCAGAACAGATTCGCCTGGCGGAATTCGTCGCCTGGCACGTGGGGCAGCTTCTGGAAAATCGCCGCATGGCACGCCGAATTGCCAGTCTGGAAGCGCAGCGCCAACTAGCACGCATGCAGGACGAATTCGTTTCCACGGTGTCTCACGAACTGCGAACACCGCTCGGCTTCATCAAGGGGTACGTAACCACCCTGCTGCGTGAGGATACGGAATGGGATGAAGAAACCCGCAAGCAGTTCCTGATGATCATCGACGATGAGTCCGATCGCCTGCGAGAACTCATCGATAACCTGTTGGACTCATCTCGACTGCAGACTGGAACGCTCAAAATGACCTTCGCCCCAACCCGTCTTTCGCCTATATTGAACGATGTCATCCAGCGCACGAGGTCTCTCTACCCCGAGATGCAGTTGACCATTGATATGGACGCAGATATTCCCGAGCTCGAAATCGACGGAACGCGCATCGCTCAGGTACTTGAAAATTTCATTACCAATGCACGTAAATATGCCCCGGATTCTTCCGTCAACATTCATGTCCGATGGGACGATGAACGTTTGCGAGTGACGGTGATCGACCAGGGACCGGGCATACCAACGGAACATGTTTCCCATCTTTTTGAGCGCTTTTATCGCGTTCCCGAGACGAGCAGTTCAGTCCGAGGAACAGGACTGGGGCTGTATATCTGCCGCAAGATCGTTGAAGCGCATGGTGGCGAGATCGGCGTGGAAAGCAAGCCCAGCCAGGGATCGAAATTCTACTTTACGCTGCCGATAAACATCAACGGCACAAACCGCGGAGAGAACGAACATGAGTGAGGAAAAGAAACAGACCGTATTGGTCGTGGACGACGAACCGCGCTACGTCCAACTCGTCGAAGTCAACTTACGCACCGAAGGGTACGAAGTGCGGTCGGCGAACGACGGCCAGGAAGCGCTGGAAGAAGTCTCGAAAGAACAACCGGATTTGATCATGCTCGACGTGATGATGCCCGTGATGGATGGTTTCACGGCATGTGAGCGGATTCGCGAATTCTCATCCGTGCCCATCATCATCCTCACAGCCAAGGGTGAGGAACGAGATCGAGTGCGCGGACTGGATGCCGGTGCAGACGATTACATCGTCAAACCATTTTCCGCGCAAGAAATGCTGGCCCGCGTGCGCGCCGTCCTGCGGCGCGCGGAACGTACGATGGACGAAAGTTTCCATCAACCAATTTTCACCCATTACGAACTGAAGATCGATTTACCACGCGCCCTGGTCACCGTCTCGAACCAGCGAGTTTCGCTCACGGCGACCGAGTATCGCCTGCTGCAGACTTTCGCCAGTTCAGTGGGACAAGTGATCAGTTCCGACGAATTACTTTCAATGGTATGGGGTCCGGAATACGAGGACGATAAAGAAATTCTCTGGGTCTGTCTCAGTCGTCTGCGGCAGAAAATTGAACCCGATCCGAAAAACCCGATTCACATCGTCACCAGGCAGGGAATTGGCTATTTGATGCCCCCTGAAGAGGAATAAGAAAGCAAGCCTTGCGCGCGGCTGGGTTCTTTCGCTGCACTTTAAGCCGTGCGTAGAAACCGCATCCCGCAACGCATGGATGCGCTTATTCGAATGACTTCTGCTATAATCGCGACGTTAGACGTTCTGGAGAATGGCCATGACCGATTCAGCTGCGTTCACCCTGCGAGCGAAAATGTTGGGGGCAATTTTACGCGGCGCGCGCATAGAAGCCCATTTGAGCATCAACGAAGTCGCAGAAATGATCGGAATCACTCGGGGAACACTTTCTTCCTACGAACTCGGTCGTCGCATCATCTCCCTGCCTGAGCTCGAACTGCTTGCCTTCCGTCTTGATACGCCCCTGGATTCCTTAATCGCCCCAACTATCCCGGAGACTGACGAAGCAAACGATTTCGACCCCGAAGTTTTTATCTCGCTGCGTCAGCGAATCATCGGCGCGCTCATTCGTAAGCGGAGAAGCGATACCGGGATGACGATGAAAACGCTGGCGGAAACCATCGGGATTTCATCCAGGCGCATGGGCACGTACGAACGTGGAGAATATCCCATTCCTTTCACCGAACTCGAAATGATCGTTGACGCTTTTGGGCAATCGATCGAGGACTATGTCGACGATGAAGGTCCGGTGGGAGAATGGATCACGACGAACAAGGCGTTTAAGAATTTCATGGATTTTTCGCCGGAGATTCGCGAATTCTTGTGCAAACCCGGCAATGAAACCTACGTACAAATCGCAAAACAGCTGAGTGAGATCCCCGTCGAGAAATTACGCATCCTCGCCGAGACGCTACTCGACATAACGTTATGACACAGAGCAATGCCTCGCCGGAAGAACTCGAACGACTCGCCCTGGAGTCCTATCGCTCGGGTCGTTACGAGGAAAGCATCGAACACTTCTCCCTGGCAAGAGAGCAATACCTAAATACAGGAGACACACGCAAAGCGGCAGAGATCGCCAACGATCTCTGTGTCGTCATGCTTGCGGCAAAGCAACCGCAAGCCGCTCTGGAGATGGTGCTTGATACACCCGAATATTTCGCCTCGCAGGGCGATGAAACACGCACCGCCCAAGCTTACGGCAATCTCGCTTCGGCGCTCGAAGCTTGCGGTCAAACTTCCGGCGCCGAAGATGCATATCATCAAGCTATCGATGGTTTCGAAAAACTCGGTGATTCGGAACACTATGCGGCCACGCTTCAAGCGCTTTCCCGTCTGCAGCTCCGTCGAGGAAAACCACTCGATGCACTATCCACGATGCAGAATGGCCTCGAAACGATGCCCAAAGCGCGAGCGCGCGACCGCCTTCTGCGCCAGTTGTTGAAATGGCCATTCCGTTTACTCGGTCGTTAATGCGAATGATTGGGGTATCCCGAAACGACGAATTATGAGCAGCCGGGCTGCGTGGACTTTTCGTTCTTCAACGCCAAACGATCACGACGAAGTGCTTCATCTCATCCAGTCTGCAGCGTATTTGCACCAGCACTTCGATTGGGTAGACGCACTATCGCTCCTCGGCCAACCCCCCTACGTCGTCGCGCTGCATCGAAATCGTATTGTCGGATGCCTGGCGTGCCCTCCCGATCCTCCCGAAGTTGCATGGATACGGCTCTTCGGCGTCGCCCTCCCGTACACCCCTTCCGATTTGTGGACACCACTCTGGCACGAA
>CAYYVY010000026.1:0-43381 GCA_964475265.1 uncultured Anaerolineaceae bacterium | reverse complement strand
CCTACGATCGGCCGCGCGGCGAACTGCCCGCCTACCAGTGGGAAATGGACGCCGTTGAAGCCGAGGGCATCCGCCAGTTCGAGCACACCACGCTGACGCGCATACTGACCGAGGACGGCAAGGTCACCGGTGTCGAATTGGCCCGCACCGGCCGCGGCATGACCCAAGACAAGCACGGCCGCCGGCGACCCAAGATCGAAGCCGGCAGCGAATTCACTCTCGCAGTCGACACCGTGATCGGCACCGTCGGCCAGCAGTCCGATTTGAACTACCTGCACCCTGCTTTCGAGGATCTCAGCGCCGACAGCAAAACACTGGCATGTGAAGACGCGCCCGGTTTGTTCGTCGTCGGCGGGCGCAAGACCGGCGCCAGCTTCATTGTCGAGGCCATCGCTTTGGGACATCGCGTGGCGAAGTCGATTCACCATTATTTACAGGGCACGCTCGACGAGTTGGAGAAGCCTGCACCGCCGGTGGTTAAAGTCACCCGCGAGGACATCGAGCGCCGCCTCAAGCGGGGGGAGATCGAACTGCTGCCGCGCAGCGAACCCAAACTGCTTCCCATGGAAGAGCGTGTGACCAGTTTTCGCGAGGTCGTCTTGGGATTGACCGAACGCCAGGCACGCGCCGAAGCCAAGCGCTGCCTGCAGTGCGGGCATTGTTCCGAGTGCCTGGCCTGCGTCTACGCTTGCGGCGCGGAGGCCATCAACCACGAGATGGTCGAAACCTATGAGGACATCAACGTCGGCGCCGTGATCCTGGCGCCGGGCTACCAGGTGTATCAGGCCGCGCTCTCCGCGGAATACGGTTGGGGTCGCTACCCCAACGTAATCACCGCCCTGCAGCTCGAGCGCCTGCTTTCCGCTTCCGGGCCCACCACGGGACACGTGGTGCGTCCCTCGGACGGTCGCCCGGCGAAGAAAATTGCCTTCCTGCAGTGCGTCGGCTCGCGCGACCAGAACCACGATTACTGCTCGGCCGTGTGCTGCATTTACGCTACGAAAGAAGCCATCCTGGTGCGCGATCACGATCCCGAAGCCGAGGTGGATGTATTTATGATGGACATCCGCGCCTTCAGCAAAGGCTACGATGCCTATTACCACCGCGCCCGGGAACAATACGGCATCCAATACACACGCTGCCGTGTGTCCGAATTCAAAGAAGTCCCCGACTCCAAGAATATTTTGGTCCGCTACGTTAAAGAACAAGGCATCGGGATGGGAGTTCAGAACGACTCCACGCTGCCCGCAACGCACATGGCGGAAGCGGAGTATGACCTCGTCGTATTGTCGGTAGGCATGGAGATCTCGCAATCCGTTAAAGATCTTGGCCAGCGATTGGGAATCGAGCTCGACGATTACGGCTTCTGCCACACGGCCTTCTTCAATCCGGTGGAAACCTCCCGGCCGGGTATTTACGCAGCAGGACCGTTCCGCGAACCGAAGGACATCCCCGAATCGGTCGTCGACGCCAGCGGTGCCGCGGGACAAACCGCAGCGTTACTCACCGCTGCCCGGGGACAGCTAACACGCCAACCGAGTTATCCGCCCGAAAAAGCCATCGCCGACGAACCGGCGCGCGTCGGAGTCTTCGTCTGCCACTGCGGCACGAACATCGCCGGATACATGGACATCGAAGGCGTGACCGACTACGCCGCGGAGCTGCCCCATGTGACCCACGCCGACCACCTGCTTTACACCTGCTCGCAGGACAGCACGGCGCAGATTCAGGCCTGCATCGCGGAGCACGACTTGAACCGCGTCGTGGTGGCTTCCTGCACGCCACGCACGCACGGCCCACTCTTCCGGGATGTGATCCGCCAGGCGGGTTTGAACGAGCACCTGTTTGCAATGGCCAACATCCGCAATCATTGTTCGTGGGTACACTCGCATGAACCCGAGATTGCCACAGAAAAAGCACAAGACTTGATTCGCATGGCCGTTGCACGCGTGGCGGCGCTCGAGCCGCTGCACACGCAGCCGGTTCCCGTTTGCCAGGAAGCGCTGGTCATCGGCGGCGGTGTGGCGGGCATGAACGCCGCACTCACCCTGGCCGATCAGGGTTTCCCCGTCCATCTGGTCGAAAAAGAAGCGGCTTTGGGCGGCAACCTGCGCGGCGTATTTTTCAACCACGACCCCAAGGATTCGAGTCTCGTTCACGATCCCCAAAAATACCTGCGGGCGTTGATCCAACGGGTCGAGGATCACCCTGCGATCGCCACGCACCTGTCGAGTCAGGTGCTGCGCACCTCGGGCTTTGTCGGTGATTTCACCTCCACGCTGCAGAACGAGGACGGCAGCCGAGTGGAAATTAAACACGGCGCCACGATCGTCGCCACGGGCGGACGGGAGTACCGCGGCGAGGAATACGGCTATACGGAAACCCCGCGCGTGGTCAGCGGGCTGCAGTTCGAAGCTTTACTGGCGAAATCCAGCCGCAAGCGCGTGAAACTCGACGAAAAGACGAAAGAGACCTGGAAACTGCTCGACAAAGCCCCGCCGGATGAGGTGTTGATGATCCAGTGTGTCGGCCCGGCGGAGGAGGTCTGTGCCCGCACATGCTGCACCACGGCGTTGAAGCAGGCGCTGCAGTTGAAGAGCGTGCATCCTGCGGCGCGCCTCGTCATGCTGCATCGGGACATGCGCACTTATGGGTTCAAGGAACGGCTTTATAAGCAGGCGCTCGAAGCAGGCGTGATCTTCGTGCGTTACGATCCGGCGCACAAGCCGCATGTGGAGGTGAAATCGGACGGCACACTGCAGGTAAACGTGCAGGATCCCGTGCTTGGCACGCCGTTGAACTTCGAGCCCGATCTACTCGTGCTTTCCACCCCGCTCGTTCCGGCGGAAGGCAACAAGGCGCTGGCCACGAAATTGAAGGTACCCGTCGATCTGGACGGTTGGTTCTTGGAAGCGCACGTCAAGCTGCGGCCGGTGGATTTCTCCAGCGAGGGCATTTTCCTGGCTGGGGCGGCCCACTATCCCAAGCTTCTGGACGAGAGCATCGTGCAAGCCCAGGCGGCGGCCTCGCGGGCTGCGACGGTGCTATCACGCCAGACGTTAGATGTCGGTGGTTCCGTCGCACGAGTCGATCCCGAAGCCTGCGTCGGCTGTCTGACCTGTGTGCGCATCTGCCCCTACGGCGTACCGCAGATGCAGATTGACCTCACTGGGGTTGGCGGCATCATGGGCGCAGCCTATATCGAACCCGCCGTATGCCAGGGTTGCGGCACCTGCGTGGCCGAGTGCCCCGCCTATGCCATCGAACTTCTGCACTACCGCCACGAGCAAATGGAAGGTGAGGTAGGTGCATTGTTCGAGACGAGGATTAAACTGCGTGAAGGGTGAAGGCGAAGATGAGTGAAAACGGGAAAGAGTTACAGATCGTTGCCTACTGCTGCCATCACTGCGCTTACGCCGCTGCAGATCTGGCTGGCGTACTGCGCATCCAATATCCGGCGCAGGCCAAGATCGTCGAGATTCCCTGCTCCGGACGCCTGGATGCACTCGAAGTGCTGCATGCCTTCGAACACGGCGCCGACGGCGTGATGGTCGCCGGTTGACTGCCCGGTGACTGCCATTACCTGGAAGGTAATGCAAACGCCAAACGCCGTGTGCAAAGGATCAAACAAATATTAGAGTCGATCGGCTTAGAACCCGAGCGAGTGGAGATGTTCAATCTCTCATCGGCGATGGGCAAGCAATTCGCCGAAACGGCGAAAAACATGGCAGAACAGATTCAGAATATAGGCCCGAACCCACTGCGACTCGCCGCTGAGGGAAATAGCGAAACCTGAGATTGTCGGTAACAAGGATCCGGAACCGTGCCCAAACGATCCGGTATCCAGGGAGAGTGAAGTATGATCGTTGCTGAACAAAAACCATTGGATGAGATCAAAGCCCTGATCGCAGATGCCAAAGATGTGTTGGTCGTTGGCTGCGGCACCTGCGTGACGGTGTGCTTTGCCGGTGGCGAGAAGGAAGCCGGCATCCTGGCCAGCAGCCTGCGCATGTCGACCAAACTCGACGGCGGACCCAAGGCCGTGGCACACGTCACCGTGCAGCGCCAGTGCGAATGGGAGTATATCGACCCCATCGACGAACAGATCAGCCAGGCGGACGTGGTGGTTTCGATCGGATGCGGTATCGGCGTGCAAGCGCTGGCCGAACGCTTCCCGAAAGCCGTCGTCGTTCCCGGCTTGAACACCTCGGTTCTGGGTCTGCCCACGGAACAAGGCGTCTGGGAGGAACGCTGCGCCGCCTGCGGTGAGTGCATCCTCGGTTTGACGGGCGGCATCTGTCCTATTGCCCGCTGCGCCAAACAGCTGCTCAACGGACCCTGCGGCGGCTCGCAAAACGGCGTCTGCGAGATCAACCCGGATACGCCCTGCGCCTGGCAGTTGATCTACGACAAACTCAAGGACCAGGACCGCCTGCACCTGCTGACGCAAGTGCATGCCCCCAAGAATTGGTCCGCCAGCCGCGACGGCGGTCCACGTAAAATCACCCGCCAGGACCTGCGTCTGGCGGCCGAAGAAACTGAGTAGGCGAAAAGGAGCGAAGCCATGACAAACACTTCGAGCAACGGCTACAAATCCGGCTCTCGCTTGGAACGCCTGCTGCGCGCCGGCGAATTCGTGGTCACCGGTGAATTGGGTCCACCGCAAGACGCCGACGGCGACGTCATCCGCAAGAAAGCCGCCCTGCTGAAGGGCGTGGTCGACGCCGCCAACATCACCGACAACCAGACCGCCATCGTACGCATGTCTTCGATCGGCGCCGGCACGATTGTGGTGCAGGAAGGCATCGAACCGATCATTCAGATGACCTGCCGCGACCGCAACCGCCTGGCGATCCAATCCGACCTACTGGGCGCCTACGCCCTGGGCATGCGCAACGTACTCTGCCTGACCGGAGATCACCAATCCTTCGGCAACCACCCAACCGCTAAAAACGTCCATGATCTGGATTCGGTGCAGTTGATCCAGATGGTGGTGAAGATGCGTGACGAGGGCAAATTCGAATGCGGCGATGAGATGGAAGAGGTCGAACCGCGCTTCTTCGTCGGTGCAGCGGCCAATCCCTTCGGCGATCCCTTCGAGTACCGCCCTCTGCGGCTGGCCAAGAAAGTCGCCGCCGGCGTGGATTTCATCCAGACGCAGTTGATCTACAACATTGAGCGCTTCGCCGAATACATGCAGAAAGTGCGCGAACTCGGCCTGCACGAGAAGGTATACATCCTGGCCGGCTTGGGTCCGTTGAAATCCCCCGGCATGGCGCGTTACATGCGCGATCAGGTACCCGGTTTGGACGTGCCCGATATCTACGTCGATCGCATGACCGAGGCCGCGAAAGGCATCGACAAAGACGACAAGAAAGCCCGCGCCCAGGCCTGGCGTGATGAAGGCATGAAAATCACCATCGAACAAATCCAGCAGATGCGTGGGATCGAAGGCGTCGCCGGTGTGCACGTAATGGCCATCGAATGGGAAGAAGCGGTCAAGCCGATCGTCGAGGGCGCCGGACTGCTGCCGCGTCCGGAACCGGCGGTGTAGGGAGATGCCTATGGAGACAAAACTCAGCACCGATCTGGCCGAACGCATACGTGAAGCCACCGGCGAGAACGTGTTCCTCTGCTATCATTGCGTGAAGTGCACCTCCGGCTGCCCGTTGATGGAGCACTTCGATATGGGCCCCAATCAGGTGATGCGCGCCGCACAGCTGGGCATGGAAGACCTGATCTTCGAAAGCAAATCGCCTTGGCTCTGCGCCTCCTGCCAGACCTGCACCACACGCTGCCCGCAGGGAATCGACATCGCCCGCGTGATGGATTTCATTGTCGGCGAGGCAATGGCCAAAGGCATCAAACCCAAGGTGCCCGAAGTCGCCTTGTTCAACAAGGTCTTCCTGCGCGACATCGATCTGCTGGGGCGTTCCTACGAGTTGGGCCTGATGGTCGAGATGAACCTGCGCACCAAGCAGCCCTTCAAAGACGTCGACCTGGGGTTGGATATGATCAAGCACGGCAAGATCGCCTTCCTGCCTTCCGTGATCCGCAAACACAAAACGAAGACGGAAACAACGCCACCGGTGCGCAGTGCCGACGAAGTCGGGTATTATCCCGGCTGCTCGCTGCACTCGTTGGCCAAGGAGTTCAACCTCTCGGCGCTGGCCACGTTGGAAGCGCTTGGCCGCAAACCCGTCGAGCCCAAAGATTGGATTTGCTGCGGATCATCACCCGCCCACCGAGTGGACCACGAGCTTTCTGTACAGCTGCCGCTCGAAAGTCTGGCGCTCTATGAAATGGAAGGCGTCAGCGAAGTCACTTTGCCCTGCGCCATGTGCTTCAACCGCTTCAAGGCCGCGGCGCGCGAACTGCGCCTCGATCCTAAATTGAAAGAAGAAGTCGATCAAGAACTGGGCTACGAGTATCAAGATAGTTTGGCGATCTCGTCACTGCTGGATTACGTCGTCGAGAACGTCGGCCTGGAAGCGGTAGCCGGGAAGGTCAAGAAGCCGCTGGAGGGGCTGAAGATCGCCTGCTATTACGGCTGCCTCCTCACGCGTCCACCCGAGATCACCGGCTCGAAAGAGCCCGAATACCCCATGGCCATGGACCGTCTTATGAAGGCGCTGGGAGCAGAGCCCATCGACTGGGATCGTAAGGTGTCTTGCTGCGGCGCTTCCCTGTCCCTCACGGCGACCGACATCGTGCTCGAGATGAGTGCGGAGATTCTGGAAAACGCTCGCAGCCGCGGCGCCGACCTGCTGGCCGTGGCTTGCCCGATGTGCCACGCCAACATTGACGGACGCCAGGCGCAAATGGAAATCACAGAGCCGATGCCAGCACTGTACTTCACCCAGCTCATGGCGCTGGCTTTCGGCATGCCGGAAGAAGCCGCGCTGAAGTTCAACATGGTCGACCCGCGGCCGTTGTTGAAGGAACGAGGATTGCTATAGACTACCTGCGCACGACGGAACGCTCTTTGCGCAGAGCCCGCACGAAGATGGTTCGGGCGGCCAGGGAGCGCAAGACGCACGTATCCTCCCGGCTGCGCGAGTTGGGACTTCCGCTGCACGGCCGTGAGATGCCGCCGATACGCGAGACCTTGTGGCAGTGGGTCGATCGCTGGCAGTTGAGCAATTTCATCCAGCGCATTCCACCGTTTCAATCCGAAACCAGCCAGCGCGGTCCGCTGCCTTTTATCATCCTGGCCGAGACCGGCCAGGACGTGCGCACTTGTTCCAACTGCCGCAATTGTGAGCACTGGTTGACTCCCGGCATGGATCTCAGTTTCGGGGAAATTCTGCGCGCCGCCGCGCGGGACGATCCCCGCGCCCTGCAAAATCGGTCCCTGTGGAACTGCGATGACGCCTTCACCGACGGCATCTCCTGCCAGGAAGGTTTCGACATCACCGCCGTGATCCGCACGCTGCGGCGTGAGGCGAAGCTGCGCGGTTACCACAAACGCTTTCACCGCCTGCGTGCACTGCGCACGCGCATCCAGGAAATCCCCATCTGGCGACCAGCGACGCCATCCTGGAGCGTTCCCATCTTCGACAGGGAACGGATAGAATCCTTACGAGAGAAGTTGGAGAATTTAGGCCGCTTCAAATCATAGATCGATTCGAGGAAACGCAATGAAAATCGCCGTCACCGGAAAAGGTGGTGTGGGCAAGACCACACTCACATCGCTGCTGGCCTACGCCTATGCTGAACAAGGATTTCAAGTCCTGGCCATCGACGCCGACCCGGCGCCCTGCCTGGCCGACGCGCTGGCCTTCCCACAGGAACTGCTGGATGACTTAACGCCCATCGCCCGCATGGACGATCTGATCTACGAACGCACCGGCGCACAACCGGGCACCACCGGCGGCTACTTCAAACTCAATCCCCGCGTGGACGACATCCCCGATCGCTTCTCTGCGCTGCACCGCGGCATCCGTTTGCTCGAAATGGGCGCCGTCGAGCTGGGCGGCTCGGGCTGCATCTGCCCCGAGAGCGCCATCCTGCGTTCCCTGACCACGCACATCTTGCTGCGTCGCGACGAAGTCGTGCTGCTCGACATGTACGCCGGGGTCGAACACCTCGGCCGCGCCACGGCTTCCGCTGTGGACGCCATGCTGATCGTGGTCGAGCCCACCAAACGCAGCCTAGGCACCGCGGCGCAGATCAAGTCGCTGGCGGAAGACATCAAGCTGAAGGATCTTTACCTCGTGGGCAGCAAAGTGCAGGGGGAAGAAGATAAGACTTTCATCGAGAACAGCAGCCCCGGCTTGCCGGTGATCGGACATCTGCCGTATGATCCGCTCGTACGACAGGCCGATCGCGAGGGCGCAGCGCTGTACGATCTGGCACCCGAGTTGGCCAAAGCCACGCAGGCCATCGTGCAGGCGCTGGAAACGGATCGTGAGGAATAGAAACGATCCAGGTCGGGACAGTTGACATGCTTAGATCGATTAAAAATCAAGACGCCCAGATCGGGCGTCTATTCTAATTATCTTACGAAATCCTACATGTGCTTTTCGATCAAATCCACTACGTCGGGGAAATCGATGCCCAGCTTCTTGACGGTCTCCAGCGTCGGTACGCCGTCCTTGTCCCAGCCGCGGCGTTCGTAGACGGCGTCCATTAATTGCTCGTATCGGTCCTGCCGATGAGCGCGCAGTTTGGCCATTTTCTCCTCGGTCGAGAGCCCTTCAATATCAACTCCCAATTCCTGCAGCTGCCCGTCGTAGCGTTCGGCGCGCGATTCGTACTCCTCGACCGTCACCGGCCCCATGGCGCGATAGGGCGGATAATCGTGCTGGCGCGTGCCGAAACCCAGCTTCAAGTTGAACATGCGTTGGAAGTTGTACACCCGCTCGGACTGCCGTACGAGGTCATCGCCCGTCACCGGCGTACCGGTGATGCCCTCAAAGAGCCAGGTGTAATTCTCCACGTGTTCGGGGACCTTGCCGGGTTCGTCCGTCTCAGCGTTGTTCTCAGGCGTGATGTCGTTCCAGGGCAGCTTGCACAATCCGTGCAGGCTGAACCAGGTGCGCCACATGGGGAAGTAATGCAGCGCTTCAGCTTTGTCCTCGAACGTCGGGAACAGTTTGTGAATCTGGTCCATGAATATCAGCCATGCTTCGTCATGCTGGGCACCTTTGAGCGTCATGGCGTAGCCGCCCTGCTGCGCCAGCGATTCCTTGGTGACATACTCCGAGAATTCCAAGCCCTTGTTCTCCATCCCGATGTCCTGCAGGAAATCCAGATCAGCACCGAAATTCTCGGCGAAATACCCCTTCATGTAGCGCACGCCCTGGCCGACGATAGTACCGAACCCTTCGCCATCGGCCATCTGGTGAATCAACACCAACGCCGCTTCGGCGTCCCCCCATTCCAGGGCCAGACCGCCGGTGTGCTCCTGTGTGAGGATGTCCGCCGCGTAGCACTCCATGACGAAGGCGATCGAATCGGCCAGGCTGATCGTGTCGATGCCGTAGGTGTCGGCATAGAAATTCATCTCGATGATCGCCAGCGGGTCGAAAACGCCGATGTTGGAACCCAATCCGGCCACGGTTTCGTACTCCGGCCCGTCCACGATCACCACCTCGCCGGCGTATGGTCCCGTGCGCAGATGGAAATGATCCACGGCGTGCGCGCAGGACAACGTGCAGCCCACCCAGCAGCCGTCAAATACGTCCTGGGTGAACGTGGACTTCCACACCGTCGAATCGATCTTGGGCGACTCGGGATGCGAGCCGAAGCGGAAATTGTGCACCGGCAGCAGATCGAAGTGGTCCATGATCTCGACCAGGTAGGGCGTGCCGATCTTGCGCATCTGATTCTGCGCATCATCGAACTCGATGATTTCCTTGTTGATGCGCTCTCCCGCCTGGTGGAGCAGATCCATGTTCGCCGGATGGTTGCTCATACTGTTTAAATCGCTGTAGCGGACAATAATGCCCTTCAGCTTCTTGTCGCGGAAGACGCGTCCCGTTCCACCCCGTCCGGCCTGTTTCACCCGCATTGCTTCTCGCTGCGGATCGTACCAGCTTACGTTGAGGCAGGCGTAACGGATGTGCTCGGCAGCCTGGCCGGCCGAGATGACGGAAAGACTCTTCTTGTCTCTGTCGTCCTGCGCATACATCCCCGCCAGCTGCTCTCCGATGAGATGGGTGTTCAGTTCTTCCAGGGGAGCTTCTTCGATCGTCACTATTCCCGCATCGCCGTCGATCACGATGACGACGTCCTTCTCGGCCTTCCCTCGGATTTCCATAGCATCGAAGCCGGAAAATTTCAAGTAGGGCCCGAAATGGCCGCCCACGTTGCTGTCGATCACCGAGTGGGTCAGCGGGGAAATCGTGACCACGGTCGACTTGCCCGATCCGGGGTAGGTGGTGATGCCGCCGATCGGCCCGCCGGCAATGACCAACGCGTTCTCGGGATCGTCCCAGCGCGTGTTGTTTTGCACGGCGTTCCACAGCAGCCACAGCGCGAAACCGCGCCCGCCTGTGAAAATGTCTTTCATCTGCTGCGTTACAGGTTTTTCGGTTACGGTGTTGTTCGAAAGATCGATCGCCAGGGTGCGATTGGCATACCCGCGCTCCACAAGTCGTCGATCGTACTCGTATGCAGCCAGCATGCGATGTGCAGCTTTGAGGGTCTCTAAATACTTTACCGTCTCCATACCACCTCCTGCGTATTCGAGAAATCACTCTCCATTGTACAACGTCCTGACCAATCGATTCTTCACGTTTTCCACGTGGTCTTCGTCCCTTTTCGGGATCCTGCACCACGTCCAGGATCGGAACCGTCGCTTCCCATACAACGTGGCAAGTTCTTGTTACGCTTTTGTTACAGCCCTATCACCTTTACTGTTATCCGTCGAAGGGAAAATAGGGGAGAAGTCAGCCGACGTAAAAGTCGGCTTTGTTATCGTGACTGCCTTGCCGATCACACACTGCATGCGTGATTCAACTCATAACCATGCGCAGCATCAACGACGCGGACCAGTCGTCGACATCGATGAGTTCATAACATCCGTGTAGTAAACGGCGTGCCACGATCACCAATCTCACCTGTGAATGGGAAAAGGATTTCGATGAACACATCTATGCAAAAAATCAGGCTTTCGTTCTGCATCATTTGTGTCTTGCTGCTGACCAACTGTGCCGCACCGACGACGCAGGATTTTAACGAGAATGACGTCAAGGGCACCATCACCATCTCTGGTGCGTGGGCACTGTACCCTTTGATGATACGCTGGAGTGAGGAGTTCCAAATTCTCTATCCGGATGTACGCATCGATGTCTCCGCGGGTGGCGCGGGGAAAGGCATGTCGGACGTTCTTGCCGATGTCGTAGACATCGGTATGGTTTCCCGTGAGATCTACCCCGAAGAAATCGAGAAAGGCGCATTTTGGGTCCCGGTCACGAAAGACGCCGTTTTCCTTACTGTAAGCTCGGAGAATCCGGTTTGGCAGGATTTGCGTCAGACGGGATTGACGCAAGACATGCTTATTGGAATCTACATCACCGGAACGATTACCAATTGGGGACAGGTGGTAGATAAACCCGAAGTGACCGAGGCGATCCACGTTTTCACACGCTCCGATGCTGCTGGCGCGCCCGCAACATTTGCACAGTATCTCGGTGGTAGACAGGAAGATTTGTTGGGCATCGGCGTGTATGGGGATCCGGGTTTACTCGAAGCCGTCATTCAAGATCCACTCGGCATGGGTTACAACAATTTAAATTACGCTTTCGATCCCAACACGGGGCTGCCGGTTCTCGGCGCCCAGGTAGTTCCGCTGGATCTCGATCAAAACCGTCAAGTCGACGATCAAGAAGTGCTGGACACGAAAGAACAAGCCGTAGCTGCTGTTACGTCTGGGATTTATCCTTCCCCACCGGCGCGCGAGTTGAATCTGGTGACCTTGAATAAGCCCTCGGGGCTTACGCGCTACTTCATCTTGTGGATTCTGGATGAGGGACAGCGCTACGTTAACGAAGCAGGATATGTTCCTCTGATGCCAACAACGCTTTCAAAAGCGATCGACGTAATCGAGTGACCGTGACTCGAATAAGCGAGATATAAATTCATCGATCATCGAGAAGCCCTGATCTCAGCCTACATCCGACCGCAGAACAGGAATCCCGTCTAAAAGATCTTACAGGCAGTACATAACGAAGGCTGGCCGATGCAGGAAACCCTTGAACAGACCCCATCCAAACAAGACTATCGACCACCACGCTTCCCGATCAGGTTCAGTCGACATAATGCTGATGACTTGGCGAAAAGAACGACGGGGTTGATAGCACTGCTTGCGAGTCTCTTGGTGCCGATCATTGCCCTTGTACTGCTGTTCAGAGCATGGCCCATCCTAACATCTAAGCCCTTACAAGAACTCCTGCTTGGCACAAGTTGGCATCCTTATAAAGGCATCTTCGGTTTCTTGCCGTTCATCATGGGCACACTTTGGGTGACGATTCTAGCCATGGTGATCACCGTGCCACCTTCATTGCTGACGGCGATATATCTTGCAGAATACACACCCTCACGTGTACGTTCAATAATCAAGCCCCTCATCGATTTGCTGGCTGGAATCCCGTCCGTGGTTTATGGCGTATGGGGTGTGCTTACGCTTGTGCCGCTCGTCGAACACAATATCGTCCCATTGTGCAGAGAGCATCTCAGTTGGATTCCATTCCTGAACAGTGAAAATCCCACAGGGTTTGGGGTGTTGTCAGGCGGACTGGTTCTGGCCGTCATGGTTTTTCCCATCATCATCTCCGTCGCCGAAGAAGTAATTCACGTCGTGCCACAAGGATTACGGGAGGCATCCTTGGCGTTGGGAGCCACCCACTGGCAGACGACCAAGCACATCGTCCTGCGACAGGCGCTCTCCGGGGTAGCGGCTGCAGTAGTCTTGGGGTTCTCGCGAGCTTTCGGCGAAACCATGGCCGTCATGATGGTGGTAGGAAATATACCGCAGCTTCCACGCTCACTTTTCGATGCAGCATATCCCCTCACGGCGCTAATCGCCAACAATTATGGGGAAATGCTTTCCGTACCCATGTACGACTCGGCACTCCTCACTGCGGCGTTAATCCTATTGATCGTCGTGCTCATTTTTAATATCCTTTCCCGTTTGGTATTGTTGCGCATGCATCGTTACGAGTAGAGGCAGAGAGTATGAATAGACGAATGATCGAGGAGAAATTATTCAAAGGCTTGATGCTCGCATCGCTGTTGATTGTGCTCGGCAGCCTAGGATTGATCTTCCTTACGGTCCTCAAGCACGGATTGCCGGCATTGAACCTGGCGATGCTGACCCAGACGCCCAAAGGCGGATATTATCTTGGCAAGGAAGGTGGCATCCTCAACGCTATTGTCGGTTCCCTTTGCCTCGCAGGGGGAGCCACCATAATCGCCTTTCTCCTGGGGTTCCCCATTGCCATCTACTTACAATTCTACGCCACACGCAGGCGAATCGCTGAAGTCGTGAGGCTTACGATGGACGTGCTTTGGGGGATTCCCAGTATTGTCTATGGCGCCTTTGCCTTCATTCTGATGCTTTGGCTGGGTGTTCGAGCGTCGTTATTGGGAGGCATCCTGGCACTTGCCTTCCTCGAGTTGCCCATATTGACCCGAGGGATGGACGAAGCGTTTACGATGGTACCTACGGCTTTGAAAGAGGCTTCGTACGGCCTAGGTGCGACAAAGATCGAGACAGCAATGAAAGTTGTCATTCGCCAGACGGCACCGGTGATTCTGACGGCCATCCTTCTCGCCTTCGGCAGGGGCATTGGCGATGCCGCATCTGTGCTTTTCACAGCGGGCTTTACCGATCGACTCCCGGATTCACTCTTCCGGCCTGTAGCATCGCTGCCATTGGCGGTATTCTTTCAGCTCGCGACACCTTTCCCCGCCGTGCAACAGCGTGCTTACGCCTCTGCACTCGTGCTTACCGCGCTCATTCTATTCATCAGCATCCTTTCCCGCGCACTTGCGAACAAGATGAAGAAACATATCATTCGCTAGGAGAGAGACAGGTGAAAAGTGCACGTCTACAGGTACAAAACCTAAATGTCTGGTATGGCCCCCAGCACACACTTAAAGACATGTGCTGTGAAATACCAGATCGTGGCATCACTGCTATTCTGGGTCCCTCCGGTTGCGGGAAAACCACGTTATTGAAGAGCCTCAATCGCCTCCTGGAAGAAACGGAAAATACGCGCATCACGGGAGAGGTCTATTTGGATGGCAAGAACATTTACGATCCAGATGCGTGCGTCACGGAGCTGCGTACCAAAATCGGTTTTCTTGCCCCCAAGCCCTTCCCGCTCCCTATGTCGATCTACGATAATGTCGCATATGGCCCGCGCGTACACGGACGCTTCCCGGGAAAGAACGGGTCCAGGAAAGAACGGCTCGATGATATCGTCGAACGCAATCTGCGCGCTGCCGGCCTTTGGCAAGAAGTACACGACCGGCTTCGAGCACCAGCTTCCTATCTTTCCACGGGTCAGCAACAACGTCTGTGCCTGGCGCGCGCCCTTGCCGTGCAACCGGAAGTGTTGTTGTGTGACGAGCCGACTTCGGCACTCGACCCGCTTGCGGCCCAGCGAATCGAATCACAACTATTCTCGTTGAAAGAGGACGTGACCATCATCGTCGTAACCCATCTTCTGCGTCAAGCTCGCCGCCTCGCGGATCACGTTCTCGTATTATGGATGGGCGAATTAATTGAATGTGGTCCCAGTTCGCAGGTATTTAACCAACCAGTTGATGAGCGAACCAAAGCGTATTTATCAGGAGACATCGGCTAACTTGCCATTCCTTCATCGCTAGCTAGCCCACAACTCGGTGGAAAATTTCAGCTACGAGGTCCGAATAATTTGTTGCCGATACGCACGATGTTGGCGCCTTCGTCCAACGCCACTTCGTAGCTGTTGCTCATTCCCATGGAGAGGTAGCGCATGGTGACATTGGGCAACGGAATCTTTGAAAGCTGATAGAAAATCTCCCGCGTTTGCTGGAAGTACGGACGGGCATGCTCAGGGTCGCCAAAGCGCGGCCCCATGGTCATCAGACCAAGCACACGCAGGTGTTCAAACTGCGAAATTTCTTTTACGAACTTTTCGACGTTCTCCGGCACAACCCCCGTCTTACTGCTTTCGTGCCCGATGTTGACTTCGACCAACACCTGCATGGTCTTGCCGTTGGTGGCGCAATAACGGTTGATTGCCTTCGCCAACCGAACAGAATCGACGGTCTCGATCAAATCAAATGCGGCAGCCGCATTTTTCGCTTTGTTGCGCTGCAGATGGCCGATCATGTGCCACGTCGCGCCAGCCCCCAGCGCTTCGATCATCGCTTCCGCTTCTTGAACGTAATTGTGGCCGATATGAGTCACACCGGCTCGAAGCACGGCTTTGACTTCGTCTATGCTTCTGCCCTTCGCCGCAGCGACGAGAATTACATGCGGGGGAATCGTTTCGAGCAGACTACGGGCATTTGCGGTTATCTTGGCGAAATCTGGACACATACCATACTACCAATATATTCATTAAAGCGAACGGGCTTGGATGGATATTCCAAACCCTGATGAGTCTCTGCGACGATCGAGACCGGGCGGAACGTTGGGCTTCGCCGGAAACTATCTACACTATCGACTCGATGGGTCTACGTCTATTATAGCCTTGAGTTCATGAACCATGCGACTCGTTGGCGAAACGCGCCACAAGCCGGTGGCAAACTGTGATTTAATAGGCCTCGAGTCACGACGACTGGGGAAATTATCCATTGCCCTCGTTCTGCCAAAGTGACCTCACACAAGGACAGCATGATGAAAGACAACATCAAAGACGCTCTAAAAATGAAAAACGCCGGCTGCATGAAATCCTTCGCGCCGTAGCAAACCGGACGCCGATCGAAATGTCTCTCCCGCCGCGATCTTGTTCGTCATAAACCTGGTCCTGATATACCCACTCATTCTGATAAGTTTGAAAGATCTCGGTCCTTTCGACGAGATGATCTACATCGACAGAGGCAGACAACTCGTGGAAGGAAATCTGCCCGAATTCGCCGGGAACCCGCTTCTTGCGCTGTTGTACGCCGCCACCTATCTCCCCTTCCAGGCTTCCCCGTTAAGGATCGTTCACAGCGCCTGCGTAGCCCGTTTGATCCTGTTTACATTAACTTGGCTCGCCGGCTATCTCGTCGCCCGTCAATACGGCAAGTTCGCCTCCCCACTCATCGCTGCAGGTTTGCTCGTCGTCTCCCCGCTGCTGACGGATTTGTTCCTGAACCCTAGCGATGCATTATTTGCCGGCCTGTCGGGTCTAACCTTCTGGCAGGTGTTGAAGTTCTACAACACCCGCGAGCGCCGTCACGTGTGGCAAGCTTCCGCCTTTCTCGGCCTTGCCGCGCTTTCGCGCAACGACGGTCTCGTGCTTCTACCCCTATTCCTGCTACTCTCCCTCCTGATCGCGCTCGGTAACGAACGTACGGTGAAACAGGCTGTTCGGACGATCGTGGCGGGCGTTTTACCATTTGCGCTCCTCGTCGCAGGCTACGTACTTCTTTATGGCAGCGTCACGGGAGATTTCAGGCTGGGAACGGCAAGAAGGACCTACATGGCGTTCGAACAGGGACAACCGCTGCAAACGCTGCCGGATGCCGGAAACCTAACCATCGAAGCCCAGCACCAGGCGCGTCAAGTCTTCGGAATACCCGAAGAAAACGGCTATTCCATCTTCCGGGCCATCCGCCGCAATCCCTCCGCGTACTTCGAACGCCTGAAAAGCACCCTCACCTCACTTCCATCCACTTTGCTGCGCACTTATAACATCCGCCTTGGTGCACTCCTCTTTCTGTTCGCTCTGGTCGGCATCATCGAGCTGATCAGGAAGAAGGCATACCTGCTCATTACCATAATGCTCCTCTGGCCTTTACATCTTGCCGTCTACTTCCTGACGTTCTTCCGCAGCGGGTACCTGCTCCTGCCCTTCTTTATCCCCATCAGTCTTTCTGCAATTGGCTTGAGTGTCAGCGTGAAAAGTTATCACAACAGCCGGTACAAATTATTGCTTTCTTTCGCGCTGGTGTTGTTATGCGTGTATGGCCTGGCGGATAATAAACTCGCCATTTTCCTCGCCGCTTCTGTCTTCCTCTTTGGACTATGGGCGCTGTGGATCGTTCTATGCAGCCGAAATGAAATCGTCAACAAACAATTATTCGGATTACTGGCGCTCATGTGTTTGGGATTGATCTTGCGGGAGCCCTTTCGCTCGCCGGGAATCCGCTCCCTGGGATCATCTCCGGACGAGCAAGCGCTGATCTTCATGATCGACAACCTCGAACCCGGCTCGCGCGTGGTTTCCTTTGCACCGGGACACGTATTGGCGGCGCGCATGACCTACGTGTGCTTTCCGGAGGAATTACGCAACTACGACACCGGCGAAGAACTTTACCAATGGCTCATCGATAATGATATCGACGCCATTCATTCCATCAACCTGTTGAGAGATCAAGAAGCGCGCATATGGGGCCTGGTCGAGGGAGAGATCGGAGTAAACCTCGAACGCGCTTTCAGGCAAGATCCTGGCGACATTCAAGTTATCCTGGTGCACTGACCTTAGACGAAAGCGGGGGTTCGCGCATCAACAGATGCGCGGCAGCATCTCGCCGGCAAGCACGTCGACCACACGCGTGCCGCCGATGGCGGTATTCATCAACACCCGTCCAGCCGGATCGTCTGCCACGACTCCGATCCGGCAGGCATCCTCACCGTATTTCGTTTTACGCATCGCCGCCAGAACCACTTCCGCATCTTTGGCAGGGACGCAAGCGAGCAACTTGCCTTCGTTGGCCACATAGAGCGGATCGAATCCCAGCATCTCACACGCCGCCGTAACCGCGGGTCGAACCGGGATGGTCGTTTCATCCAGGACGATCGCAACGCTGCTCTGGCGCGCGATCTCGTTGAGCGTCGTCGCCACACCGCCGCGCGTCGGATCTCGTAAAACATGAATCGAAGGGCTTGCAGCGAACATTACCTCGACCAGGCCGTTGAGCGGAGCAACGTCGGATTCGACTTCTGCCTGGAAAGCCAGTTCTCCCCGTGCGGCGAGCACGGCGATGCCATGGTCGCCGATCGTGCCGGAAAGCAGAACTACATCGCCGAGCTGAGCGTTCGCCCCGCTCACATCGCGATCAGGGGGAACCCAGCCCACACCGCTGGTCGTGATGAACAGGCCATCCGCCTTGCCCCGTTCGGCTACTTTGGTGTCGCCGCCGACGATAATTAATTCACACTCCGCTGCGGCCTCCTTCATCGATTGTGTAACGCGTTCGAGCAGGAAACGTGGCAGCCCCTCTTCGATGATGAAACTTGCCGTCATCCACAGCGGTTGCGCGCCGACCATCGCCAGATCGTTCGCCGTACCGCAAATCGCCAGGCGGCCGATATCCCCACCTGGGAAAAAGAGTGGTGAGACGATATGCGCGTCCGTCGACACGGCGAACCGGCCTCCCGCCGGCGATTCCACCACCGCGGAGTCGTCCCCGCGCAGCAAGGTTGGATTTTCGAAGGGTGGATAGAACGTCTGCTCGATCAGGCGCTGGGTCATACGTCCCCCGCTTCCGTGTCCCAGGACAATCGTATCCTCGTGGGAAAGCGGCCGCGGGCACACCAGGCCGTGAATTACAACCTTATCTTTTTGATCGTCCGTCATCTTACACCACTCTCGAGTTCGAGCCGGCCGTATCGATAATAAGCCGCGCAGGCGCCTTCGGAAGAAACCATCGTCGCGCCCAGCGGTGTTTCGGGCGTACACTCCCCGGCAAATGCCGTGCAATCGAACGGTTTTTTCAGCCCCTGCAGAATCTCGCCTGCGATGCAAAGCGGCGATTCCTTCGGCCGGATCGCCTCCACGTCGAAGCGCTGCTCGGCGTCGAAATCGAAAAATTCGGGACGCAAGCGCCATCCGCTTTGCGGGATCATGCCGATTCCACGCCACTTGCGATCGCAGGTTTCAAAGACACGTTGGATTAATTCCTGCGCCGGTTTATTGCCTTCCAGGGTCACAGCCCGCTCGTAGGCATTCTCGGCCACCGCTTTGCCGTCTTCCAGCAGACGCACGACATGCAGTATTCCCCGGGCAATGTCCACTGGCTCGAAGCCGGTCACCACGATCGGAACGCCGTACTGTTCGGCGATGGGGCCATATTCCCAGTAGCCCATCACCGCACACACGTGCCCCGCGGCCAAGAAACCCTGAACGCGATTGTGCGGCGAACCTAATATGGCATGCATGGCCGGAGGGACACACACGTGTGAAACCAACATGCTGAAATTTTCGAGTCCGAGAGCCTTGGCTTGAACAACGGCCATCGCATTGGGCGGCGCGGTGGTTTCGAAACCGATGGCAAAAAAGACCACCTCCCGATCCGGATTCTCGCGGGCGATTTTTACGGCATCCAGGGGGGAATACACCACGCGCACATCGCCCCCGGAAGCCCGCACGGAGAACATATCTCGGCCCGAGCCCGGAACGCGCAGCATGTCACCGTAGGAGGTCAGAATGACGTTGGGCATGGAGGCGATGGCCAGCGCTTTGTCGATGAGCTCCAAAGAGGTGACACAAACTGGACAACCCGGTCCGTGAACCAATTCGATCTCCTCGGGCAGCAGCTGATCGAGACCGTGACGGACGATGGCATGCGTCTGGCCTCCGCAGATTTCCATGATCACCCACGGTTGGGTGACGGCTGCGTGAATCTGCGCCAAAATACCCTTAACCAATTCGGCGCCGCGGTACTCACTGACATACTTCATGAAGCTTCCGTCTCCGGCCCTACCTCGTCCTCGATGTCGACAATTTCACGCAGCATCTCGAGCGTTTCCTGCGCTTCTGCTTCGCTCAACAGGCTGATGGCGAATCCGACATGAACGACGACGTAGTCTCCCGGTTTTGCTTCCGGCACGTATTCCAAACAGGCCTCGCGGACGACGCCCCCGAAGTCCACCTTGCCCATCTTCAGGCCTTCCATTTCGAATATTTCGGTGATTTTACCGGGCACACCCAGACACATACCCAATTCCTCCTTCGCAGACCGGCTGCGATTATCCACTCCCCACAACGAACGACGCAAGCTCCGTCGAGTCTGGTTGATTCCGCTGCAAACGATGGGCAGCGACCGCCGCCTGGCCCAAAGCGATACCCCCATCGTTCGTCGGAACCTGGCGATGGAGGTAGACTCGCAGATCGCTTTGACCTAGCAGATTCATCGTGCGAGACAACAGTACCTGATTCTGCCACACACCGCCACTCAGCACGATATCGCTGATACCTTCCTGTTTCTGCAGCAGGCGGCAGACCCGATCGACCATCTGGGCCACAGCGAGATGGAAACGGGCGGCGATTTGCCCTTGCGCTACGCCTGCACGCAGATCGGCAACGATAGCCTGGATCACGGGGAGCGGATCGATCTGGCTCTCCCGAAGCGCAAATGCATAAGCGCTCTCCTCGTCCATGTCCACCCGGGTTTCGAGTTCGATGGCCGCTTGGGCTTCGTAATTGATACGCTGACGCACATCGGCGAGCGAGGCGACCGCATCAAAGAGGCGACCCATGCTGGATGTCAGCGGCGCGTTCAATTTGATGCGCAGCATGCGCTGCAAAGCCTGGCGTTCATCGTCGGAAGATGCACGAACAGGCGCGAGATCCCCTTGCCATTCCAATCCGGCCTGCTCCAGCCAGGCTAAGGCCAGGCGCCACGGTTCACGCACCGCCGCATCCCCTCCTGGCATGGGAACGTAATCCAGGTGATATGCACGGCGGTAATTGGCGTAATCGGCCAGAAGGAACTCACCGCCCCAGATGGCGCCGTCCTCACCGTAGCCCGTGCCATCAAAGGCGACACCGATCACCGGCCGATCCCCGCACAAACCATGTTCGGCCATACAAGCTGCGATGTGCGCATGATGATGTTGCACGCCGACGGCAGGCATATTTTCCTGCTCCGCCCGTACCAGGGCGTACCGCGTGGCCATGTAATCCGGATGAAGATCGTATGCCAGCGCGGACGGCTGCACCCGAAACAAGCGTTCAAAGTGGCGCACACCTTGTTCAAAGGCTTGCAAGGTCTCGAAATTTTCCATGTCCCCAATGTGGTGGCTGAGAAAGGCATAGCGCTCGCGGGTAAGACAGAACGTATTCTTCAATTCACCACCCGTGGCCAGAATCGACGGCGAGTCCCAGGCCAGACGAATGTGATACGGTGCATAGCCGCGCGCGCGCCGCAGCGGATAGAGGTCATCTTCAGAAATACGCACTACGGAGTCGTCACAGCGGGTTTGAATGCCGCGATCGTGCATCAAAAAGACATCCGCAAGCGGCGCCAGCCGCTCCCGAGATTCTTCATTCTGCGTAACAATAGGCTCTTCACTCATGTTGCCGCTGGTCATCACCAAAGCCGCGGGAAAATTGTCCGCGGCTTCGAGCAGCAGCACGTGCAGCGGCGTGTAGGGCAGCATCACGCCGAGTGTATGCTGCTGGGGTGCGACCGACTCGGCGATTTCCGACTCCGGTCGGCGTTCGAGGATCACGATCGGGCGCTCACGGGCCAGCAACAACGCCCGCTCATTCTCACTGACAAAACAATGTGCTTCTACCGTCGCCAGATCGGGCATCATCAAGGCAAACGGTTTCTCGATGCGCAGTTTTCGTCCCCGCAGTGTTTCGACGGCCTCGGGATTCGTCGCGTCGCAAGCCAGATGGAAACCGCCGAGTCCTTTAACGGCGACGATCTTTCCTTCCATCAGACTCTGGCGGGCATATTCCAGCGCCGCTTCCCGCTCTGCCACGACCTTTCCCCGGACTTCGCACCAGATGTGCGGGCCGCAGGCCGGGCAAGCAATCGGCTGGGCGTGGAAGCGGCGATCTTCGGGATCGTGGTATTCCGCAGCACAATCTGCGCACATCTCGAAAGTGGACATCGTCGTGTTGGGACGATCGTAAGGTATGCCCGTAATGATCGTGAAACGGGGACCGCAATTCGTGCAGTTGATAAACGGATAGCGGTAGCGGCGATCCCGGGGATCGTTCAGTTCGCGGAGGCAATCCGCACACACGCTTACGTCCGGGGAAATGGGTTGAAAGGCGCCCTCGATTTCTTCCGAGTGCACGATCTCGAAAGCGGTAAACCCGCTTGCTTCTATGCTTTCGGAGCGGATGTCGTCGATGCGCGCCAAAGCCGGCGCATCACGCCCCAACGCCTCCAGGAACGTCGACAGCGCAGCACTCGTACCATCGACCATGATATCCACGCCGGCAGACGTGTTGCGGACCCAACCCGTCAGCTGCAGGCGCTGCGCCAGGCCATGCACGAACGGACGAAAACCGACCCCCTGCACGACGCCGTCGATATGGATGCGTGCGCCTTGAATCTCGCTCATTGGAGACATCCTCTTGCCGCTGATGACTCTCGGGCAAATGCCTCAGCAAGCCCCGGATTCATGCGCCGCATCCTCCTTGGGCGCAGCCGCATCCGCTGATGAAACCATCCGGCGATGTGATTCCGTCATTTCCGTTACCCAGCGCAGCCATTCAACCAAACCTACTTCTGTACGGCAGGAAAGTGGAAAAGTCACCAAGCCCGGATTGAGGATTTCCACGCCTCGCTTGAAATATTCCATGTCAAACGCAACGTAGGGCAGCAGGTCGATCTTGTTGATCACCAGGGCATCGACGCCCCGATACATACCTGGATATTTGTATGGCTTATCGTCACCTTCCGGCACGGAAGCGATCAAAACACTTTTATGCACGCCGAGCTGAAAGCTCGCCGGACAAATCAAATTGCCGACGTTCTCGACGATCAACAAATCGATCTGTTTCAAATCCAATTCCTTCAAAGCACCCTGCAGCATCACTGCGTCCAGATGGCATTCGCCACCGGTGTTGATCTGCACGGCAAGCGCTCCCGCAGCGCTGGCGCGATCTGCATCGATCGAAGTAGCGATGTCTCCGTCAATCACGCCCAACCGCAGCCGGGCGGAGAGGCCACGTATGGTGTGTTCGATGAGTGAAGTCTTGCCGGCGCCAGGTGACGCCATCAAGTTCAAGGCAAAAATTTTGTGCGCATCGAGGCGGGCGCGGTTTTCCTGCGCCAATTGATCGTTGGCGCTGAGGATTTTCTCCGCGACAGGAATACGTTCACTCATGTTTCAGCTCCCGCAGGATCGATCCCTTCGGCGACTTCGTCGCTGTCGACGTCAATCGCCTCGACGAAAAATTCGTCTCCTGCTACAACGCGCACCGTTTCACTTCCGCAAGACGGGCAGCCCATTTCGTCTTCCGAAGGAGGGTAGCGATGTTGGCATGCCTGGCATTCCATCTCTGCGGGTATGCGGCGAAATTGCAGTTGTGCATCTTCGGCGATCGTCCCTTCGGCCACCAATCCCCAGTAGAATTGTACCGATTCATCGACGACCGTAGATAGCTGCCCGATGACCAGGTAGATATTGCGGATGCACTTTGCGTCTGCAGCTTGAGCGTGACGCAGTGCAATCTCGAGGATGCTTTCCGTGATCGGAAGTTCATGCATGTCTGCCACCCATTATCCCCGAGGATACCGCCCAGACCTTCACTGTCAATAGTGGTTTATGTAACCCAATAAGAATGAATTCAGTCCAATTTGTTAGGATTCTCGGAACAAAACAGCGCATACGCTTCGAAAGAGAAAGGGCTGCCCATTCCGGGATAGCCCCTTTTAGAAACGAAGATCATACTTTCATCCCCGGGCTCATTCGATTTCAGATGTCACGCTGGCGACCACGACCGGCAGGTTGGGAACAGCATTGTAATACCCGATGAACCGATCCACGAGCGGATCGGAGTGCCCACCAAGATTGTTGGCCCAACGGTAACCGATGGATTGATAGACCAGCTCCGCCGTCACAGTGAACGGACCCTGATGCTCGCCGACGTTGATGACGTATTGGATTTCATCCCCGCCGCCTTCGAAATCGTCATCTTCCTTTGCTTCGCCGCGCACCGCAATGTCCAGATACGGCGCTTGCTTTTCGAACCCGGAAGGCAGCAAACGATTATCTTTGCGGTAGCTGGCCGCTTTGAGCAGCACTGTGGTGACCCGCTTCTCACTGTCCAACAGAATGGCTTCGTAGATCTGCACCTGCTCGGGCTGAACGATGGCATCGTAGTGCTGCTCGTACGTTGTCGCATCTGCATCGTTATCATTACCCACGATGGAACCGTCCGGGTTCGAAGCGCCCGATTCGAAAACCACATCGCCGTTGACGTCTCGCACGACGAAGTGAATCCAGGCACGCCGAGCGGGAAAGCCGGTGGGGAATTTGTGTCCCGCCAGGTTCTCGATCTGCAGATCGGCGGTCAGGTAAACACCTGATAAACGTAATCCCTCGAAGTCAATCGTGGCCGTGTTGTTTTGTAGTTGATCGCGCGTGCGAGCGATGGTCGCCTCGAATTGCTCGCTCGAGGCAGTCAGCGCCAGTTCATCGGGAAACGTGTTCAAAATTTCGAGCATGTAGGCATTTCCCCCCACAAATACGTGGGTCGAGAAAGGACTGCGCAGCACGTCGCTGGTGCTGGCGATTTTTACCCCGCCTTGCGCCTCGGGCATGTGACAATCCTGACAGGCGTGTGTGCGGCGGTAATCGCTGTAGAACCATTCGTAATACGGCACCTGCTCGGGGAATTCACCGGCCAATTGCCCGTTGGCATCCACGTAATTCGTGTAAAGCGTGTGACACGTGGCGCAGAAGGTGGAGTTCGAGAGATGCAAGCCTTGCTCCGGCCGGAAGCCGACGGAATTCTGCATCAGATCCGCTTGAAAATCGTCGATCGTAAATGGCCCGAAAATCAAACGATCGGGTTCCCGCAGTTCGGAATCGATAAGAAAATCTCCGCTGTTGGTCGTCGCCGACCCAAGGCCATCCGCTCGAATTTGATGACACAGCGAACACGAAACCCCATCCATAGCCAGGTTGTGAAGGGGGTGGTCTTCGGAAAGAAAGCTTCCCGAGCCGACGGTGACGACCTGCTCGCCATCCGTCGAGGCAGTGAAACGCGCCATGGGCATGTGACACTTCGCACACTGGTCCTGGATCGAGTCTTCGATCGCGGGGTTTTCGAGAATCTCCCCCGCCACAGAGGCCTGCCAGTACGGATCACGCGCCGCGTTGGCCATGATCGTCGAGCGCCAGTATGCAACCAGCGACACATCCGCACTGGCTTCGTCCGTCATCTTGTCGTGGCAAACGGCGCAGGTGCCGGAAGCCGAGAAGTACGTTCCGCGATCCTGCAGCAGCGGAAGTCCGGCATGCGCTCCTTCCTCGAGCTGTTCGGGGGTAGCCGTGACATACACCGTCGCTGTCGGAGGGGGTGTTCTGGTTGGGCGCTGGGATTGTTCGGGGGTACCTGTCGGCTGGTCCGTTTCCGTCCCTGTGCCACAGGCGCTCAAAACAAGCAGCAACAACAGCGCATAGAATTTCGATCGATTCAAGCCCACCTCCACTAACCCCGCAATGACATGCGATACGTCTATCAGCCCTACAGCTGCCGGAGCGACATTCTCCGTTTCGGCGACGCTGAATTATAACATCGCGAGGTAGCGAGAGATAAATCAACTCAAATGCCGATAACATCACAGCGCAAGACGGATGTGTTGACGAGGCGTCTATGGAATAAACCCAACTCCAGGCGATCCATCATCTTCCATTAATCTTCGGGCGGTAAATTCATTAATGACAAGCGCAGGAACATCTGATCATCTACGTGGGTATCTGCAGTTACGCTGCGCCCAATCATCTCGGAACACAATGAGGTATTCGATGGCAGAAAAAATCAAGAAAAGCGAGGCGGAATGGCGCCAGCAGCTTTCGTCAGTGCAGTATCGCATCATGCGGCAAAAAGGCACCGAAGCGCCATTCAGCGGTAGATACAACAAGTTCAAGGGAGAGGGACTATTTCGCTGCGCAGCTTGCGGTGCCCCCCTCTTCGATTCGGATACGAAATTCAATTCTGGGACAGGTTGGCCGAGCTTCTATCAACCCCTTACAGAAGAAAACGTCCGCACCGAACGAGACATCAGCCACGGCATGCTACGCGAAGAAGTCCTATGCAGTCGCTGCGATGGACACCTGGGGCACGTTTTCAACGACGGACCGCAACCGACGGGTTTGCGCTATTGCATCAATTCTGCAGCGCTGCAATTCGAGGATCGAAAAAGCGACGACTCGGAATAGGCGGAGACGATACTACTTTTGTTCACTATTGTTAGTTGGCGAGCATCTCCGCTGCCGTCTGGCGCGCAATTTCTACGGCGAAGTTCGTGCCCCGATCCCATGGGTAGACCTGGCTCATGCTGGCAAACCACAAACCGGGAATCGGCGTGCGGATGTCGGGAATCGCCTCGGAGTGATTCAATTCGGGCACGGGCTGTGCGTAAGAGGTACGGAACATCCAGGAATCTCGAACCCAATCCGGCTCGAACTTGGGATTGAAACGCTGCAGCGACGGCAGGAATTTATCCAGCAATTGTTCTTTACGCAGCGAGAAATATTCGTGGCCCGGCGCGAGGTAATCCCCACAATAAACGATGTGATCTCCACTGAAGCACGCCGGGGATATGTAATTCGTGTGTTCTACGAGTGAAAGAAAAGGAAAACCGGCTTCCTTGGGCAGATTGTGCCAGTAAACGCCCTTCTCCGACAGCCGATTCTTGAGCGCCAGGATCATCACCACCGCCCCCATCGACTTCATCGCCAACAATCGACCGAGATAGTCTTCCGGCAAACTCGGTGCCAATTTAGCCATCACCGCCGGCGAACTCGTCACCAGGCACTGATCCACCCGGAATGTGTCGCTTTCCAACGCTATCGAAATCCCGCCTTGCGGATCGGCGGCGATATGCTGCACCGGCGCGCGCATTCGAATCTCTACACCTTCCTGGCGCACTCGGTCGGCGAAGTCGTCGATGAAGGCTTGAAAGCCGCCTTCGAACGTCCCCAATCGCGGGGTACGCGCTTTGAAACGCGCCCACATCCAGGCCATGTTGACACGCGCATAATGCTCGCCAAACTTGCTGATTAAAAGCGGCTTCCACAATCGCTCATAGGATTCTTCCCCCATGCTGCGCCGCAGCCAGGAGTCTGCCGTCACCGATTCCAACGGCTTCCAACGGGCGAGGTACTTCAGATAGGCGATCACCGCGCCCATCCACAAGCGGTTCAACGGTGGCAGGCCCGGAAAACGCAGCACAGCCAGCGCAGAATCCAAAGCGTAGAAGTCGCCTTCGTGATAAACAGCCGTGATCGGTCTCGAGAATATCAGGCGTTGTTTCCAGCCCAACTCGTCGATCAATTCGAGAATGTGCCGATCACTGGCAAACCAATGGTGGTAATACTTTTCAACAGACCATTCCCAACGGGGAATCTTGAAGCCACCCGCCAAGCCTCCCAAGGAGTCGCTCGCTTCGAACAGCGTGACTTCTGCGCCAGCGAGCGCCAGATCGTGCGCCGCCGATAGGCCGCCAATTCCACCACCGACGATGGCCACCCTCATGCTTCTTCCTCCAGCTCGATTTCGCTTCGCACTCGTTCCCAGCTGAGCCCCTCCCGCGCCATATAGTATGCACCCAAGAGCGTGATTGGCAACCATAGTGCTGCGTGTAAGACAAGTGTGTAGCTGGTCGCCAGGGATTTCTTAACGCCATACGCCTGCAGGACTGCGATGCCCGGTCGGTCGAACGTTCCTACATAACCCGGGGCGGAGGGAATGGTTGTGGCCAGATTGACGATGCCGTTCATCAGCATCAAAGCAAAGAAGCTCACTTGAAAAGAAAACGCATGCATCACGAACCAATACTTCCCGGTTTCGAGCAGCCAGATCACGACCGATGTCATGAGAACCATGAAGACGTCCAACGGCGAGCGCAATGCAGCAAAACCTTCCAGGAACCGCTCACTCAAATCGATCGTCCGCGAACGGAGACGTTCGGGCAGCAGCCGCGCCGTGAACCACTCCACCACCCGCATCGCACGCCTCGGAAAGACCGCCGTGAGTATAAAGACCAACACCGCGCCGAAGAAAACTACAGTGCCGATAACGGCCAGCGATTGGATGCTACCAGCGAAGCCGGAGTCCGCCGTGAGCGTTGCGAGTTCGGGGAGATTGATGAACACGAAAGCCAACATCACCACGCCATCCAAGCCGCGTTCTACGAGGATCGTCGCCAACGAGGCGGATATGGCGACAGCCTCACGGCGCCGTAAAACGTATGCTCGCAGGAGCTCACCCGCCCGCACGGGATAGATGTTGTTGCCCATGTAGCCTATGGCGACGACCGGGAATATGGACTTCGTGGAGATGGATTTAATTGGACGCAGGAGATAATGCCAACGCCAGGCGCGTGCAACGACGGCCAGAAAATAGATAGCGACGCCCGGTATCAACCACCAGTAGTGCGCACTGCGGATGATTTCCCAGGCGTCCGCCAGATGAAAACCACGCAGCGCATCCCAGAGCAAGACTGCACTGATGGCCACACCCAACCAAAATTGCCAGCGTTTCACCGTAGCTCCTATGGAATCGGCGGGGTATTCCTAACCCCGCCGCCACTGGATTTTACCATCGAATCAAGAATCGCAAATTGTACGCAAATGTGACTCCGGTATCGTCAACACTTTCGGAAAGTCTACTGCTCCAAACGGCACGGGCGATTTCAATCCAATTGAAATCGCCCGTCTGCATCTTTCTTGAAAATCTATTTCGTTCCGTTCACATTCACGAAACTTCGATCGGTACAGGCAGCATCCCTTCGAGAATACGCTCGAGAGCCATCGTGTGACTGCACACACCGCGGGTTACGAAGAAATTGCAATCGCAGGACCAAAATCCATCATTAAATTCGACGCTATGGGGATTGTTATCCCCGTCAAACGTTACGCGGAAATCTTGAATACAAATACGGTCCCGTTCTTCTGCGTAGCGCTTTGCCTTTTCGATCTTGCCAATCATCCCATAATCCATCGCTCCTCCTTAGTATTCCAATAGGTATGCAAGTAAAAAGGGCACGCGCGTCTCAGCAGCGTGCCCCATCGAGGCAAGTATTCACTTGTTGGCCCAATCCGCTCATGGCGAATGTTCCTCCTCTACATGTAGTATAAAACAGCGTGGGCGTCGAAGTCAATCAACGCTTTCCATACGCACCTTCGACGCTCAAAACACGTGTACCGGCCATTCCCCCCTTGGGTTTATCACCGATCTTCAAGCAGGTTTTGCAGTTCGCGCATTTGTGCGATAACCATACAGTCGGCATCGGGAAAGATGCCTTTCGGATCGTAGAGAATCGGCGTCATTCCCGCCTGGCGCGCACAAACGACATCGGCGTAATAGTTATCGCCCACATAGACGATCCCTCGGGTTGGGCTGCGGCGATCGAAGCTGCGTGCAGCAGCAAGCGCGGGTCGGGTTTCCAGTAATCCACCTCACCCGCCGCGAGGGAAAATTCAAAGTAATCGCTCAAACCCAAATCGTCGAGTATGGATCCCAACGCCTCAGCGCGATTGGAAACCACCGCCAACGATCGCCCACCTTCTTTTAACGCCCGCAACATCGGAACGACGTCATCGAGAATGTGATCTGCAGGCTCGTATTCTGCAAACATCTTTTCCGTGATGACAGAGGCCAATCGTTCGGCTTCCGCATCTGCGGCGCCCAAAACCTTCAAATGGCGGCGAGCGTGATTCTTCCAAAACGCGCCGTTGAGGTTCCAATCGCCATACTTCTCTAAGTCTTGCAGCAGTTCGGAAGACGACGCCCAATACACGTGCGTCCAGCGTTCCGCCTCGCGTCGCCGCGCCGGCGTTGAATGAAGCCCATGCTGCTCTGCCAGGTCGTAGAAATATGTCGTCGCGCCCGGCTCGCTGTGCCGCAAGGTGCCATCCAGATCGAAGAACAACGTGGTTATCGATGCCTTCATGTCCTCCAGCTGACGTACGAAAGCGCCGCGTGGATCCAAGCAGACCTCCAATGAACGTGAAATGATTCGAAGATTCTATCACACGCATTCCCGGCTCATTTCTCCCCCGCATTACCTCCGGCAGTTTACAAAAGCTTTGCATGGGCTTAATACGGAGATTACCCCTGCGCTGGAGAATTCTGGTGATGGATAAAACATTGAAACGCCTCGAACGTACGGATATATTTTTGAGCCTGGCTTTGGCAGTGACTGCGTTCCTCGCCTACCTGGCTACACTGACCCCCAGTCTTTCCTATCAAAGCCCGGATGGGAACGAACTTGCCACCATCCCCTATGTCCTCGGCCTGGCACATCCACCCGGCTATCCACTCTACACGTGGCTGGGAAAAATCTTCACCTGGCTGCCCTTCGGCGACATCGCCTACCGCATGAACCTGATGAGTGCCCTCTGCGCCGCATGCGCCGTGGCGGGTTTGTACCTGATCGTTTCCATGCTACTGCAGCCGCGGATTGCTTCCTCGGCTTTGCGCCGTGCGAGCGCAGCCTTCGCCGCGTTGATCTTCGCCTTCTCTCCAACCCTCTGGTCGCAAGCGGTGATTTCCGAGGTCTATGCAGTGAACGTCGCCATGATCGTCATCAGCTTGCTCCTGCTGCTGCGTTGGGAGACGACACGCCGCGATCGTGACTTCTTCCTCTTCGCTCTGATCTACGGCCTTTCGCTGGGCACGCACATCTCCAATTTGGGCTTTGCACCTGCAATTGCGCTATACGTACTGCTGACCGACCGATCCGGACTGAAACGACCCTCCTGGTGGATCGCTGCTGTCGCCGGCTTTTCACTGGGCGCGGCGCAGTACTTGTGGCTGCCTTTGCGCGCCGCGGCACTCAGCGACCAAGGATTACTGCGAAATGCACCGCTTTCGCTCAAAGGATTCTACGATTACACGCTCGGCGCCTTTCCCCAATTGAAGTTCGCCTTCGAGCTGTCCGAACTGCCTGACCGCGTCGTCGTATACATCTACTTGCTGTGGAACCAGTTCGGCCTGATCGGCGTGCTGCTCGGCGTAACCGGGCTGTTCGCGCTGCTCTACCGGCGAACCCGCCACTACTTCCTGCTGCTGGGAATGTATCTGGTCCATACCTGGTTTTTCATCCAGTATCGTGCCTTCGACCTGGAAGTCTTCTTCATCCCGGCCCACTTCCTCTGGGCGATTTTCATCGCCTTCGGATTGGCCGAGTGGATGCGCATAATCGAAAGCTGGCTACACCGATTGGGCGCAGGACAGATTGCCAAAGTCACCGAATGGGCGTTGGCCTGCATCGTCATCGCCATGGGCTTCTTCCCCCTACTGAAAAATTTCTCGTCCAGCGATCGATCGGACGACATCAATACGAACGATTTTTACGCCAACGTGTGGGAGTACCTGCCTGAAAACAGCACCTTGCTCTCGCAGGGAGGCGTCATGGGATACGATGCCTTTTACTGGCAGCTGGTGTACGACACGCGCCCCGATGTCCTCCTGCCTGCCCTCCCAACACACCAGCCTTCGCTTGCCGATCTGCAGGGCGGCGAGCTGTTCAGCACCACCCCGTTGAACGGGATCAATCAAAACAGAGCTCCCGGCGCCTTGCCGAAGGACCTGCTCCCTGCCAACAGCTGGCAAACGCCGGTGCTCGTTGGAAGCCAGGGTGTGGAAAGCAAACGCAATCGACTGGTCCTCTATCAACTCAGTCGAGAAGCGCCAACGCTCGTGGTGGACAGCGCACAGCCGGATCTCGAAATCCATGCCGATTTGGGAAACCTGACCCTTCTCGGGGCCGACATCTCCGACGGTCCATTGGAAAGCGGTGGACGCTTGCATTTGATCCTCTATTGGACAATCCGGCGCCTGGAACCAATCACCCTGACTACCTATCTTGGGGAACAGCCGCTCGCGACACACGAACTCGGCTTCGGCAATCTCCAGCGCTACGACTCTGAGGTTAAAGCTGTGGCGGATGGCGTGATCGTCGAAGATTACTGGTTGGTCATTCCGTCGACCGTTCAACCGGGTTCACACACGCTAAACATACAGATCCAGGGAATTGAAAACTCTCTTGAGATCGGTGCTATCGACGTAATTAACGAACAGGAGACAATGGAACGATGGCTGCGAATCGCAAATTAATCATCGCGGGTGGCGTGATATTGATCGTGGTTTTACTCGTCGGCGCTTTCTCGCTTGGTGTGTACATCGGCCGCTACGGCGTCAGCGCGGATGGCTTACACTACCAGGCCGCGAGCGGCGCGCCGCAAATCGATCGAAGTCGTCTCACCCGGCCGGCGGGTATCCCGGACGGCGAACCAGACATTACGGGAATGATTCGTGGAGGCTCCCGGGACGGGATTCAGCTTGCCACGCAGCAAGGGCCCAAATGGATCGAAATCGATGCGAACACCTCCATCATGGAAATTTCCGGAAGCGAACTCAAAGTGACGGATTTACACCCCAGAGATCTCGTCGCTGTTTTTGGTGAGTTCTCTGTGGACGACGGCAGCACGCTTCTCGCAACGCACATCGTACGACTTCCACAGCGCTGACCTACGAAACCCTCAGGGACAAGGGTATAATTCACCCACTCGCATCCCTGAGGAGCATCTTGAGCGAATCAGAATCACGCAGACGATCTGGCAGCAAGGGCGGCGGTTTTTTTGATGGCCTCTCGTTGAGAGTCCGATTGATCCTGCGTCTGATGCGCGACCCGCGCATCAATCCATTCCTAAAACTTCTTCCCATCGGTGCCTTACTCTACCTCGTGATTCCGGAACCCATCATCGGTCCCATCGACGACGTCTTTTTGCTCTGGCTGGGGACGACACTTTTCGTCGAACTCTGCCCACAGCACATCGTCCAAGAACATTGGGCCGAACTCACCTCCGTCATCGACGCAGAGTGGCGTGAGATCACAAACAACGAATTGGACAATCCGGATGCCGATGATTAATCGGTCAGCTTTGCAAGCGCTGTTCATCCCGCGCTGCCTGCAAGTCCATCATCGGATCAACGCGCCATCCGTGCGTAATTTATGCTAATGTATGAAGGGCTTCAATCTCAAAATCGTCCACAAGGAGACCGCCATGACTACAACCTTCATGACCTCCCCAAAGCACTACATCACCTCCGAATCCGTGACGGAGGGTCACCCAGATAAGATCTGTGACCAAATTTCCGACGCGGTACTGGATGCAATTATCGCCCATGATCCCTCCGCCAGGGTTGCCTGCGAATGCGCCGTGACGACGGGCCTGGTCTTCGTCACCGGCGAAATCACGACGAACACGTACGTCGAGATCGCCGAAATCGCCCGCCAAACCGTTCTCGACATCGGTTATAACCGCGCCAAGTACGGTTTTGACGGAGAGACCTGCGGTGTGATCGTTTCGATTAAAGAACAAAGCGCGGACATCGCCCTTGGCGTCGACAAGGCACTCGAATCCAAGAAAGGCGAAATGAAAGCCAAGGATGAACTTGAGACCCTCGGCGCCGGCGATCAAGGCATGATGATCGGCTTCGCCTGTACAGAAACGCCGGAATACATGCCCTTGTCGATTTCGTTGGCCCACAAACTGTGTAAACGCCTGACGGCGGTCCGTAAGGAAGGGATCCTGCCTTACCTGCGACCGGACGGGAAAAGCCAGGTAACCGTGGAATATTCCAAAGGCGTTCCGGTGCGTGTGGACACAGTGCTCATCTCCTCGCAGCATCACGCAGACGTGACCAGCGAAAAAATCTACGAAGACATCGTCGCCAACGTGATGAAACCTATCGTCCCTGCCGAGCTGCTTGATGACGATACCCGCCTGCTCGTCAATCCCACCGGACGGTTCGTGACGGGTGGACCCAAGGGTGACTCCGGGCTTACGGGCCGTAAAATCATCGTCGACACATACGGCGGTGTCGCCCGGCACGGCGGCGGCGCTTTCTCCGGAAAAGACCCCACGAAAGTCGATCGCTCGGCAACTTACATGGTGCGTTACGTTGCCAAGAACTTGGTCGCCGCGGGCATCGCCGAACGCATGGAAGTGCAGGTCAGCTACGCCATCGGTATGGCGCAGCCCACCAGCATCGCCGTGGAGACCTTCGGCACCGGTAAAATCCCGGACGAGAAAATCATCGAACTCATCCGCGACAACTTCGACATGCGCCCCGGCGCGATCATCCGCCACCTGGATCTCCGGCGTCCGATCTATCGTGCGACAGCCGCCTATGGGCATTTCGGGCGGGATGATATCGATGCGCCCTGGGAACGCTTGGACATGGTCGACAAGCTCAAAAAGCAAGCCGGCTTGAAATAGCGTAATTCTCATCACAAACCAAATTACCGTCGGATCGACCGCAGTGTCACGATCTCGTCACACGTTGTGTGCAAATTCGTGAGGCATACTTGCACGTAGAAACACGATCGAATGGAGAAGACCGAGCGAAATGCAACGCAGCAGCACGAACCTTCCAACCTTCGAACCACGCTGTTCGGCGACGACGATCGGCAGCCTGCCCCACAAGGACGTCGAGCGAGGCACGCAGCTCATGTTGGCGAGCACTCCGAGCATCCCCTCCTGGGTTCAATTCCCGCGGCGCGCCTTCCACGAAAACATGATGGTCCAGTTCACGGAGGGTATGCCCGCCCTGGTACACGACGGTGAGCGTGTGTACTTCGACACCCAGGCTCCCGACTATACCGATCAGCTCACGCAGTTTTACGATCGCTATCTCAAAGTGATGGAGGCAGGCGACCCGGACGCTTTAGCCCATTTTCGCATCTCGACGGCGTACGCCGCCGGATTCGAAGCCTTCATTCAGCAACTGCCCGCTGCCATCGATTCGGTGGTCATGCTCAAAGGACAAGTCACCGGACCATTCACGCAGGGAATCAACCTGCTGGATCAAAACCGGCGTTGTGCCTATTACGACGAGACACTTCACGACGTGATCGTTAAAACAGTGGCACTCAAAGCCAAATGGCAGCTCACGCAGCTCGGCAGGTTTCAGAAGCCGCTCATCATCTTTCTCGACGAACCTTCACTGCTTGGCTTCGGCTCCCAAACCTTCATCACTGTCAGCGAGCAGGACATCATCGGCGACATCAACGAGGTGGTTTCCCTGATCCACGCCCATGGCGCGCTCGCCGGTGTACATTGTGAGGAAGATACGGATTGGTCGCTGCTCATGGCCACGGATCTGGACATCCTGGACTTCGACGCCTACGATCATCTCCGGGCGATGACACTGTATCCGCATGACCTGAACGAGTTTTTTGAGCGAGGCGGCGTACTGGGCTGGGGCATCGTGCCCACCCTGGATATGGAAGCGGCTTCAACCGAAACCGTCGAAACGCTTCTTACCCGTTTCGAGGCGGGTCTGGACCGCTTCGAAGAGAAAGGGTTCGAACGTTCGACCCTTCTAACCCGAGCCTTGATCACGCCCAGCTGTGGCGCCGGTGGCGTACTCACTGAACCACTGGCCGAACGTGTTTTACAAATATTGCCGCAATTATCCCAAACGCTGCGGGAGCGCTATGGCCTGGAAGCAGAATGATAACGGGGGGTAAAATTGTGGGCTGGCGGCATTCGGGTGCAGATGCCACCAACCCACTTTTCTTTGGAGTTCGAGCGAACTCCGCAGTTGTTACTTGTTTTTCTGATAGTGTTTACGCACGCATCCCCAATCGAAATCGCAGGTTCCTTTATACATTGCCCAAACTGCATCTTCACTAACACCAAATTTACTCGCAATCTGAGCCGCTGTGCGTTGATCTCGTTCCTCCTGGCGTGCGGCCTGATCCTTTTCGCGAGATTGCTTGCGATACTCCTTGACACCCATTGCTAAAATTTCTTCGGCACTCACACTGTCATCAGCAAGTTGATAGGCCTGCTTGATGTCGCCCCAGCTGTGACCCGCTTCAACCGCGCCCAGGACATCAACCCAATCGATACCCAATTGATCGGCAGATTTGGCTGCATGCTTTATATCGCTTAGGCGAACTCCTTCGGCGAGGTAGGCATCCAAAGTAGTCGGATCGACGCCTAGTTCCTGCGCCGTGCGGTACAGCTGCCCGATTTCTCCTGGGCTGGCGCCGGCACCCAAACGTGCCAGGGCGTCTTCAAAATCGGTGTCGTAACGAACGGCATAGCGCAAAGCAGTACGGACATCAGCAAATTCGTATTCCCCGCTCCTGACCAGATCCATTAACTCGGTAAGGCCAATCGAATCCATGGCATCCGCATAGCGATCGAGTTGAACCAGCAAACCCCAACCCGTGCCGTCTAAATGCCAATCGCGGATTTCTTCCCAGGTGAGATCTTCGACGCTCTCCGCCAACTTGATGGCATGATTGAGAATACCGAATCCCAATTGCGATCCCGTGAGACCGCCGACAAAGATGTCGTAAATTTCCTCACAGGTGTAGAGTGTCTCGGCTTGATCCGGAAAAAGCTCGTTGACACCATCGGCGATTTTCTGAGCGGCGGGGTGACAGCTACCTTCACCATGCTCATCATCCGCATCACTTCGAAGAACGGGTAAAGTAGCCGAGGCCGAGAAGCCACAAAAATCGGTCACCTCAACCTGCACCACGACCTTGCCCGGTTCGGAATAGGTATAGCTGGCAGCGCCCGGCGATTGCGGGTCGCCCGACTCATCGAGAACGCCGTCTCCGTTCAGATCCCAGGCATAGGTATAGGGCGCCGTACCTCCCTCAACCCCCGCCGAAAAGGTAACGATCCCATCGCTCTCCGCATTGAGCAGCGGCGGGAAGGGATCACTCGTCAGATTCACGGATGGTCCGTCAATCGTGACGGTGCCGCTTGTTTGCACACTTACCGTGCCGTCCGTCACGCTGAGCGACCAGGCGTAATTGCCTGCCGCCAGATAGTCGTGAACGAGAACATGGGGGAAATCGCTCATGCTCTCCTCCACAACCACAATATCATCGTCGAAGTTCCAGTTCAGATCATACGACGCCGAGTCTCCCGGAGCTTTCAACACAAATTCGACGCTCGAACAATTCACCGTCGTATCCACTTCCAGCGGGTAACTTTCTTGGGCACCGGCGACCGTCGCCGGCACCAGGAATGTCAGCAGCATGATGCATGTGAAAAATTGCGCTCGCTTCATAATCCAATCCTCCACGGCACTCGTAGTTTGGGTATGTCAGGTTAGTTTCTCGACTCCAACAGGACGTGTATACTCGATTCCGATTTCAATCTGGCTAACGTTTGTGCCGCCTGACTGTTACTCGAGTGAACAAGGTACCATAGTCCTATGATCGCTTCGGTGTAACAATTTCAGATACCTTACGTTGTTATGAGTAGAACAAGTGCAGCCATTACCCGATGACGCCCTCTTGATCTCCCTGGCAAAAGCCGGTGATATCGAGGCGTTTGGAGAGCTTTACACCCGCTATCTCGACCCGATTTTCCGTTACATCCGTACGCGGGTTAGCGAAGACCAAACAGCAGAGGACCTCACCGAAGAGACTTTCATTAGGGCGTTTCAGGCACTGGGCAAGTACGAAGAGCGAGGTCTACCGTTTTCAGCGTATCTGTACCGGGTGACGAAAAACCTTTTGGTGGACCACTATCGAAAACACAAGGATGAAAAAGCCCTCGAATTTGCCAATCAAATACCAGCGCCAGACATCATTTCGGACGACAAAATCATTAAAGCAGAAAGATACATCATGCTAGGTCGAGCGTATGCACAATTACCGGAAGATTACCAGGAGGTTATCCGCCTGCGTATCATCCTCGGCATCTCGACTGCGGAGGCGGCAACCTGGATGGATCGCAGTGAAGGCGCGCTGCGTGTCCTGCTTCACAGGGCACTCAAAGCCTTACGGCAGCAAATGTTGAACGATGGATGAAAATAAGAACCCAAGCCTGGCGCAGATTTTAGACGACTGCATCTCCCGGCTTCAAAGCGGAGAGGATGCTGTAGATGCCTTGCGGCGTGATTACCCGCAACACGTGCAGGACTTGGCTCCGTTGGCGGAGATCGCGCGCCAGATGCAAACGGATTTTCATGCGCCAGCACCCAGTGAAAATTTCGCACGCAACTCTAAAATCCGGCTGCTGAATCACCTACGCGCCGCACATGTTCCCACGACAGCAGCTAAATCGCGAGCCCATTCAAGCAAGCGCTTTTCGTGGCGACCAGCCCGAGCAATTGCAACGCTCTTTATCGCATTCATGCTGGCAATCACTTCCACGGGATTGGCCTGGGCTTCGAGCGACGCACTGCCCGGAGATGTGCTCTATCCCGTCAAACGGAGTGTGGAAGAAATTCGCCTCGGGATTACCTTCAGCAAAAGCGGCGACGCCGAACTGCTGAACGCCTTTACGACCGAGCGCATGGACGAAATCGAAGCGCTCATTTTTGCAGGTCGTGACGAATACCTCGCAGAGACTCTCGAGGACTACGAAGCCATGCTTGATCGACTCGTCGTGCAGGTGACGGCGCTAAACCAGACCGAGGACCAGGGCGCACTCGAAGATCTCGCATTTAACCTTTCGCACCAGATTCAAGTTCTCGAGCGAGTGAAAACCAATGTGCCCGAGAACCTGCAAGCGAAAATGGAAGAAGTCAAGGAACAAACGCAGCACGGGAAGGACGTTGTCGAGACCATTCGCCAGGGTGGAAATCCAAGCGATCTGGCACCCGGCCAAATCAAGAAACAGACGCCGCAATCGGATCCAGATGAAGAAAGCCAAGGCTTGAGCAAGACAAAAACCCCGAAACCGAAAAAGGAGAAAACGCCTGGTCCTCCCCCATGGGCGAATCCGGGAGACCAGGATAAAAAAGACGAAGATTAACCATTCGTCGCTCTGAGCAGCCGAGGTTCACTTCCCAGCCAGCGGCCGAACTCAATCAACCTTTGATCAACCTTGCAGCAGAATACGCAAACCAAGAGCCACGACGACAAAGTTGCCGGCCAGACTCAGCGCAACACGAACGCGGGGTGAAATTCCCCTTCGCAATACCGCACCAACGAGTGCCAACAGGCTCTGCCAGGAGAAGGATGCAAACCCGGCGCCAAGCACGAAAATCGTTCGCTCTACAATCGTACTGGAATCCCCCAACGCGCCACCGAGGATCAGCGCACTGAAATAGATAACAGTCAACGGATTGACTGCTGTAAGGAGTAAAAACTGCACGTAAAGTTTCCAATACCCGGCCTCGGCATCTGCGCTCTCTTTTGGTGCAACGATCCGAAAAGAACGCCGCAAACCGAATAAACCCAACACGACAAGCAGGATCGAACTTGCGATACGAACAGATTCGGCATATGGTTCCAGATAGGTCCCCAGTACACTCCCCGCTACAGCGGCCAACGCGGCGAAGAGAAAATCTACAGTCGCAGTGCCGCTTCCAGCGACGAAACCCGCAGTAAACCCCTTGCACAGTGTCGTTTCCACTATTAATACAGAGATGGCGCCGACTGGAATGGCAATACCGTATCCGGCCAACATACCCTCAATCAAGATTGAAGTCATCTCTTTTCAGCATTCCGATCATCAATTAACCAAGGCGGGCGATATCACGCTAGCGATCGACTACGGTCCCGACGAGATCGTACGGCATGGCACTGTCGATCCGCACGGGCAGCATTTCTCCCAGCGGATATTCGCCTTCCATGACCACCAAACCATCGATTTCCGGCGCATCCCGAAACGATCGACCGAGTGTGATTCCATCCCCAACACCTTCCGTCAGAACCGGGAGCACACGTCCGATGAAAGATTGATTCTTTTCCAAGGATACCTGTTGTTGTAAGCGCATCAAACGATGGCGCCTCTCTTCTTTCACATCTAGCGCAATGGGGTCTCCCAACGATTCGCTCTCTGTCCCCACTTCCGGAGAAAAGGTGAAGACACCTACGCGATCGAAGCGGACTTCCGAGATGAAATTCAGGAGCGTCTCGAACGCCTGCTCCGTTTCATTGGGATAGCCCACGATGAACGTCGAGCGAACAGCTACGTCTGGCACAGCGCTGCGCAATTTCGCCAGCGTTTCATGCACCCACTCGATGTTCGCCGGACGCCGCATGCGGCGCAGCACCTCGGGATGTGCGTGTTGCAGCGGCATGTCGATATAAGGGACGACCTGAGGATAACTGGCGATTGCCTCGATCAGGCGATCCGTTACACAACCGGGGTAGGCGTAGAGTATGCGCAGCCAATCGACCTGCGGGACTGCCTCCACCAGATCCTCGATCAACTTTGCCAGCCCGTCCTTGATACCCAGGTCATGGCCGTAATCCGTCGTGTCTTGTGCAATGAGATTGATTTCCCGTACACCGCGATCCTGCAAGCCCCTCGCATCCGCGAGAATCCGCTCGGGAGGGCGGCTCACGGCCGTTCCCTTGATCAAGGGGATGGCACAAAAAGCACATGGACGTCGGCATCCGTCGGCGATTTTCAAGTATGCGCTTGCACCCTGAATCGCCGTGCGCGGCACGTCATCCTCCTCGTGGCCAACTCCGTGTTCTTCCGGCAGGTGGTAAGGGGTTTGAGGTGTCTTACGCTTGCGCAGTGATTCGACGAGGTGCACGATGTCCATCCAGCGCCGAGTCCCCAGCAATCCGTCGATGCCCGCCACTTGTTGGGCGATCGCAGCCCCTAATCGCTGGGTGAGGCAACCCGCAGCGATCAGCATTTGTCCTGGCCGTTTGAGATCGGCGAGACGGTGGATTTCGGAGAGCGATTCTTGGCGCGCCGCTTCGATGAAGCCGCACGTGTTGACGATGATCACATCCGCATCAGCCACGCCGTCGGCGACGTGGCAGCCGGTTCGTGCGAGCATTGCGGCCATGGATTCTGAATCGACGCTGTTCTTCGCACACCCCAGCGATACGAGATGGAAACGCAACTTCACAAATCCGCCTCGGGGGTTTGCTGCGAGGTGGGAGACGTCGCCGGGGTATCCGTCGCAGGAGGCGAGGCCGTGGGAGTTTGAGTCTGCGTGGGCGTAGGAGTGAGGACCCCGTCCAAGGTCCAAACTCGAATCACAATTTGGCCTACATCCCCCATCGTTCCTTGATCCTGACCGTTGTAATAGATACGCACGCCTGCGCCGTTTCCGGTTGTGACTTCAACAGATACCTGGCCCGTGAAGCTCTGCTCTTCTCCGGGCAGCATTCGTCCGCTGAAAGCTTCTTCGCCATCTACCAACACACGTACCCAGGCACGTTGCTTTGCTAAAATTCTCAGATTAACTTCACTGTTGAGTCCCAAGACGAGTGGCTGCGTGGGCACTTCAACCTCGATTTCGAATGTTGCTTCGCCCGGATTGGCAGGAATCAACGTCGATTGGGCTGTTGCCGTTCGCGTTATCGTGGGGGTCTCGCTGGGAATGAAAAACGCCATGGCTTCGTCCGTATCCTGTGCGCCTTGGCGGATCGACTGCATCAGACGACTGCTTCCCCAGATCAAGAGTGCTATAACGGCCAGGATGATCGTAGCCGTGATAAAGAGGTCGAAAGAAAGCCAGCGCGGTCGGCTGGAGTGAATCTGCACAGACGGTCCACTTCTCGATTCCCGCTGCGCCGCCGGATTGCGCAACCTCGGACGACGGGATTGCAGTTTCTCCGCGTATTCAAGCAAAATCGCATCTGAATCCAGCCCGAGAAAATCGGCGTAATTCCCGAGGAAACCTCGCACCTGCACGGGCGACGGCAATGCATCGATATCCCCCCGTTCGAGAGCCGCCAAGTGATAAGTACGGATGCGAGTTGCTTGCTCGACCTCTTCCAACGTAATACCGAGTCGCTCGCGAGTATCTCGCAGTCTCTGACCAATCTCCTTCATATCCGCCTGGAATTAAACAATACCACCAACCACGGGACGGAGTGTTAACCGCGTTGGTGGTATTCGAACGAGCCGACTAGGATTTTTCGTCGTCGGCCGACTCGGCGGGTTCGCCTTCGGCACTCAAATCCTCTTGAGCCTGCTCTTCGGCGAGCTCCGTCTCGGGCTCTACCGCTTGCTCTTCGATCTCGAGTTCGGCCTTCAATTCCGCAAACGCTTCAACCGACTCCGCAGGAACTCCTTCCTCAATCACTTCGTACGCTGATTCAGGCGGCTCGCCTTCACGATGGACAATGACCTTGATCTGCGGTACCAAATCAACCGTTAAACGAATGTCCACCTCATGGACACCGAGTGCTTTGATGGGTTGGCTGTCGATTTGTCGGCGATCGACCGTTACTTTGGAAGTCTCTTCAATGGCATCCGCGATCATGGCCGTCGTAACCGAGCCATAGAGTCTGCCCATCTCTCCGGCTTTAACCGGGAAGAGTAACTCCAGACCTTCCAGCACTTCAGCAACGGAGCTCAGTTCCTGATTGAGCCGTGCTCTTTCCACGGTCGCTTTATCGCGAATCCGCTCGGCCTGCTTCAACATCCCCGGTGTGGCTAATGCGGCCAGCCCCTGCGGGAGCAGATAATTGCGCCCGTATCCGTCGGCCACTTTCCTGATGTCACCGGCACGACCTAATTTGTATACATCTTTCAGGAGAAGTACTTTCATGGGTATCCAAGCCCTTTCTAGAAAATTTGAGCGCCTCATTGGGCGCTCGAGGGCGAAGGGTACAACGCCCTAGCCAAAGAATTCTACCAGAGCCTGTTGCTCTGGTCAAAGTGTAATGGGGGCCTTTTTGGAGCGGCGGTTGATTCAATCTCCCTGCGAATTTTCATGCGCGCCGACGGTCTTTTCCATCACGACGCCATCCTCTCCATCGGTGTAATAGCGTGTCCAAACATCGACTTCGACGTAGCCGCAATTTTGGTAGAGACGCTTTGCTGCCTCGTTGGAGTTGCGCAGCGTCAAACGCATGCGCGGCATGGCAAGTTGTTGCTCACAGGCGATTAACAAGCTGCGACCAATACCCCGGCGTTGAAAGTCGGGATGGACCCCGATCGAGGCGATCCAACCCAGACTTTCTCTACGCCGCCGGTCACCGATTACGAATCCGATCGGCCTGTTTTCTACCACAGCCTTGAGACGGACGATTTCCGGAAACGTAAGTGCCGCCAAACAATCGATCCAGGGCCAAGCATCACGGCCAAAACAGGCGTTCTCCAAAGATATCAAGGCGGAGAGATCGCGCCAGGTCGCTCGCTCGACGAGAATCCCGGATCGTATTGCCGGTCCCTCACCCAGCGTAATTTATTTCTCCTTGCCCAAGCGGAAATTCTCCAGCAAGCTGGTGAATTCCATCGGGAAGATGAACTTGGTCGCCGGGCTGGTACCCATGGCCTTCAAAGTCTCGAAATACTGCAAGGTCATTGTCTTCTGATCAATGGTGTTGGCAATGCTGTAAA
>CAYYVY010000025.1:0-44118 GCA_964475265.1 uncultured Anaerolineaceae bacterium | reverse complement strand
AGCAGTTCTACAAAAACGCCCAGGCGATGGGCATCGAATTCATCAAAGGCAAGGTTGCCAAGATCACGCAGGACGAAGAACAGAACCCGATCGTGCACGTGGAAATGGTCGACCTGACTCCACGCTTGCTTCAGAATCCCCACGACCTGGTGGTGCTGTCTGTGGGCATGCTGCCCAAGTACGATCCTGCCTCGATCTACGGCGTCGCAACGGCGGAGGACGGTTTCATTGAATCTCCGTCTGCCAACATAGCCCCCATGCTGACCAACCAGCCCGGCATCTTCGCCACCGGGGCGGCGACCGGGCCGATGGACATCGTCGACAGCATCATTATGGCGAGCGCCTGCGCAGTGGAAACTTCCGCATACCTGCGCAGCAACGGACGGAAAGGCACTTCCGCCTCCGAGAACCGCAGTTCGCAAAAGGAAAGGCTCCATGCCTGATAAAACGGATACGGGACAAAAGCACATGACAGCATCTGAATTCAAAGATGAAGAGATCCGCATCGGTGTATACACCTGTTACTGCGGTGGGAACATCAGCGACGTCGTCGACTGCGAACGCGTGGCCAAAACGCTGGCCGCATTACCCAACGTCGCGGTTTCGCGCACCAACATGTCCATGTGCTCCGATGCTGGCCAGGCGCAGATCGAAGAGGACATCCGCGAGAAGGGCGTCAACCGCGTGGTCATCGGCGCCTGTGCGCCTTCGCTGCACGAGTTGACGTTCCGGGGCACTCTCGAACGTGCGGGATTGAACCCTTACCTGTATTACCACGTCGGTTTGCGGGAACAATCCAGCTGGGTGCACCATGACGACCCTGAGCACGCCACGGAGAAGTCCATCCGTCTGATGGCTTCCGGGATCGCCAAGGCGCGTCTGCTCGATCCGCTGCAGCCCTTCCTGTTGGAAGCCAAACAGCACGCCCTGGTCATCGGCGGCGGCGTGGCCGGCTTGCGCAGCGCGCTGGACATCGCCCGAAACGGCATTCAGGTCACGCTGATCGAAAAGACGCCCTTCCTGGGTGGACATGCGGCGCAGCTCGAAAGCGTGTTTCCCACGGGAGAGCGTGCGCGCGATCTGTTGGACAAGCTGATTCGCGAGGTAACGGGCAACGAGAACATCACCGTTCTCACCCAGGCCAAGTTGGTTCAAGCCAGCGGCTACGTGGGTGATTTTCAGGTTCAAATCGAGCAGGACTCTCGCGGCGTCAGCGAGGAAAATGCGGAAGTCGCCATGCGTGCCTGTGAGCGGACCGTACCCGATCCTTTCAATTACGGCTTAACCGAACGGAAATTGATCTATCGGCTGTATCCCGGTTGTTACCCCTCCACGCCGGCCGTGGATTGGGAGAATTGCCCGGACGGTCAACTCGAGCTGAATCTCGATGGGAAGCAATTGGTCTTGAAAAACGAACCACGCACGATCGAACTCAACGTCGGCGCCATCGTGGTGGCCACCGGGTTTGACCTGTACGAGCCTCGGCGGGGTGAGTACGGTTACGCTGAAATACCCGAAGTCATCACGCTGCCCCAGCTCATTCGGCACCTCTCACTGCTCGATCAGGGGGAAACACTCACCTGGAATGGGCATGCGGTCCGCGATCTCGCCTTGATCCATTGTGTCGGCAGCCGTCAGGTCGAGGGCGTGCACGAGCCGCAGGCAGACGGCGACGTCAACAATTACTGCTCGCGCTACTGCTGTACGGCGTCGCTGCACACGCTCGATGATATTCACGAACATTATCCGCATGTCAATATCTACGATCTCTACCAGGACATCCGCACCTACGGCCGCGGCCACGAAGTCTATTACCGCAAAACGCTGGAGAACTTGGTGCGCTTCATCCGCTACCGCGGGGAGGACATACCCGTCGTGAAAGCGGCTGCGGAAGGCGACAGCCATCCTGTGTTGGTGGAAACCGTCGATTCGCTCACCTGGGGCGAGACGATCGAGATCCCGGTCGATCTCGTCGTCCTGGCGGTGGGCATGATGCCGCGCAACGTCGACGATTTAGTCCAAATGCTGAAGATATCGAAGGGCACCGACCGCTTCCTGTTGGAAGTGCACCCCAAGCTGCGGCCGGTCGAAACGGCGGTACCGGGTGTGATTTTGGCCGGTACGGCGCAGAGCCCGATGAACATCCAGGAAAGTTGCGCGGCGGCCAAGGCGGCGGCTGCGAAAGTTGCGGTTCTGCTGGGCAAGGGAAGTGTCAAACTCGAACCCTTTGTAGCCAGCGTCGATGCGGCGCGCTGCACGGGCAGTGGCAAATGCGTCGAGATTTGTGCCTACGAAGATGCCATCAGCCTGGAAACGTTCTCCGATAACGGACGTGAGCATAAGGTTGCTGTCGTGACGCCAGCGAATTGCGCCGGCTGCGGCGTTTGTGTCAGCGCCTGTCCGGAAGGCGCCATCGACGTTCAGGGATGGACCTTGAAGCAGTACGTATCGATGGTGCAGGCCATCGGCGCGGATTACAAAATGCCGGCGGAGGTGGAAGCATGAGCGACAAGGTGGATAAAAAAGCGCGCACGCAGATGTTGAAGGCGCTGCGCGAGAAATTCGAAGCGAGCGTGGAAACGACACGCGAGCTGCTGAAAACTCAGCAGAACGTGCGGCGTGACATCCAAAAAGCGCTTGCCGCTGAACCCAAGACCGTTCCGCAGACGGCAGAAGAGATTGGCTTGCCGGCGAATGAGGTGCTCTGGCACGTGATGGCGATGAAGAAATACGGGCTGGTCGTAGAAAGCGACATGCAGGGTGATTACTACACGTATCAAATGGCGAAGGAGTCTTGAGCATGAGTCAGCGCGTCGATGCAACGCTTCTCAAAGAGATCAAGCAGTACGGGGCTGTGAGTATCGAGAAATGCTTCAACTGTGGGAACTGCACGGCCATCTGTCCCTTGACGAGCGACGATCATCTCTTCCCGCGGGACATGATTCGCTATGCACAGCTGGGGTTGAAGGACCGTTTGCTGCAGAGTACCGACCCGTGGCTCTGTTATTACTGCGGCGACTGTTCGCGCACCTGCCCGAAAGAAGCGGAACCTGCCGAGACGATGATGGCCATGCGGCGCTGGCAAACGGCGAAATACGATCAATCCGGGCACGCTGAAAAAATGTATACCTCTGAGCGGGAAGTCGGAAAGGCCATCGTACGCACGGCGCTGCTGCCGCTCGTGATCTTGGCGATTTATCACATCGTGACGGGGTTCTCCAACATCCTCGCTGATCGGGTGGCATTGAATTCGTTTGCCCCTGTGATGTGGGTTTGGGCGATCGTGCTTTTACACTTTGGTCAATTGGGATTGCGGCTCTTCCGCAACGCCAGCAACATGTTCCGGCACGTCATGCGCCTTGACGATGGGAACTCAGCGAATATCCCCATCGGAATTTACGTCCAGGAATTCAAGAACTTCATCCTGCATAGCCTGACTCAGAAGCGCTGGCTCGAATGCGGCGAAGATCGCAGCCGCTGGTTGAAGCATCTGATCTTGATCAGCGGGTACGCCATGATGCTGGTTTTGGTCGTCGGGCTGTTGTGGTGGTTCCAGACCGATGAGTTGTATCCGATCTACCATCCACAGCGTTGGGTCGGCTACCTGGCGACGATATTCCTGCTCTTTGCTTCGGGAGAAGCTTTGATCGGGCGAATGCGCAAGCGTGAAGAAATTCACCGCTTTTCTCACCCGACGGATTGGCTTTTCCCGAGCTTTATTCTGGTGGGCGCTGTAACCGGCATCTTGGTGAATATCTTCCGCTATCTGGCCTGGCCATGGCCGACCTACATCATCTACACCATTCACGTCATGGCGATGGTGGCGATGCTCGATACGGAAGTAGGCATCGGCAAGTGGACGCACCTGATTTACCGGCCGCTTGCCATGTATCTCGAAGCTGTGAAAGCACGGGCTGCCGAACTGCCAAGCCCGGCCACGGCTCCGGCAGCTTAAACCGAAAGTTAAGCATCAAAATCCATTCTATCGATCAGGAGGTTTTCAATGAGTGAAAAGATGGTGGTTGTGTGTAATCATGCCGATCCACCACACGTTATGCCGACTCTGATTATGGGGTCGTCCGGCGTGGCGCTGGACAACGAGGTGATCTTGTTCTTCTGCCCCGGCGGTGCACAAGCGCTGCTCAAGGGCGAGTTGGAGAAGATCGGTACGCCGAAGGGTTTGCCAAATCCCGTCAAGCTGTTCGACACCATCCTCGACCAGGGTGGGGAGATCATCCTGTGCGAATTGGCGCTCGAAAACAAGGGCATCGATCCCAAGGATCTGCGCGACGAGCGCATCGTGATCAAAAATGCGCCATCTTTCTTGTTGGACGCAGAAGGAGCGAATATTACGCTCACCTTCTAGGCAAGTTTCTCTGCTGATTCTTGACGTCGATTCGTTCCTGCGATCATCTGCTCGAACACCCCCGGAGTTGTGTCCGTAGGAGCCGATGTCATTAATCGAAGTACCTGGCCTGATCTCATCAGGCCAGGTTTTTTGTGACTCTAGTTAGGATTCGGCAATTTGTAACAAGTCACGATTGGACGGGTCGTGTACGAAGGCCCAAAAAGCTTCCATGGCGCGATTCGGCGGATGGAGTTTGCTGCGGATCATGTACACCCTGCGGTGCAGATCGAAGCCCTGCACCGGAATCCGTACCACGGTTCCGAGATCGAGCGCCCATTGTGCAGCCGTATGTGATACGAACGCCAGGCCGAATCCATTTTCGACGGTTTTCACGATGGCTTCGTCGTTGCCCACCTCGAGTATGACGTTCAGCTCTCCGGGATCGATGTCGTGCCTGCCGAGTTCAGTAAGCAACTCCCTGCGTGTCCCCGAATCAGGCTCGCGCATGATGAAAGGCACGCCGAGAAAATCGGATGGGTCGATGGAATCCATCGCCGTCCATGGTTGTTCAGCGGGGCTGATGAGGATGATGTGATCGGAGAAGAACTCCTGGCAATCCAGGTCGTCACCGCAAGCATCGAAGCTGACCACGCCCAAGTCGGCTTCCTGTTCGAGCAGGGTCGGCACGACGTTCGTGCGCACGCAGCGATGGATGAAAACACGCACACTGGGATGGCGTTTGATGAACCGGCCGGCAAATTGGGGCAGGATGTATTTCCCTGTCGTCGTACTGCAGGTGATGCGCAGCGTGCCGATCACGCGATCCTCCATCGAGTCCATCATTTGTTGCAGGCCCATCGCTTCGCGCAGCAATTTTCTGGCGTGCGGAACGAGCAGGCGTCCCGCTTCCGTCAACACGATCTCGTTGCCCGAGCGGTTGAACAGCGGGCTTCCGAATTCTTCCTCCAGTTTCTTGATGTGGTGGCTGACCGTGGGCTGGCTGAGATGTAAACGCTGCGCAGCTTCGGAGAAGCTCAGTGTTTCCGCTGCGAGCAGGAACATTTGCAACCGGGAGAGATCGATCATCGTGACAATATGCTCCTTGTTTTTCTGGGTTGACGGCTTGATGCTATTGTCTTCATTGCAGGTGCGTTGTACAAGTTTGCTTGTGTTCCGTAGCTTAATTCTATTCTTATTCGATCACAATCACACATCCGGCGCCGGCCTGGAAGAAATCCTGCGCATATTCTTCCTCGAACATGGCGATCGCCAGATCGCCCGTGCAGTGACTCGGTGCGACTTTGGCGACACCTAACCGGCGAAAGTCAGCCAATATCTTCTCGACTTGTGCAGCGCTCTTTTCGCCGAGGTGGAAGCCTCCCACAACCAAATAGACGGGCTCATCGAACAGGGTTTTGGCACGTTCGACCATCTGCACCACACCGGGATGCGCACAGCCGGTAATCACGACCAGACCCTTTGCGGAGCGGATGATCAGGGCTTGTTCAGGAATGCTGCCGCTCATTTCACCGGTCGTGAAGACGCCGGCGGCAAGCGATTGACCGGGGGATACCTCAAGTACGTCTGCATTTGGCGCAAACCGTTGTTTCATGTTCTCTGGAAACGAGGCTAATAGATACACCAATGGGTGAATGTCCAAGGCCAGCAATCCCTCCAGACCGCCGGTATGGTCGCCGTGATTGTGCGACAGGATCACTCGCTCGATACGGGTGGGATCGATTTCCAGGCTGCGCATGTTGGCAAGCAGGGTGGGCGCATCGCCACCCGTGTCGAACAGCGTCGTGTTGCCTCGATACTCCACAAGAGCAGCGAACCCCCATGCGGTTTGTAAATCCGGATTAAAAGGCCTGTTGTCGTAGATGATCGTAATGGTCAGCCGATCGGTTTTATCGGGGTCGGTCGTTCCCATGGCAGTCCCTTCCATCGAATCCGGTGCTGTATTTGTCACTTGATCTGCTTTACCGAATGAATCGGTGGGGGTAGCTGAAGACGATCCACCGGCATCGGACGGAGCATAACTCGGCGTCGACGCTATCTCGCTGCCACAGCCACTGAGGAGCAGGATCAGTGAACATGTCAACCAGGTGCTCCGTATACTCCCTTTCAATTCTTGGTGTTTCGTTTTCTTCACGATGAGATTGTCACTTCTCGTTTCGACTGATTCGGGTTGAGGACCCCGCATCCCGGCCAAGAACTGCATTCTTGTCGAGCCGTGAGAATCCCGACTTCCCGAGACTGCCCGTTTTACATTCTTTCGACAAAGCGGCGCAGAGCGGAACGCGGATGGACTTTCCCGCCGGATCGTGTTCGATGCGATACAAGTCCTCGATGCGTGCGATTCGATCGATGAAAAGCACGCCATCCAAATGATCGATCTCGTGATGGACGACGACGGCGTCGAAGCCTTCGAAGACTCGTTCGAGCGGTTCGCCTCGCTCGTCCAATCCCGAAACGCGTAAGTAATGCGGCCGCACCGTTTCCCCAAACAAGCCGGGGAAACTAAGGCAGCCGTCGAAATCGCCCCTTTCTTGGTCCGCTTCCAGAATCAGCGGGTTGACTAGGGTGGTAAATACCCTGCGCCTGTCCTCGGATCGGTCCGTGGAACCCAATTGGACGATCACGACGCGAATATGTGCGTTGATCTGGGGTGCAGCCAGTCCTACGCCGTTCGGGTGTGCGGCCAGTGTATCCTTGAGATCCCGGATCAAGCGTTTCACCTTCCGGTTCATCTCCTCGACCGGTTTGCATTTACGGCGTAATGCGGCTTCGTATTCTGGGTAAAGCAATATTTCTCTTTTCGCCAACGTCTCATTTTCCTTAATATGTGGGTTGAAAGAGGGCGGATGCTTGATCGTACGATCGAGATCCTTCGATGTCCTCGAATTATTGTCGCTTATCAGGTTTGCCATTCCTGTTTGCCGGGAAGAACGCCTCGGCGGAGCACCAAAAACGTACGCCGTTGCGTTCGACGATTCGGATCCGCCCGCTCGCTGCGATCCGGTCGAACGTCCGCAGAGCGTTTTCCCCTTCCCAATGAGACAGCGTGTGCTTGACTTCATCCTCGCGCATCGGATGCCGCTGGACGATGGCGAGGATGGCATCCAGTGAATTGCTTTCGCTGCCGCGCTCATATTTTCCTTCCACTGGATGCACAGCTCGAGCGACATCGCCCAGGATCGCCATGGCACGCAGGACGCCTGCCTCATCGGCGGGCTGCACCCAGGCTTCGGCAGGCGGTCTTGAAGGAATGTTCAGGTGAATGCAATCGGGTTCGATTTTCTGGAAAGCAGCAGCGAGATCGGATAAAGCTTCCTCCGTATCGTTCACGCCGTGTATCAGCATCACCTCGGGCCATAAATTGCCTTTGTATTCCCGGCCAAGATCGATCAATCCCTGCAGATGAAGCTCGAAGGGAATACGTGCGTGCGGCCGGTTGATCTTGCGGTACAGCTCCGCTGAGCCTGCATCCAGGCTGGGGAGCACGGCATCGGCGGCGAGCAGCTCCTGGCGCACGTCCGGCATGTGCAGCAGCGTGCCGTTAGTGATCACGGCTACGGGAATATCGCTGAGTGCTTTCACCTCGCGGATCATCCGGCCCAAGCCCGCGTTCAACAGCGGCTCGCCGGAGCCAACGAAAGTCACCCAATCGATGTCGCAGTGATCGTGTTCGTCCAGAAAGCGTGCTACCTGCTCCAGGATCAAATCCGGAGCGATGTATTCCTTTCGCAGATTGACGACCGGTCGAGTGCGGCCGAGTTGGCAATAAACGCAATTCCAGTTGCACGTCTTCAACGGAACCGGATCTATACCGAGCGATCGGCCTAGTCTTCGCGAGGGTACCGGGCCAAAAATGTAGTTCAAGGCTGCATCCGCTTCTATGTAGACGATGGAGTAAAAATATCTTCAACCAGTTGAACGGTATCACCAATTCAGATGAGCGTCAACAATAAGGTGACAAACGTACAACTAAAATAGGAAAATGTCACGTGCTAAGTGGGAATGACCTGGTATAAGGTATATTCATCGGTCCAGAACCTGGATTGGGAGCAATGATAAACGATGAATGACTATCAAACGTTGGACGTCGGTGCTCGTGTGCGGGAGATCCGCGAGGAGCGGCGCTTATCGCTGCGGGCGTTGGCAGAACGATGCGGTCTGTCGATCAACGCCATCAGCCGTATCGAACGCGGGGAGAGCTCCCCAACGGTTTCGTCGCTTCTTCAGCTTGCGGCGGGGCTCGACATTCACGTCAAGGATTTCTTCGAGACGGGTCCGGAGCAGTCTACGATCGTAGTTCGCAAGGACAAACGCCTTCGCTCACTCGGTGACGGCGCGTGGATAGAGAGTCTTGGCGTCGGGTTGCCCGGTCAGATTCTGGAGCCTTTTTTGATGACCGTCGAGCCCGGGGCGCTGGGCGTAGAAAAACCTCTTGCACACGAAGGCGAGGAGTTCGTGCATTGCATCGAGGGGGAGATCGAGTATCAAGTCGGAGAGCAATGGTACCGTCTGGCGGCGGGTGACAGTCTTCTCTTCCTATCGAGTCAGGCGCACATGTGCCGCAACTCAAGTCCCCGGCGTGCGGTCGTTCTGATCGTGCTTGCTTCCAGCGATCAAGACGTCGGTCTCTCTCACCAACAACATCTGATGACGATCGGCGGGCGGATCCCTGACTAACGGGATAACCTGACGCGAATACGATATGCGCATAATCATGGCAGAAACATTTGCAGGGAACAACTGGAAGGCCTAGGAGTACGAAGTGAAACTGACATTTACGGTAAAGACTCAAGCGGAGAATGCGAAGCTAGAGCGTCGATTTGGACGCTGCCCGTACTTTTTAATCATCGACACAGAATCGGGTAAACGGACGATCCTGGAGAACCCGGCGCTGGATTCACCACACGGCGCCGGCACCCAGGCGGCTCAATTCCTTATCGAAAATAATGTCGGCGTCGTAGTCAGTGGTGATTTCGGCCCCAATGCCTACTCGGTGTTGGATGCGGCCGGTGTACAAATATATACAGCGGACGAGGGACCGGTTGAAAAGCTGTTCGCAGATTATCAAGACGGAAATCTCCAGCGTGCCACACCGCATGCAGGGCGAGGCCACGGTAGGCGGCGATGATTCTGACCATTGCCAGCGGAAAGGGAGGCACCGGTAAAACGACCATCGCTACAAGTCTGGCGCTGGCGATTGCCGACGAGTCTCCGCTCTACCTGGACTGCGATGTGGAAGCGCCAAACGCGCACATCTTTCTAAAGCCCACGTTCGATCAATCCAGAGCAGTGACGTTACCGATCCCTGTGGTCGATGGTGGTCGCTGCGATGGTTGTGGCCGCTGTGCGGAAGTGTGCCAGTATCATGCCATCGTCGTGATCGGCGCTAAGGTGCTCGTGTTCCCCGAGTTGTGTCATGGCTGCGGAAGCTGCACGCTGCAGTGCCCCCATACCGCCATCGAAGAGGTTCCATATAGACTGGGTATGTTGGAGGCCGGACTGTCCAAAGAGGGAATTCGTTTCGCACGAGGCATATTGGACATTGGGCAGCCCATGGCCGTGCCCATCATTCGGGCGCTCCAACGCTGGCATCCATTCGGCGAAATGGAGACGATCATCCGTGATGCACCACCGGGTGTATCTTGCCCGGTGGTCGAAACGATGTCGGGCGCGGACTTCGTCCTTCTGGTGACGGAACCGACTCCTTTCGGGCTGCACGATTTGCGGCTCGCCGTTCAACTCACCAGCGAACTCGGTGTACCCGCGGGTGTGGTCGTAAATCGCGACGGGATCGGCGACCAGCGTGTGGATGAATATTGCCAATCGGCGGACATACCAATTTTAATACGCATTCCCTTTGACGATCGAATCGGCAGGGCCTTGGCATGCGGGAAGAACCTGGTTGAGGCATTCCCTGAGTATCTTCCTCGATTCCGTGATTTATACACGGACATCTGCGACCGAATAATCGAGCGAGAAGCGGTAAGATGAAGCAGCTCGTAGTTCTCAGCGGCAAGGGTGGCACGGGAAAGACCAGCATCGCAGCCGCCTTGTCTCATCTGGCCAACGATAATGGGGGAGGCAAGTCGATCGTGCTTGCCGACGCCGACGTGGATGCCGCCAATCTGGAATTGATCCTGTCCCCCAGGGACACAAAAGTGGAAGAATTTTGGGGTGGGCAGATCGCTGAAATCGACCAGCGCCTTTGCGCCCAATGTGGTGAATGTCTGTTGGTATGCCGCTTCGAGGCGATTCGTGAGACGAAAGAAGGTTACGCCGTCGATCCGATTTCCTGTGAGGGTTGTGCCGCTTGTTATTACGTCTGTCCGTCGGATGCGATTTCGTTGAAGGAACAGATCGCAGGCACATGGTCCCGTTCGGATAGCCCGCTTGGCCCTTTGTTCCACGCTGCATTACGCCCGGCGCAGGAAAATTCGGGAAAACTCGTAGCGCTGCTCAAGCAGCATGCGAGACTCAGAGCGCTCGACGATGACCGCGACCTCTTGATCGTCGACGGCCCGCCAGGGATAGGCTGTCCGGTGATTTCGGCCGTCTCGGGCGCGGATATGGCCTTGATCGTCGTTGAACCATCAAAAGCAGGTGTGCATGACATGCACAGGATCATGGAAACGACCGATCATTTTGGCGTCGCTTCCGTTGTCTGCATCAACAAAACGGACCTATCAATCGAGGGCTCTGAAGAGATTGAAGCCTATTGTCGGTATAAGGAAATCCAGATAGTCGGTGCAATTCCGTTCGACTCCGAAATACCCCGAGCCATGGCGCAAGGCCAGAGTGTGATTACCTTCCGGCCCGACGGTCCAGCAAGTCGGGCAATACGGAAAATGTGGCGACGGATCGTTGATTTATTGTGCGGATCGGATGAATGAGTGAGATATCCAATCAGGAGGTTTGACTAATGCGTATAGCAATTTCGGCGGAAGAAAATAAAGGCCTCGAAAGCAGGGTAAGCCATCATTTTGGCCGCTGCCCTTACTTCGTGATCGTCGATGTTGAAGATAAACAAGTCGAAAAGGTCGAGGTGATCGACAATCCATTTTTCACCCGACACGAACCGGGTATGGTTCCTGGCTTCATCAACGAGCAGGGAGTGCGAGTGATGCTCAGCGGCGGTATGGGCCGCAGGGCAATCGGGTTCTTTCAGCAATTCGATATCTCTCCGGCAACGGGTGCACATGACACCGTGCAATTGACGTTAGACAGCTACTTTCGCGGCGAGCTCCAGGAAGCCGCGCCTTGTCGGGAGAGTATCGAACACGCACACGGTGATTCACATTAAGATGCAGAGAGTCGTTCGAGTTTTGTGTTTTCTATTAATCGAACGACTCACCATTCACTAAATAAAAAACCTGAAAGGTTTTAATAACCTTTCAGGTTTTTATATCGTGAAGATGGGATTTATTCGCTGATCTGTCCGGCGAGTTCGACGCGCGTGTCCAGCAAGCGGTTGAGCAACGCTTTGGCGACGCCCAGCATCAGCCGGTAGCCCAAATCCATGTTCTTTTCGCACAGTTCGCGAAGGCCAGCCGCTTCGATCTGGATCACTTTGCCGTCGCTTCGGGCAATACCCGAAGCGTTAAGTTGATAAGGCGGCAGCAGTGCAGACAAGCCCATCAGATCACCGGATACGACCGTGCCGACGACGACTTTATTTCCGCTACCGAGCGTGAAGGCGATATCGACTTCTCCCTCGATCAGCAAAAACAGGTGGGTGGCTTCTTCGCCTTTTTCGTAAATTCTCGCCGTGGCTTTGAAGGCAGAACTTTCCTGGAAAATTTCCTCGCCGGCTTTGAAGGCTCGTTCCTGGCTGATCATGGCGACGGCCTTGATGCAATCATCGCTGATGCCGGCAAAATGCGGATAGCGTCTTAGGATTTCAGGTGAGATCATTGAATTTCCCTTTCCATTTCAAGAGCGTATAAGGCTGCCTCTACGGCGTGCGGAAGCGCAGCTTCAACTTCGGGGGATAAGGTTTCGTCGAAAGTCTGCACGTCGGCCGCTTCGATGCCGATGAGCAGGATGTCTTTTGAATCAGGCAGATGTGCACCCGCTTGACGTCCAAGTGCGAGCGCAGTGGGTAGATTTAGATCGTGCACCGAGGCGCTGCGCTGGGTGGGCACATCTTCCGGTGAAAGTACGTGAATCGTGCCGGGTGTGGCTCCCGTCAGGATGGCGTCGATGATTACGGCACGATCGAAACCGATCATGCGTTCCATCAGGCGTAAGCCGCCCCAGTAATCTTCGTCGATCTCGATTTGTTCGTTCTGCGGAAGAATCTCGCGCAATACTTCGGCGACGCGCAGTCCAGCACTGTCGTCTTTGAGAAGCGGGTTTCCGAGGCCAAGCACTAACGTTTTCACTGTTTCATTATACCGGGAAAAATGGGGGGATCAGGAGCGAAAGCTGCCCTGATCCCCGTTTGGAATTTTATACGGATCAAAGATTTTGACTCAGTCGCTCGATGACTTCGCCGTCTTTGTCCCGGATGACGACTTCGAGTGGCATCTGGCCGGGGAGCGTGTGCGTGGCGCAGGCCATGCACGGATCGTATGCCCGGTAGGCCATCTCGATAGTGTTCAACAAACCTTCCTTGATTTCAACGCCCTTGGTGATCAACCCCTGAGCGGCTTTCTTGACCGACATGTTGATGGCGGCGTTGTTGTTGGTCGTGCCGACGATCAAGTTGATCTTGGTGAGGACGCCACGCTCGTCGGTCCAGTAGTGATGCGTGAGTGTGCCTCGCGGCGCCTCGACTTCGCCGACGCCTTCCGTGGGGGTTTCAGTGGGTAGAACCCGGTATTCCTCTCCCGTGATCTCGGGATCGGTGGCTAACTCGACCCAGTGTTCCGTCGCATAAAGCAGCTCGATCAGACGTGCCCAGTGAGTCGCCAGAGTGTGATTGACCGGGCTGCCGCCGAGGGTTTCGTACATACGCTCGAATTCCGCCTGTGCCAGCGGTGTGGCCATGCCGTCCGCGGCGTTGAGGCGTGACAGCGGTGTGGCTTTGTAGACACCCGAATCCTCACCGTCCACGAATCCCTTCCATCCGATCTTCTTCAGGAAGGGGAATTTGAGGTACGACCAGGGCTCGACGTGCTCGGCGACGTAATCTTGATAATCCTTCGGATCATACTTGGCGTGTTCTTTACCGTCCGGCCCTACGACGCGTATCTTACCGTCGTAGAAGTTGACGTGGTTGTTCTCGTCTACCGTGCCCATGTTGTAGGTGCGGTGTACGAAGGCGTCGTTCATGATCAGTTCGACATAGGTCGTATTGCCCAACACGATGTCATTGAAGAGTTGGATCGAAAATTTGGCGAACTCGATGGCGTCCTTTCCCAGTTTTTCGATCTCTTCACGCTGCTCTTCGGTGATGCCGCGGCTGACGCCACCGGGAAGACCCCAGTTCGGATGCACCGGGCGGCCGCCGATCATCTTGATCAGATGATGGCCGTCGTGCCGCATCTTGAGCACTTTGCCGGCGATGTCCATGCCGACTTTCTTAATGATGCCCAGGATGTTGCGTTCGGCGACAGGCGCGTCAGGCCCCATCACGAAATCCGGTCCACCGAGGGCATAAAAGTGTGTCGTGTGATCGGTGGCGTAGAAGATGCTGTAGAATAACTCGCGCAGTTTCTTGGCCGTCGGTGGAGGATCGACGTGGAACAGCGCGTCGAGCGCCTTGGTAGAGGCCATGTGATGCGCTTCGGGGCACACGCCGCAGATACGATCGGTGATGTTGGGCATGTCCTCGGCCAAGCGGCCGACACAAAAACGCTCGAAGCCACGGAGTTCCGGGACCTGCAGATAGGCGTTTGCAACTTCACCTTCATCGGTGAGGAAAATGTCGATTTTTCCGTGGCCTTCGAGTCGGGTAATGGGATCGATTGAAATTCGCTTCATGTTTACTTCTCCTCTCAGGCCTCGACGGATTTGCCGTTTCCACTGAGGGCGCAGCGTCGAAGTTGTCCGTGCGCCAAGCTGAAACGATAGAATGTACCTATGGGATCGGGAATACCTTCTTCAATGATGCGGTCGATCTCCTCGGGGTCGTCCGAGTCGATCACGGAAGCCAGCGCGGTCATCATGCGGGCGCCGAAGTCGATTACGTCTACATTGGGACCATAGCAGCCGATGCAGGGTGAACCGACCGTCGGACAAAGCGCGCCGCAGCCGGCACGCGTGGCGATTCCACAGCAAACTAAACCTTGTTCGAGCAAACAGATATCCGGATCGGGAATGATTTCCCAGGTTCGCTTGAATTCTGTGATCTTCTTCTCGGATCGCGTTCTAGGACAGTCGTCGCAGACAGTGGTCTCCGCACCGATCACGGAACCCGGCGCCGGGAGTTTGTTTTCCAGGATCGCCACGATGGCGTCCCAGATGCGCTCAGGTTCGGGAGGGCATCCCGGAAGATAGTAATCGACGTCCACGCATTGATCGAGCGTCTTTACCGTGTTGTAGAAGAGCGGGAGGTAGAGCGTGCCTTCTTCAACTTCAGTCTCTGTTTGCGGACGGACGCCGTCCGGGTTATCTGTGCTTGGCGTATCGTGGTAGGCGGTTTGGAAAATTTCCTCGCGGTTGGTGACATTGCCTAGTCCGGGGATGCAGCCTTCGTGTGCGCAGGAACCGAAGGCCACCAGGACTTTCGACTTGTGGCGCAACAAACGGGCCATGTATTCCTGTTCGCTCGTGCGGATGGCGCCGTTGAACAGGCACAAGTCGATGCTTTTATCCGCCATTTTCTCGATGCTGCGCACTTTGGCGTCCACGGCCACGGGCCAGAGGACGATGTCGAATGCGTTTGCCACGTCGAGGATCTTCTCGTTGATCCCCAGCACTGCGATTTCACAACCGCCGCAGGAGGCGGCCCAATACAACGCAAGTTTGCCTTTTTCACTCATGCGGGCACCTCCATGGCTTCTGCATGTTCTTCGGCAATCCGCTGTATTGCAGCTTCCACTTTACCGTTCTCAGAATATTTCTCTGGCCAATTCAGGGGTCCGAGGGCACGAACTTTATCGATCATGTCGTTGATCGCCGCGGCCAATTGTACGCCTTCGGCGGCGGAAGCCCACTGCAGGCGCACGCGGTCTTCTTCTACGCCGAATCTGCGCAGGGTGTGCATCAGCATTTGAAAGCGACGCATGGCTTTGTAGTTTTGCTCCAGGTAATGGCATTCACCTGGATGGCAGCCGGCGATCAGGACCCCATCCGCGCCCATAGCGAGTGCTTTTAGCACGAAGGTGGGATCGACGCGTCCGCTGCACATCACGCGTATGATGCGTACGTTCGGCTCGTATTTTATGCGAGCGGTCCCGGCCAGGTCGACGGCGCGATACGAGCACCAGTTGCACAGGAAGCCCACAATTTTGGGTTCAAAGGTTTCTGTGTTCATAGAATTAATACTCCTCACACTCAGGCTGGCACCGAGTCTTTGACCGGCTCGGCGGCTTTCGCACCATTGCCGCTGATGGCATCGTAGAGCAGGCCTTCGATCTCGGCAAAGATTTGATCGTTGCTGAAGTGTGCACCCGAGATGGCTTGGGCAGGGCAGGCGGCGACGCAAGTGCCGCAGCCTTTACACAGCGCCTGGTTGATGACGCTGACCATCTTCTCTTCGTTAAAGTCAATGGCATTGAAGGGGCACAGGGTGTTGCAAATCCGGCAACCGGAACAATTTTCCTCGTGAATGGTAGCCACGATCGGTTCGATTTCCACCGTGCCGCGAGTGATCATCGATTGCACTCTCGCCGAGGCCGCTGCGCCTTGGGCGACGGTAGCCGGGATGTCTTTCGGTCCCTGGCAGGTGCCAGCGATGAAAATGCCGTCGGTCATCGTTGAGACTGGGGCCAGCTTCGGGTGACGTTCGGTAAACCAACCGGCCATGCTGCAGGAGATACCGAATTTCACAGCCACGTCCTTTGCATCGGCACGCGACTCGAGACCGGACATGAGAACTACCATGTCGACCGGAATACGGCGCTGTTTGCCGAGAAGCGTGTCTTCGGCCTGTACGATCAGCTTGCCTTCTTCACCGGGCATTCGCGCTGCATCCGTGACCTCTGCGACGCGACCGCGAATGAAATGCATGCCCTCTTCGAGCAGTCGGTCGTAGAATTCCTCGTAGCCCTTCTGATTGGGACGCAAATCGATGTAGAAGGAATAGACTTCTGCACCCGTTTTTTCCATCACCAGATGGCCGAATTTAAGGGCGGCCATACAGCAGACCGCAGAGCAGTGCGTGTTGTAGCGCACGTCACGGCTGCCGACGCAGTGGATGATGGCCACAGATTTCGGCTGTGTGACACCATCTCGCATCACGATCATGCCTTCCGTGGGTCCGGCTGCGTTGCACAGACGCTCGAATTCGAGGTTGGTGAAGACGTTCGCCAGACGACCGTAACCGTACTGCGGGATTCTGCGAGCGTCGAAGAGATCGAAGCCCGTGGCGAGGATGATGTTACCCACATGGAGATCGAGGTACGTGTCTTCTTGTTCGAAGTCGATGGCGTTGGTCGGGCAGAATTTCTCGCAAGCTTTGCAGGTCCCGCGCTCGAAGTATATACACGATTCTGTATCGATGACTGGGAACTTGGGTACGGCCTGCGGGAAGGGGCGATAGACTGCCTTGCGGTAACCTAGACCGACTTCAAAAACGTCATCAACGACTTTCTTGGGACATTTTTCGATGCAAATACCGCAGCCGGTACATTCGTTCTCGTCAATGTAGCGCGCCTTTTTCCGCAGGCGAACGTCGAAGTTGCCAACGTAGCCGCTGACCTCCTCAACTTCCGAGTAGCTCAGCAAGTTGATGTTGGGGTGTGCACCGACGTCCGACATGCGCGGTGTGAGAATACAGGCCGCACAGTCGAGAGTCGGGAAAGTTTTATCGAACTGTGCCATGTGGCCGCCGATCGAGGGTTCTCGCTCGACCAAGTAGACCTGGTATCCGGCGTCGGCCAATTCGAGTGAAGCTTGAATTCCGGCGATCCCGGCGCCAACTACCAAGGTGTTGGGATTAACCGGGACCTCGGTTGCTTCGAGCTCTTCCTGAAATTGAACGCGGTGAACGGCGCCGGAGATGAGTGCCTTGGCCTTCGCGTTGGCCAATTCTTTGTCTGTGGTAACCCACGACACTTGTTCCCGCAGGCTCGCCATCTGGCAAAGGTAGGGGTTCAGGCCGGCGTTGGAACAAGCACGACGGAAGGTTTTCTCATGCAGGTGAGGCGAACAGGCGCCCACCACGACCCGCGTCAGACCTTCATTCTTAATGTCTTCTTCGATGAGCTCTTGCCCCAGCGAAGAACACATGAATTTGTAATCACGCGCAACGACGACGCCTTCGAGTTCGTCTTTTGCCCACTTTGCGAGGCCTTCAACATCGACCTGTCCGGCAATGTTGCTCCCGCAGTGGCATATGTATACACCAACTTTTTCTGTCATCTGCCCTCCTAGATCTTTGGCATCGGCAATGATTTGTCATCACGTCGTTTACGCGCTGAACTCGCCTCAGGTTCTTCCGGTTCCGCACCGATCTTCGTCAGGAGTTGCGATGCTGAGACGATTTCCTTACCGATTCCGAGTTCTTTTGGTTTCATGCCAAGCGCAAGACCGATGATTTGGGTGAAATAGAGAATAGGCAGGTTGAAGGATGTTCCGAAATGTCCGTTGACCTGCGATTGATAAGCGTCGAGATTCAGTTGGCACATGGGACAAACCGTTACGATGGCATCCGCCTCATAATCGGCTGCATTATGCAGTATTCTGCGGATCAGTTCGTAGGCCGTGTCGGCGCTGATCTGTGTCATGTGCCCGCCGCAGCAGTGTGCTTTGAGTGGAAAATCGACCACCGTTGCTCCGACCACACCCAGTAATTCATCGAGGTGGGTGGGGTATTCGGGGTTGTCCACTTCTTCCCCGAGAGTCGGGCGGACGAGCAGACACCCGTAATACGGCGCCAAACGTAAACCCTTGAGTGGGTTGGTTACTTTCGCCTGGATGGCATCGAGGCCGACGTCATTGACGACAACGTCGAGCAAGTGACGCACTTTCAGGCTGCCGGGTTCGTATGACAGCCCTCCCGCGGCAAGAGCTTCGTTGGTGTGTTCTTTGATCTCGGGATACTTCCCCATGTAATTATCCGTCTTGCGCAAGTTGAGATAACAGGCGCTGCACGGCGCGGTGAGTTGGGTTAGGCCGTCTTGGTTGGCGGCAAGTGCAAGGTTGCGGGCGACCAGGGCGTAGGCGGCCGTCTTTTGAATCGAGAAATATTCTGTGGCGCCGCAGCAGTTCCAATCGTGGATTTCTTCGAGCTCAAGACCCAGTGGCTTGGCAATTGCCTTCGTGGAGACATCGTACGGAGCAGCGGTGCTGCTTAATGAACAACCAGGGTAATAGCCGTATCGCATCAGACGACCTCCAGTGACTTTGCTTTATTCAGAATGGCTCGAAGCTGATCGATGTTTTCAATCCGTTCCGGTGTCAACGAAACGCGATTCTTCATCAGCATCCCCAAGGCGAATGGAGCGTAGGAGAATTTCGAGAGTGGCTTGTGGGTCAGGTGATAGCGGGTTGCCAGGCCCAATTCGAAACTGCGACCGTATTTCTCGACGTAGCCGATAAAGCTTTCCGAGAAATCCGGTGCATCGCTGGAGTCGTAGTACTTCGCTTCGACGGCCATGTTTTTCAGCGTATACATAATATCCGTAACGGGGATATCTCTTGGGCAGCGTACCATGCAGTAATAGCACGAAACGCAGTACCAGGGTGTGTTGCTCTGCAGGACTTCTTCCTTCATACCCGCTTGGATCATGGCGAAAATCTTACGTGGCGTGTGATCCATGTCCGACCCGGAAGGACAGGATCCCCCACATGTGCCGCACTGCAGGCAGGTGTGCAGCGTCTCTCCACCTGGCGTCTTGGCGATAACCTCCGAAAGAAAATCATTCTTGGTTTGGCCTACGGTCATAAGGCACCTCTTTACTGAAATAGATCTAGCCCGTCATGCAATGGGGGAGCAGACAGGCATAGCGAATCGCAGCTAGATTTACCATCTGCTCGACTTGCATAACACCCCGGAAACATTGTGAAATTCATAATAAGTATGTGAAATTTCTCACGTGGATCGAAGTGATAGAGGGCACACGTTCAACCGACGAATGTCAGAGAATATTTCGATCGGTCTCCATAGATATTGTCTATACATTTTTTAGGGGAATTTTGGGTTCTTTTTAGTACCGGACGAAGCGAAAATTGGAGCGAAATTATCGGTGGATTATAAATGATCGTTGGAGGGATGATTCGCTATTGGGAGACTGATCGTGAATGTTGAACCTTCGTTCTCGACGCTTTCGACCCCTACAGTCCCAGCGAACTCCTCGACATACTGCTTGACGATGCTCAAGCCCAAGCCAGTGCCGGAGATTCCCGAAGCGCGTGCATTTTTTGCGCGGAAGAACTCGTCCCATAAGCGCAGAATGTCCTCCTCGGGGATGCCGATGCCACTATCCGACACGGTGATTTCTATCGTCCCCTCTCTTACATCCAGCGCCACTTCAATGCGCCCATGCGCAGGTGTGTATTTGATGGCGTTGTGAATCAGGTTGGTAAAGATTTTTTCGAGACCGTCTTGTGTAGCCTGCACGTACACCAGATCTCTGGGCACTTGTAAGTTCAATGTGAGCGATTTGCTATCAGCTTCTGTCGAAAAATGCTTGACCAACTTTTCCAATAGGGGCTGGACGGCAATCGACTCGTGTGATTCAGCCAGCGCAGGCGTTTTGCTCGCAGCGAGTTCGATCAGGTCGTTGATTAACTCAATCAGCATTTCGAGACGAATTTCAATCCGCCCCATGATCAGAGACTGCTTCTCGCCCAGCTCTCCGGCCAATCCGTGGAGCAGCGTGCGAAGCAGACTCAAAGCGCTGCTGACGGGGGCACGAAGTTCGTGTGCGACCGTCAGCATGAAAGTCGATTTCATTTCATCGAGTCGTTCCATATCTTGCTTTGTCCGCAGTAATCCTTCAGCTTCCTTCTCGATGTTTTGTAATCGCTTCGTCTCGAGGGAGAGACGTCGTTTCTCCAAGCCTTGTTCTACGGTCAGGATGAGTTGGTCGGAATTAAACGGCTTGGAAATGAAATCGTAGGCGCCGTGTTTGATGGCGTTTACCGCCAATTCCACGGTGGCATAGCCGGTGATGACGATGCAGACAAGATCTGCGTCCCGCTCGTTAAGTGGCTCGAGCAGATCGATTCCGCGTCCATCCGGCAGCATGATGTCCAGGAGGACCAGATCGAAAGAATCTTCATCGAACCTGCGTAAAGCTTCTTCGGTCGTGCTTGCCGTAACGACATCGTAGCCCTGGGGTTCGAGTGCACGCCGACAGGCTCTTCGAATGCCCGCTTCGTCGTCGAGAACGAGAATCTTGCCTTTATCCGTCATGGTATGATTCTCGTCCTGGTTCGTGATGCGTGCATGGTTCCCATTACCTTCCATTTCCTGGCGTGGACCGGATCGGAAGTGATACGGTCACGCTGGTCCCCTCACCCGTCTTACTTTGAACCTGGATTTGGCCTCGATGCATTTTAACGATCCCGTACACGATCGCTAGGCCCAGCCCGGTGCCTTTGCCGGAGGCTTTCTTGGTGAAGAAGGGCGTGAAGAGTTTTCCCATGTCCATTTCCGGGATACCGCATCCCGTATCCGTCAGTTGAATGACCAGCCATTGGCCATTTTCAACCTGCGTCGAAATCGTGATCTTGCCTTTTCCCTCGATCGCTTCGGCGGCGTTGTTCAACAGGTTGATAAACACCTGCTGCAATTGATCTTGATCGGCCTGAATATCTGGGACATCCCTGCCGAAGTGTATGTCGATCTCGATTTGATCGAAACTCGGGTTTCGGCGTACGTCCGCGACGACTTTTTCGAGCAAAGCTTGGATGTCAGTTTTCGTTGTAAGAACATCTTGTTGACGTGAGAAATTAAGCAGGTCCGCAACAATGGTTTTGCAACGCGTGGCTTCATCGATGACCATTGCCAGGTCTTCGTGATGCGTATCACTTTCCGGTGTCTCCTTGTACATCACGTCGGCCAGGAGCAGGATCGTTCCGAGGGGGTTGTTGATTTCGTGTGCCACGCCCGCGGCCAGTTGTCCCACGGAAGCGAGTTTCTCTTGGTGAAAAAGTTTCTTCTGTGTCTCGTCCAGCTTTTCCACCATGTTGTTGAAAGAATCTCCAAGGAGGGACAATTCCCCTTTGCCGTAGGTTTGCACGCGCACGCTCATATCCCCTTGGGATAGACGCTGGTTGGCCTCGACGAGTTCTGCAATCGGACGAGCGATGAAACGCGAGATCGGGACGGTGAAGAACGCTGCACAGAGGATGCAGATGAATGCGATCATGATCACGCGTTGGTTGAAGGCGTCGATGAGGCTATCGAAGGATGATTTCCTGGCACCGACATACAGGATGCCGACCACTTGATCGAGGTGATTTAGCAGCGGTTCATAGCGTGTGATGTACCATTCGTTGACTACGAAAGCTTCTCCCTCGTACCCCTGACCCTGGGTGAGCACAACGTCAAAGACCTCCTGGGATACCCGGGTACCGACGGCTCGTTCGCCAGATTCGTCGGGCACGTTCGTCGATACGCGCAAATCACCATAGAATATCGTAGCCGTATCGACGCCTGCCGTGTCTCGAATTTGATCCACGAGCGTAAAGTCATTATTGAACAGGTAAACCACGATTACGGCCACGCGCTTCGAGATGCCCTCGAGATCGATCGGGATAACGCTAGTGAGCGCCAGGCCGGCCGTCCCCTCCCGCTGCTCGTACGGCAGGGAAGCGGCTTTGGGTGTGTCCTTCAGCGGGATAAAGGCTTGTCCTGCAAGTTCCACTTGGGACAGGAATTCCTGGGGGATGATCTCGGTTGCGGTTATCGCTGCGTTCCTACTCATCACGCGTTCGATGATGGGGAGTCCGCCCCAATTTCCGGCTGTGATTCGATCCGAAAGTTGATCGTTGGACCAGAGCACTCGACCCACTACGATGTTGCCTCGATCGTCCAGAAGAGCGATGAAATGTGTGCCGCTTAGATTGGGGATCGTGATCTTTCTGCTTAATTCTTGGTCCAACGTTTCCAGCGCTTCCGCTCGGTGTTGGAGAGCATCCGGCAGGGCTTGTATTACTCGGGGGTCTTTGGCCATACGTTGGCCGACGTCCGTGATTTCCTCCGCCTTGAGACGATAGAATTCGCTTGCCAATTCCATGTCGCGGTCGATGCGTTCGGCCTCGGCGGATTTCAGATAATCGTCGATCACCCTCGAAATAACCAACGCATTGAGCCCCAAAGTCAATGCGACCATGAGAACGAAGGATCCGATCAGGACGATCTGCATTCTCCCTCCCAGCAAACGCAGAAAAAGGTGTCTCATCTCAATCACCTTGTCGCTTCTGGAAATGAGTGAATGCCTGAGGCGATCTCGGTATCGACGATCCCTCGTACGGTCCATAGGACCAAGCTCCGATTCGGAAAACAAAAGAGAGGGAACGATCGGCGGTCAAGTCGACGTAAGTCATGTGATGCCTGCGTTCCCTCTGGACGATTCACCACTTTGAGATCTCGTGCACGTTCCCTCTAAACCTCTGGATTGCTACGCTCGTGAACCGTTACATCCAGTATGATCTATGCATTACTCTGCGGTCGAAATTTGTTGTGCCTCCAGAAGCCATTCCACCTTGCCGAGAAGGTCGTCCGGATCGATCGGTTTATCGACGAAGAGTTCGACGGGTAGATATTCGATGTCCGGTTCGAACTTCAAAGGCGTCGTGCTGTGGATGGCTGTCAGCATCAGAATGGGAACGTCCTTGAATTCAGCGTAGTCCGAGGCCGGATCGGGATTACGGAGTTTGAGCGCCAGTTGAAAGCCCTCGGTGGCCGTGTCCATCATCACGTCGAGGATGATCAAATCCGGACGGTCCTGCCTGAGAACATTGACGCCATCTTTCCCGTTTCCGGCGTCGAGTACTTGATGGCCTGCATTTTCGAGAACCATGCGAACGGTCATCACGATATCGGGATCGTCATCGATAATCAGAATTTTGGACATGGTCGTAATTCCTTTCTGCGGGTTTACAGCGTCTCTTCGCTGAGATCTATGATCAGTTCTGTTGCTTCCTCGACGATAATCCGGGCACCTTCTTGGCCGCGTAAATAGACTTCGAGTGGAACGCCGAGGAAATCTGCCATTGCTCCCGGATCGGTAATATTTACTTTACCCCACTTGGCAAACTCGAGATCGCCGGGCAAGTTATAGCGCCCATCGTACGATTCGCTATCCGGCATGATGGCTCCCCACAGGCGTTTTACCTGTGTGAGCTGCCGTTCGCTCAGGTTGTGGGCTCCGCGCAAATTGGCCTTGAACAAGTCGGCACCCTGGAGGAGCGCTTCGTCGAAATTTACGTTGCGCATGTTGGTCCTGGCCAATTTGGCATCTTGTAGATTTGCCAGACTCAGATCGGCCGAGTCCAAATTCGCTTGATGCAAGTCGACCTTGATCAGGTTTGCTTTGAAAAGATCTGCGTTCTGCAGGTGGGCATAACAGAGGGGAATACCTCTGAGGGAACCATCTTCGAGCCAACCCCTGGCCCGCAATTCCGCAACAGCTTGCAAGACGATTTTGTTCTCCGGGTTTCGTAATTTTCGGATCAATTGCATCACCGTGCTCATGACTGCCTCCTTGTTACTCCGTTTGGATCGATCCGGGTCTAGCTCGATGAATCGATTTCCATTCAGGATCGTGGTTCTTTTTCAATCTACGGCCGGGCAGTAACAACCGCAGTCTCGATCCGGTATCAGTCCGGTAACAGACATCATGCCGGTTTGTCATTCGGGTTTACCTGGCACGACTCGGTGTGACGGCGAGGAGAGACGGCGAACGATCTCATCGCAGATGTGCGGGACGGCTTTTCGGACGCGTTCGCTTAAGTTGGCGCCCCAGTCGAATTGAGCCGGCTGCACCGCATACAGTTCAGTGGATGGAGGCCATAGATCGAGGATACAGCCCATAACGATAACGTCCGTTAAATTGAGATCGTGAGACGAAAAGAAATTCTTGATAAGACTTGAACTTATATTTCTCGTCTTGAGTTCGATTCGTATCCACTCCCCTGCTTGCCGACCGATTTCTGCTGCGTCGACGATCATGATCCGCCTGTAAGCTTTCATGCCAAGCAAATACTCCGGCCGCAGAGTCGTGGCGTTCATCAAAGTCACATTTTCAGGCAATAGCGGATGCGTTTTCAGGCGCTCGATGATTCGAGAGCCTATCCCGTCGTCGCCACGCAACGGATTGCCCAGCGAAAGCACAGCGTTTCCGGGGGTGTTGTGGACTCGCTGGATGGGATAGCTGCTACACTGCTGTCCTCGCTTGGAATCTAGCTCTATGACTCCGACGGGATAGGCACCTCTACACAAAACGGACCTCCAGGGCATGCGTCGAGCACGAAATGCACGGATCGTACGCCCTGACCAACATCTCCAGATAATGGCTGAGCGTCTCTTTGTCCCGGTCACAGAACTGCGGAACGAGGAGGCGCATGTCCTCTTCGATGTTGGCCAGATTTTGTGCGGTAGGTGTGATGCAATTCGCAAACGTTATCGCTTCATCTTGGATGACGTAGTGGTGATAAAGTGTGCCGCGCGGGGCTTCGCAGGCGCCGACACCTTCGCCCGAGGCGCGCCGCGGTACAACGGGAAGTTCAACCGCGTTACCATCGGGGGTCATTTGGGCGAGAATTGCGATCGCTTCTTCCACGCAATGGACCATTTCGACGATCTGCGCGACGGTATTTAGATAAGGGTTGACGCATTTAGGCTTTAAATCCAGCGCCGAGGCCGCAGAGCGGGCTTTCGGGTGGAGGTCGGTGTAATTGAGGTTGAACCTCGCCAGCGCACCGACCATGTAGGAGCGGCGTTGGTTGCGTGAGTGTTTCGCAGTGGAGTGATGGACGACGCTTTCGTTCGTCACCTCTTGGTATTTCTCGATCGGCCAGGCTCCGCCGTCGCTGCTGACGATCTCTCCATCGATGAAGCAGTATTCGCCCTTGGCGTGGAGGGCCAAATATTCCGTCTCATTTTCGAATTCGGGGAAACGGAGATCTTGAAAAGTGTCGACGGTGGCATCCATCTCCTGGCGCAGATCCACCAGACGATCGTGCAGGTCGCTCAGGCTTTCTCCTGCCGGATAGTGCGTAAAGCCACCCGGAACCATAGAAATGGGGTGGGTATGGCGGCCGCCGACGACCTGGCAGAGATCTCCGGCTAATTTCTTCATTTTTAAGGCGCGTAAGACAAGTTCGGGTGCGGAGCTTGCCAACGGAACGATGCTTTTCACATCGAGCAAATCGGGGGCCACGAGCATATAGACGTGCAGGATGTGGCTGTCGAGCATTTCACCGAGAATGTTGAGTTTCCGCAGCTGCGTGGTTTGTGGGCTGGGCACGATCCCGAGCGCATTTTCGCAGGCGCGCAGCGAGGCCGTTGCGTGCGTCACCGCGCAAATGCCGCAAATGCGCGAGGCGATATGTGATGCCTGCTGATAGGGTTTCCCCCGCAACAAGGCCTCGAAGAAACGCGGCGCTTCGACGATTTCGAGGGCACACTCATTGAGTTCCCCGTTATCGAAATCGACGACGATATTCCCGTGACCTTCGGCACGGGTCAGATGTTGAATGTCGATTTGAATGGATTCCGTCTTAACTGCTTTCATGGGCCAAAACCTCTTTGGGATTCAATGTATGCGTCAAAAACAGGCTCAGCATGGAGCGCAATTCGTGCGGGGCGCAGTGTTTTTCGGAGAATATCATTTCCAACGCTTCGAGATTGGGATTGGGGATCGTGCCACGACACCCCTCGCAGCCGATGCCCAGGCTGGGGCAGAGCGCGCCGCAGCCTGCGCGCGTGATGGGACCGAGGCACGCTTTCCCCTGCTGAAGCAAACAAGCGTTTTCGTGGAGTTTGCACTCCAGGCAGATGGGATAATCGGGAATCACGGGCATGGTCCCCATGCAAAGCGCTTTTATCGCTTGTACGAATTCCCCACGGTCAATCGGACAACCGGGTATGAAAGCATCGATCAAGATGACTTCCGAGATCGGACGCGTGTGATGTGCTTCGAAATGATCGGAAGCTTCTTCGTAAACAACCCGTTTTAAATCGTCTATTATGTGGTTGTTCCGCATGGCGTTCACGCCACCCGTGTGCGCACAGGCGCCCAGGGCGACGACGATTTTCGAACGCTCTCGGATGCATCGTAGTCTCGTTTCGTCACTCACGCGCGTGCATGAGCCCTCGATGAAAGCTACATCGTAAGCATCGGTCTTTTCACTCATCGCCTCGCGGAATTCAACGATCTCCACGGCTGACAGCAGATCGGGATGGGTTTGCAATGCATCGAGAACCGTGAGCTGACAGCCTTCGCATCCGGTGAAATCGAAGAAGGCGACTTTCGGAAGCGGCTTCTTCATCAGAAAGCCTCCTTGAGGTATTTGATTTTGGCGTACGAGAACGCCGGGCCATCTTGGCAGGTGTAGAGGTGATCGAGCTGGCAGTGTCCGCACTTGCCGACGCCGCATTTCATGCGGCGTTCGAGACTGAGCCAGATGTTCCACTCCGGCAGTCCTTTGCCCAGCAATTCCATCAGCACGAAGCGGTACATGACGGGCGGACCACAAGTCACGGCGATCGTATTCCTGGGGTGCAGTCGAATGCCGGGGATCAACGTGGTGATTACCCCGACGTTACCTCGCCAATCGTCTTCCGCATGATCGACCGTCAGCTGCAGCTCGATGTCTTCGCGTGCTTGCCATTCATCCAATTCATCTCGAAACAGGAGTTCCGCAGGCCGGCGGGCACCGTAAAGGACGATCACGCGGTTGAACTGCTCGCGATGGTCCAGCACTTCGTTGATCAACGAACGCAGCGGTGCAAGGCCGAGTCCACCGGGGATAAAAAGCATGTCGTGCCCACGAAAGAGATCGACTGGAAATCCATGCCCGAATGGACCGCGAATACCGATTTCGTCGCCGCCGCGTAGTCCGTGCAAGGCGTTGGTGACCGATCCCACGCAGCGGATACAGAGCTCGAACGTTGAAGTGCTCCGGCTGGGGGAGGAGGAAATACTGATGGGAGCTTCTCCGATGCCGAGTACGGAAACCTGTACGAATTGGCCCGACGTGTGGCCGAGCGGCTCGGCGGTCGGCGTTTCGATTTGGAATAATTTCTCTTGGGTTGTCAAGGAGCGGACGTTACGGATGGTCATCATCGTAGGCAGGAACAGTGCTTCGCTGCAGACATCCGGCGCAAGCGGCGCAGTCATCGTTCTACCTCCTCGTTAACGGCGACACTGGGCAGTACGTCGTGATGCAATTGGTTGAATACATCGAGGGGTGAAATATCCGCCAGGCAGGATTGCGCGCATCTTCCACAACCGACACAGCCGGGAAGCCCCAACGATTCGAATTGATACTTTCCCTTGCGCATGAATCGATGGCGCAGGCGCTCGGCGCGCTCGCTGCGGAAGTTGTGCCCGCCTGCGACGACCGCGAAAGCATCGCTTTGGCAAGAATCCCAAATTCGATAGCGCTCGCCGTGCTGTAAGTCGAGTTCGATCTCATCGACGACATCGAAACAGTAGCAAGTCGGACAAACGATGTTGCACACACCGCATCCCATACACCGCTCCCCAAGTTCCTGCCAGAGATGACTCTCGTAGCTGAGGGTCATCATACTTGGCAGCGCATGGAGGTCTGCGTGCAGTAGATCGGGAAAGCGCCCCCATTTTTCGCTGAGCATGCGGTTCATTTCGATGATTTCGCTTCCTTTGGTCTGGCGCGCGTCCGGACACAGATCGATCAGCGCAGCTCCTTTATCGGATCCGACTTCGCACACGTACACGTTTCCGATGTCGGTGAGATGCAGATCGAATTCTTCTTGAATGGTGTAGGTTCCCATGCTCTTACAAAACGAGAGCGGCGAGCAGGGCTGCAGGCATTCAATGCTGACGATCGTCGTGGCTGCTCTTCTACGCAGGTAGGTTTGATCCGCAACGCCTTGCTCGAAGAAGCGATCGAGGAGACGAACGGCGTGCAAGTCACAGGTATGCATGCCGAAAATGACAGTGGCTCGATTATCAAAAATCGGCGTGACTTTTGTGCCGTGAGTGCCTTTTTCAAATTGGATCAACGTCTCTCTTAGAGGCAGCAGATATTTCTTCGGTGGGAGCATCGTGGTCGTGTAATCGAGAGATAAACGTGAAGCGTCCGTTATCTCGGCAAACACAAAGTTGTCACGGCGAGCGGTCGGGCCTACCAGGTAATATTGGCTGAGGAGTGATGCGAACCAAGACGAGAGCGATTTTTTGGCCACCGTGTATAAACACATGAGATTTAGACTCCTTCATTAGTTTGGCGTTGTTCGATTCGTTTGGTGGGAGAAGGATGGCTCGAGTGTGAGCAGACCGCGAAAGCCTTCAACGACCGCCTGGATGCTTTCTTGGACGGATTTGGAGATTGGTCCGTATTCAAGATTTGCCGGCTGAACACACAACAGAACGACCTTGCAGCCGATTTCCGCAGCCAGATAGTCCGTCATCATGCACAGGGGCAGCGAATGCGTCGAAGCGCTGACGCCGTCGATCTTCTCCAGGTCGAGCCAGCGGACATTTCCGGGCTTCTCCGCAATATCCGCAGCGTCGATCAGCACGACGAGATCGGGCGTAAGACGCCGCAACACCCCGCACAGGTTTTCCGGCGCCGATCCTGCGGTGAATACTCGAATGCGGTCGTGGTTCTGGAAAATGGTTTCAAGTTCTTTTGAAATCACGACGCCGAGGCCATCGTCGCCGCATAACTCGTGACCGATTCCAATAATCGCCAGGTGCGGCTCACGTCTTTGCGCTTCGAGTTCAGAAAGAATCCGGTACAAAGTTACCAGCCAATACTTCTTCGACATCTTCTTTGTCACCATAGTGGCGGATAAGTTCAGCTTTCTGCGTGACCGCCAATTCCCACTCCGTGTTCGACATCGACAGGCATTCCTGGCGGCAGCTGAATACGCACTGTGCGCAGAACACGCATCGACCGGGATGGTATCGCACGACGAAGCGTTTCGCTTTCTTGTCGAGGACGATCAATTCGATCGCCGCGGCAGGGCAGTCCTTGGCGCATAGTCCGCAACCGATGCAGTTCTCTGGCTCCCAATGAAGCATGCCGCGCAATCGTCCTGGGGCTTCGCGGCATTCGAATGGATACCGCTCAGTAATGGGATGATGAATGAAAGCGGAAGCGATGTCCCCGATCATTGCAGCGAGTCTCATGTCGCGCTCCCTTACAGCAGAATAATGACGAACCACTGCAGCAAAACCAAAAGCGCACCGTATCGCCACCAAAGTCCGACGGTTTGATCGATGCGCAGGCGGGTAAGAAGCGCTTGCAGCACGACGATGATAAACAGCAGCGCCATAGTCTTTATCAAGAATGTAAGCGGATCGGCAATTCCGCCGAGATAGAGTACGGAGATAAGGGTCAGGCCGACGACCAGTTCGACGCCTTTTCCGAGGCGGAAAAGAGCCAATCCTCGCCCGGAATATTCGGTCAGGGCTCCCGCGACGATCTCCGTTTCCGCTTCGGGCGCGTCGAAAGGCGGCAGCTCCAATTTTCCCATCAAGGCGATTATGGCCACGAGAAAGCCAATCGGTTGCGTTAGCAACAGCCAGCGGCCGCCGGCAGAGGCGGCGATTTCGGAGATCTGCCAGTTGCTGCTGAAAAGCGCCGGACCCAGAAGCGCCAGCAGGAAAGGTGATTCATAGGAGAAAAGTTGGGTCAGGGTGCGTGTGGCCCCGATCAACGAGAAGCGGTCCAGCGTATTCGCGCCTGCGAGGCCCATGCAGAGGGTGAGCAGACTCAGCATGTACAACGTGACGATCAGGTCTCCGGAAAAACTGAATGCGGTTTTCACGCCCAGAATGGGAACGTAAAGGCCTGCCGTAAGCGCGCCGGTCAGGGCGACGATCGGCAGCCCAACGAACAGGCGAAGATCGACGTTCTCGGGCACAACTTCTTCTTTCGCCAGGAGTTTGAGGGTGTCGGCAAGCGGCTGAAACCAGCGCGGCCCGATGCGATTCTGAAAACGCGCCAACAGCTTTCGATCCACCCACTCGTAGGACAATCCCAGCAGAATGAGAAAGCAACCACCTGGGAAAAGAACCAGGGAGAAAAGGTTACGTAGCTCGTTGCTGATAGTAGGTGCTTCCATACTGTCGCAATTCCTTCCAGGACCATTGCCGGCTCGTCTCGTTCGCTCGATCGACGATCACCGTGCGGTCGTTGCACGAAAAGCAGGGGTCAATCCCGACCAGGATCATCGGTACGTCGGCCAGTTGATGCCCCACGGCGAGTTTGACGACCGAAAGCAGATTGCAGATCGTCGGCGTACGAACTTTGATCCGCTCCGGCATATCGCTGCCGTTGCTGCGCACGAAGTAAAACAATTCCCCGCGCGGTGCTTCCACTCGAAGGACCGTTTCGCCTTGCTGGATACGGCGCGGCATGCGGACGGTCAGATCGCCAGGGGGCAAGTCCGACAGTATCTGTCTGATGACCCGGTAGCTTTCGAACAGCTCTCTGAGACGGACCAGCACGCGTGCTTCCAAATCGCCTTTATCGTCAAGGGTGAGTTGTATGGGAAATTGATTGTAGGCTGCGTAAGGCGCTTCGATGCGAATATCTCGATCGACGCCGGAAGCGCGAGCGGTTGGCCCAACCGTACCCAGCACTTCCGCTTGCCGGCGACTCATGGTGCCGATTCCCCGCGTTCGCTGTAGGAACAGAGCGTCCGTGGAGACGACTTTGAGATAGTATTGCGTTCGTTCTTCGAGGAAATCGATCCCGGTCAGAATGGATTCGATGCACAATTGATCTACATCGAATTTCACGCCGCCGAGCACGTTGGCGGAATAATTGACCCGGTTCCCGGAAAGCTGCTCCAGGATGTCCATGACTGTTTCGCGGTCGCGCCAGCTGTACATGAAAAGCGTGTCGAAACCCGCTTCGTGGGCGGCGACTCCAAGCCAGAGCAGATGGCTGTGGATGCGTTCGAGTTCGGCAAAAAGGACCCGGATTGCCTGGGCGCGAGCGGGCACGTCAACCTGGGCGAGGCGTTCTACGGCGAGGCAGTAGGCCATGCCATGGATGTGGGAGCAGATGCCGCAGATGCGTTCCAGCAGGTATAGATTCTGGATCCAGGTCCTGCTTTCGGTGGCTTTCTCGATGCCGCGATGCGCATAGCCAAGTCGTACGGAAGCACCGGTGACGATCTCTCCATCGACGGCGATGCGAAAGTGTGAAGGTTCTTTGAGCGCCGGATGCTGTGGTCCGATGGGCACGATGAAACTGTGTGTTGTCGTTTGTTTTTCCATCAGAGTTCTCTCAACGTCAGGTAGGATTTAAGTTTGTCTGGATCGTGATCTTTGCGCAGAGGAAATACGTCTTCCGGCCAATCATCCGGCAGATAGAGGCGTGATGGATTTCGCAAGCCGTCGATGCGTATGCCAAACATCTCTTGCAGTTCGCGTTCGAAGACTTCTGCACTGGGAATGATCTCGCAAAGGCTGGGCAGACAACCATTCACACGCGGTATGTTCAGGCGCAATGTGATGACGGCTTCGCCGACGCAGAAGTGGTAAAGCACTTCCAGGTCAGGGTTTTCGAGGCCGGGATCCAACCCGGTAATGGCAGTCAGATATCCAAGCCGAAGGACGCGCAGACCGGCAACGATGGGGATCAAGTCATCGATCGTCTTGAGGCGCACATCCAAGCGGTTAGGTTCGGGACGCTCGACTTCGGTCTTCCACAACCATTGTTCAAGCAGTTGTGAAGCAGTCTTCAGTGTTTTTTCGGTATCATTCATCGTACAACGCTCCATGAGCGGATGTTTTGCTGTGCGCCTGTTCCGATTTCGGCGCTTGTATGTTTGTCAACAGTTTGACGACGCCGTCGATGATTGCTTCTGGACGAGGCGGACAGCCGGGGATGAATGCATCAACAGGGAGCAGCTTGTCGATGCCGCCAAGAACGTTATAGCAACCCTGAAAGACGCCACCGGTCAGTGCACATGCGCCAATTGCAACGACGAATTTGGGTGTATGCATCTGTTCGTAGATGCGCAGCAAGCGATCGCGGGCCTGTCTCGAAACAGCCCCCGTGGCCAACAAGATATCGGCGTGGCGCGGGCTTCCTTGCAGCTTGACGCCGAAGCGCTCCAGATCGTATCTGGGCGTCAAAGTAGCGAGTATTTCGATGTCGCATCCGTTGCACGAACCCGAGTTGAAGTGCAGAACCCAGGGCGAATTGATCCGCGCCCACGTCTTCATCGTTTCGAGATTCAATTGCCGCAGCCTGCCATCTGTGCCCATGTTGATTTCTCTTTCAACCCAAGATCAAAGCCAGCAACGTCAAGATCAAGCCTGCGAGATAGATGATCGTTATCGTGTTCGTTCCACCAGTTCCCAACACGAGAGTGCCCAAATGCAGAACGGCGAAGAACAACGCGACGATGAAAAAGGGCCGATATCCGGGTGCTGCGATCTTCGTCGGCGCGGTCTCACCGCTGGCATACGTACTTGACTTCATGGACGTCTTTACCGTCGCGCCGGCAAGGTACCGACCGATCAAATAGAGAAACGACGTGAGACCCAAATAGAGCAAGAAGGAAATGACCGGGTTGCGGATCAGCGCATACATCGATTACTCCGCGTTCTCACCATCATGGGCGTCTTCGAATCGCTACGGAAGGGCAACGGATGAAACATCTACGACACCTCGCATGAGTGCTTGCCCGGCTGACGCTGTGATGCCGTCAACAAGCGTAGGCCACACGCCCAGCAGGACGATCAATAGCGTGAGGACAATCAGTGGAAGATTCATGCTCCACGGGATGTGTCCGCCGATAAGGACGTCCTTTGACGGTTTATTCCGGTATAGTACGTTCACCAGCGGTGTGTAATACGCCAGGGATAAGACGCTATTCAACGCTGCAAAAGCAACCAGCAGAATAACGGCCACGTTTTTTGTCTCAAAACCGGCCACGAAGATCTGCCATTTCGAAGTAAAGCCTGCGAGTGGTGGAAGACCACCCAGGCTGAGCACAGCGACGCTGAGCGCCAGGGCTGGAATAGGGTAGAGACGAGCGGCACCGGCAAGGTCCTCGATGTGCAGTGGCGAATGCCGATTCAAAAGGATGCGCAGCGCATAGAGCAGCGCACCGGCGGCGAGGAAAGCCAGGCCTTTCATGATTCCGTGGTTGATTAGATGAAAGAAACTTCCCTGGGCTCCGTTGGGGTTGTTGGTGTAATACGAAATTCCCAGGCCGAGGAGCATGTATCCCATGTGGGCGATGGATGAATAAGCAAACATTCGTTTTATCTGCTTCTGACCCAGTGCGAGGAGGTTTCCGGCGAGCATGTTTAAGCAGCCGAAGCTCATTAGCAGGACACCCCATGTAGATGAGATGTCGGACAACGAACTCAGACAGCGAAGCAAGGCGATCAAACCTGCCTCGATGACCACTCCAGACAGCATGGCGCTGATCCCACTCGGCGCTTGTGAGTGTGCATCGGGCAGCCATGTGTGAAGCGGCACGAGCGCTGTCTTCACACCGAAGCCGATGACGAAAAGTCCGCCGGCTGCGAGAAGAATAGGCGAGGGTGTTGCATTCTGGCGGATGTTGGCCAGGCTGAGATCTCCGTATTGTGAGAATACGAGGCTGATGCCGATCAACACCAGCGTAGAGCCTACGGCGCTTTGCACGAGATATTTCACACCGGCTTCCAAGGAAGGAGGTTGATCGCGGTAGAACGCTACTAGGAGATACGAGGTGACGGCCATTGCCTCGAACCAGATCCACAAGTTGAACAGATCGCTCGCACAGGCGAGGCCGATCATCACGCCGATCATGGCCACGAGCATGGCGAAGAATTTCTCCTGGCCGGCTTCCTTGGCCATGTAGGACTCTGAAAAAAGGGTTACGAGCGTTCCCAGAACTAGAGTGATCCCGATAAAGAGCAGGCTCAAGCCGTCCATTTGGAGCGAGATATTTCCGAGACGGAGCAACAACGTTCCTGACGTGGCGTAGTCATTCGTCGACAGTAAAAACGGAATCCACGCTGCGATGAGTGAAGCAAGGCCCACAACTTGCGCGACTTTGTTACGCTTCATGCGCTGTCCGAGGCGACCCGTCAGGTAGATACAGGGCGAGGCGAGCAGAGGAAATGCGATGAGCCAGCGAAAAGCAATTGAATCCATCTCAGACTCCAACCAAGAGAAGCGTCAGCACGACGCAGAGCGCAGCGCTGATGCCCGCAACGTTCAGATTGAGCTGCCCGCTGTGCGCCGCACATAGAACCCTGGACGCCTGCTGTGTGATGCGGACGACGGCTGCATATGGAGCTTCTAAACCGTAGCCCGACTCGAGGAACTGCATCACCGGCGCAGGTATGCGCAACACCTTAGAAATGCGGTCTCGGAACAACCAGAGTGCGCCCCCAACGACGATCACGAGCAGCACAACGTACGTCACAGGGGCACTGATGATTTCACTGACGAGTGAGATGTTGGTCGTTACGCGGATGCTGTGATAGGGAAGGGAATCCGCCAGCAGCGAACTGAAATGCGCCGCAAACAGCCAGGTCGTTAGAACACACGCGGCGAGAATGGTGAGCGCGCTCCGTATGGCGAGCGGCGCACCGTGTACCACGCGAAATTCGCTGGATTTACCCCGAAAGGTCATGCTATAGATTCGCAGCGTATACCATGCCGTCAAGCCAGCGCCGGCGAGCATGCCGATCAATGCCCATCGCGGACCATGCAGCAATCCGGTTTCCAGGATCAGCTCTTTGCTGAAGAATCCGTTGGCGAGGGGAAGTCCGGCCAGCGCCAATCCTCCGATCAGGAAAGTCGCATGGACGACGGGCATCCCCTTGGACAAATCACCCATGCGCCGCATGTCACGCGTGCCGGCGGCGTGAATGACCGCGCCGGCGCCCAGGAACAACAGCGCCTTGAAAACGGCGTGGCTGAGCAGGTGAAACATGCTGGCGAAAATCCCTCCGACCCCAATCGCATAGATCATGTAGCCCAATTGGCTGATGGTCGAGTACGCCAGGGCCCGCTTGATATCGTCGGATCTCGTCGCCATCAGTGCTGCCAGGAGGGCAGAGAGCAGCCCGACGAGCATTACGCTCGTTTTCCAACCGGGGACGGCTTCAAACGCCGGGTAAAAGCGTGCTAACAGATAGACGCCGGCATTGACCATCGTGGCGGCGTGAATGAGCGCCGTGACGGGTGTGGGTGCTTCCATGGCATCCGGCAGCCAGGTGTGCAAAGGGAATTGGGCCGATTTGGCCATAGCCGCCAGTAGAAAACCAAACCCGATGGCGCTCAATACGCCCGATTCGAGTGTCGGAGCGGCTGCGAGAAAAGCGCGGATTTGGTAGCTGCCGATGTAGGAACGAATGATCAGCGCGCCGAGGAGAAGGCCGATTCCCCCGAACTGCGTGACGATCAGCGCCTTCACGCCGCCGGCGACAGCTTTGGGGTCGTCGTTGTGGAAGGAAATCAGGGCGTAGGAGCAAAAGGCCGTAATTTCCCAGAAGAAAAACATCAACAACATGCTGCCGGAGAGAACAAGTCCAGACATGGCGCCGATGAAGAAGAGGATCAAGGCGTAGTAGCGACCGAGTTGCGCTTCGCCTCGCATGTAATCGATGGAAAAAATCACCGCCAGGCTGCCCACGACCGAAGCGATGATCGCTAGAATAATCCCCAAGCCGTCGGGTACGAGTGTGAGTTCTCCGAAAAAATCACCCATAGGGATGCGCACGATGGGCGCGTCTGAAGGGTTGAGTAAAAGCAGAAGCGAAATGATCCCCGTGGCGACAGCGAATACGGACGCCACTGCATGCTGCAGTCTGGGATGATTATTGCCGCAGCGCCATACCGCGATCGATCCGATCCAGGGCAATAAAATACAGAGCGAAACGCAAAGGATGGCCATGAATTATCCCTTCAACTTGCTCAGGTCCCGCACGTCGAGTGTGCCGATTCGACGACGTACTTGAACAGCGAGGGCGATGCCAATCACGGCGACGATCGTGTCGGCGACGATGACGGTAAGTGCCAGACTTTGCGCCAATTGGATTTCATCGCGCACGAAGCCGGCGCTGATCACTCCCAGCAGGGCTGACTTCACCAGGATTTGAAGAGCGATTACAAGTTTGATTAAGTTGTGGCTGACCATCAAACCATAGATGCCGATCCCAAGTAAGGCCGCTACACCAACGAGCAAGATATTCACTGGGGATGGTGCCATGCTGTCTCCTTGAATGTGATTAGTTCATGAACGATGAACTTTAGAATGTTTCGATTTTCTGTTTCGAATGGCGTTCCGTTGCTGCAGTGGTTTGTTGGGCGAGCGCCTCAAGGTCGCGATCGCGCTCCGCGGCCACTTCCTCCGTGGCGGCACCTTCGAGTGGTGCTTTCGCCTCCGCCAGAATCCCCAGCAGGCCGAGAACGCCGGAAAAGACCAGCACGATCTGCACCAGCATGTCCAAGCCTCTCTGCTGCCAGAGGGTTTCGACAAACGATTCTGGGTGAGAAGTGCGCAGCGGGGGTTCCATGGGAACGATGAAACGGATCAGGAGCAGGGCACCGATCAGCACGAACCCGGCAGCAATGGGTATGGGGACGATATCTCGAACTTTAAGTTCTTGATCGCCAGCGACGTTGATGGCGAACACAAACAAGACGGTAACCAAGCCTGCGCCGACGCTGAGTTCGATCACGGCGACATGTTTGGCGCCAAGATCATAGATGAGAATGGACAGCAGTGCGCTGAGGCCGGCGAGCCAAAGCGCTGAAACCAAGAGACGTTTCGTGCGAATGGTTTGCAGCGCGCACAGCAACGCTGCCAATATCAACACCACGTAAGCGGTTGTTCTTTCCATGGGGGATCCTTCGAATCGGGTTGGGAGGTTTTTGCCGAATGGCGGTGCTCCAGGCAGCGTATCGTTTTTAGCTTGTTGGGCATTGACGATTCCTCATTGTGTACTGCAGGACAGTATTACCTCACAAGAGAGCATGCAGTCAGGACGACCGCGTATCCTCAAACGCAGTGTATGTACTCGCGGTAACAAGTTTGGTTGTGCCTGGGTAACAATTCAGTAACAGAGCGTAATTTTCAGCCGTTTCCTTACGGGGAAGGAGGAATCACTACGAGGAGTTCCAGATTTCGGTTCAATTATTCGTCGACTTCCAACGAATACCCGATGCCGCTGATCGTGATGAGTCGACGGGGATGTGCTGGGTCGGCCTCGATCTTACGGCGCAACCGGTAGACAAGCTGTTTGAGCATCACACGATCACCGGAAGACGGACCCCAGATTGAGTCGATTAACATGTCGAACGGCAGAACCTGGCCGCAGTTGATCATCAATACTTCCATCAGTCGTGTTTCGAGTTTCGTCAGTCGTATAGGCGCATTGTCGTTGGACAAGATCTCGTTGCGAGTGAGATCCAAAGTGAGAACTCCGGTGGTCAACGGAGCGTTCGAAATCGCCTTTGTTTCTGATCTGCGTAGTACGGCTTCAGATCGAGCGACGAGTTGCCGGGGACTGAACGGTTTTACGATGTAATCATCCGCACCCAATTCAAGCCCCTTGACAACGTCGTCTTCTTCGCCGCGCACGCTGAGAATGATTATGGGGGTCGAGGCTTCGGAACGAATGCGCTGGCATACAGCAAGTCCGTTGAGTTTCGGCAGGTTGATGTCGAGAATGATCAAGTCAGGTTCAGCTTCCCGCCAACGATCCAACGCGGTTTGACCGTCGTGTGCGACGATGACTTCAAAGCCAGCTCGCCGCATAGTGAAAGAAACCACATCGGCGAGGGCGAGATCGTCGTCAACGATCAGAGCTTTCATGCCGGCCATCCATTGATGGGCAGCGTGAACCAAAAAATCGATCCACCATCTTGCCTGTTTTCCACGCCAACTTCTCCGCAGTGTCTCTCGATAATGGCCTTCACAACGGATAATCCTAAGCCAATACCATACTGCGTTCCATCGCCGTTGCCAAGTCTCACAAAGCGATGAAAAACTAGCTCTTTGTCTTTGCTGAGGATTCCATCGCCTCGGTCTGCAATCGTTACGCGTATTATCTTCCCCTCGATATCTTCCAAAGTGAGTTCGATTTGGGTTCCGATCGGACTGTATTTACTCGCGTTCGAAATCAAATTGACCAAAACCTGAGCCAGCCGGGTCGGGTCCGCCAGGATGATTGGGAAACACGCCGGTTTACAGATGACGACTTGTTGCCGGCGGCGCGTGAGCAACGGTTGCATTACCCGCATCGCATCTAAGAGGACGGTATCAATTTTGGTCGGACGTTTGTAAATGTGGAAATGCCCGGCTTCGATGCTGATACTCTCGAGCAGGTTGTCGATCAAGGTTTGCAGTCCGGAAACGCTCATGTGGATCGAACTCAAGAGCTCTCTCAATTCCGCTTTCGATAGATTTTCGATGTCTTCCAGGATGACTTCAACCGAGGCGTTAATCGCCGAAAGCGGGGTTCGAAATTCGTGGGTGATGTTGCCTAAAAAGAAGGATCGCAGGCTGTCGGCGGCCTTTTCCTCCGTGATATCGCGCAAGATGAAGATCGTCTTTTCTTCGTCGTCGCCGGCCGAGGGGATGTAAGCCCTAGCGATTTCGATGATTGCCAATTCACTTTCTTGCACCTGCGAGATCGTTTCAAGTGTATCCTCAAATGCAACGACTTTTATCTCTGGATGTCGTTCTTCTTTACGAGGTATCAAAAGTTTGACAAATGATGGTTCTAAAGCGGGGTCGCTTATCCATCCCATTGCTCTCTTTGCGTTTTGGTTCAGGGACGTAATCCTGCCGTTTGAGTCGAGCAGAATCACATTCTCGTACAGGTCTTGGATGAATGTCTTGAGCCATGATTTTATGGATTCTGATTCGGATATACGGTTTTCGGATTTCATGGATATAGACATAGCATCGTGCCTCAATCAAATTAATATACGTAATAACGTATAGCTACCCAAGGCAAGCATCGTGCCTCCGATGGCAGATGTGATGCTCTTGAACGATAGTCTACTGACGATGAACGCAGCCATGGGGACTGAAAGCACCGCGCCGATTGTCAGACTGGGCGTCAAGCTCGGGTCAAGTGTTACTCCATTGAGTATAAAGATCAGTACACCTACAGCGCTTGTGATCCCCTCTGCAACACCCGCGATGGCAATCGCATTACGCCCCTCGACGCCAACGGGGATCTGGCCTCCTGTCACGACTGGGCCATAGCCACCGCCGCTGATGCCTTTGTTGAAGGCTGCGAGTATTCCGAGACTAGCGAGGCGTCTCCATGAGAATCTTGCTTCCTTGGATCTTCGTAAAAGGATAATGATGCCAAGTCCCGTTACGATGATGCCAATGTAGGCTTTAACCGCCCAGCCCGTGACGAATGAGGAATCGACCAATTCGCAAACAAAGGCGAGCGGAAGTATCGGAAAGATAATATGCATTTTCATTTACCTCAATTTGGTGAATTTTATATTTATGCCGCCAGCAACACCGGTCGCTCAATCCAACGAAGCATACGTATGACGCATTCGTCTTCAAACTTGAATGGCTGTCGATGTTTCCTGGGCGTGGCCGTGACGACTAAATCGATTTCCGAGGTAGCAATTTCCTCTTGAATCGCGCAATCCGATTGGCCTTGCTTGAGGTGGATTTCCCCATGGAATGACCCGCAACACAGGGATCTCGAAATTCTACGCAGGCGGCGGCCCATTTCGGTTTGCGATTGCAGAATGTCTGCTTGGGAAAGCCTCATTCTGACTAAACCCTGAAACATGGTTGGCACTTGTGGAAGCACGGCGAGAATGATTACTTTTGCTTTTGTTAGAGCTGCAATACGCGCAACGAGATCCATAACAGCAATGTCGCTGCCACCTCTGTGCAGCAGCATCATAATTGTTCGAATGGGCAAACGGGGTGTTCGAGGGAACAAGCAGGAAGTGGTTAAACGTTCTAGGAATCGCAGCTCCGACGAACCATGAATGATCCTTTCATATAATGATGATTCCGGAGCAGAAAAAAAAACGAGACTGTAGCCATTTGCAGTGTTTATGAATTCTTCCGTCAGGCATTTAGTGTTTTCGACCAGACAATACTCAACGATCTCCGTCTTCATAATCGGAGCAAGAACACGTGCGTATTCATCCAAGCGAGTCACTTCATCCGACGGACAGGAAATCAATATCCGTCCATCCTGAATCTTAGGAAAATACTTATTGATCAGCGCATCGACGATTTCCGGATCGCCACGGAGCACGTGTGCCCGCTTTCGGCATACTTTTTGGATTGCAGCACGCGCGAGTTGATCCTCTGGTTCCGTCATTACGATGGTGTAATAGTCTTCCGTTTCAGCAATGGGAAAGCTGTGGAATCGGTAGGCAAGATCGACCGGGTAGCTGCAAATTAATTGCAGATCCAGTTTTAAATCGTCGATAATGATGTGCGGGAAATCCAACATTTGCAGCTTCGTCATTTCACCACCGTGTTCCATTAATTGAATTCTTAACCAAGGTGGTGATAAGAAGCGTCACGAAGCTGTAACGGAGTGGTAACAAAAAAATATTCGAAGTCTTATTTCAATTGATGGGATCGAGCCGTTCTAACGTTGTAGATGCAATACACATTCGCAATCGTGGGCTTGAATGATCTGATGTGCTTCACGCCGTAGAATGGCGGTTTTCATAGTGGGTGCCATGCATTCATCATCGACAGTCAGCGCTTTCACTTTAGCTCCTGGATTGGCAATGTAAACCAAAAGATCGAGCCCCCTTCAGGATTGTCTGCGACGCCAACTGTGCCGCTTTGTGCCTCGACGATCGCCTTCACGACGGATAGACCCAGGCCGGCTCCATATTGCGCTGAAGCCTGTTCGTCTTGGAGGATATAGGCAAACCGCCGAAAGATTTCATTGCGATATTTATCCGGAATGCCGGGCCCGCGATCAATAACCTCGATTTTTACGTGGTTTCCCTCCATCGTTGCATGCAAATCAATGTGTGATCCTGTGGATGCGTATTTATTGGCGTTTGACAATAAATTGACGATGACTTGCGTAGATCGCCGCGGATCGGCTCTCACCAGGGGTAGATCCAGGGGGAGTTGAACGTCAAGACTTTGTTCGTACTTCTCTAGAAGAGGTTGCATTATAGCCGTAGCTTCCCCGATGATTTCCGACAGCTCTGCGGAGCGTGGCGAGACGCGGAAATGCCCTGTTTCGATGCTCGCACTTTCGATGAGATTGTCAACAAGGGTTTGCAGACTCAAGAGCCCCAGGTGCAGTGAATTCAGCAGTTGCTGCAGCTCGCCCGGGCTAAGATCGGTGGCTTCTTCCAAAAGGAGTTCAACTGAAGCTGCTACGGCAGTAAGAGGCGTACGGAATTCGTGAGAAATGTTGGCCATGAAGTGTCCCATCAGTCGATGAACGGCGTCTTCTTCGCTGATGTCCCGAAATACGAAGACTACCTCGGCTTCACGCGCCTCCGTGGGGGCGAGCCTGGCACCCGAGATCGCAAGCATTGCGGTTTTCTTCCCGGCCATTTCGACTCGAAACCTACGGCGTTGACCGGGAGACGGTATAAGTTCCGTGAAAGTTTGTTTATGATCGACGGAGTGAAAAATCGTGTCACATGGGCGATTGAGCACTTCTTCTGCAGACCACCCCGAAATCTTTTCCGCACCTGAACTAAAAAAGGTGATCTTGTTTTGAGAATCGAGCGTGACGATGCCTTCTACGATCGCTTCCAGAAGATGGTCGCCCCACGCTTTTTCTTCGCGTAATTCCGTAACGATTCGATTTAGATCCCGTCGTGCTTTCTCCAGCGTCTGAGCAACGAGCGTCGCTTCCCTCACGTGAGAATCTAACCGCACCGGTGAATCAAGATCGCCCTCACTGATCCTTGCGGCCGCATCGGTGAGATTTTGAAACGATTTTCCGATGCTTCTCGCCAAGATCGTTCCCAACGTAGAACCCGTCGCGGCGATGACGAAAATGATGCCGATCGAACTCCAAACCAATTGCCGCCGAGTGGTGATGATGCCGGTTACATCGAGGGCGACTTCAATCTCCAATTGGCTCTGCTGGATGGGGTAGGTCGTAGCGTAGTAAAGTCTGTTCAAAAAAGAAAAGCGGTTTCGCTTACTTTCCTGGACCGCATCATTCTGTTGCACCGGGTTGTGAACATCGGACAGTTCGATCTCCGCTGGAAAATTGGTCGCGAACAATGTTTCATCCATCCAAAGCAAGTGGTCCATATCCGTTTGGGATTTCATCCTTGCCATGAACGAGGAGTCCAGATGAAGCCCCACAACGACTCTGGCGATTTTACGGTCTCCCGAGTATACGATGCTCGTCTCCGTCAGTATCACATCTTGACTTCCTTCACTCGAAAATATGTAGTAGCCCTGCGGCGTGATGCCCTCACATGTGGGAGAGAGTGCAATATTCTCATCCATCGTGAGAAGTCGGTTCTCGTTGTCGCAGAGGAGGATCATATCCAGGCCGGTCGTGAGCCGTAAAGTGTTGAGGTATTCAGATAAGGCTTCTTGTTCCGGATCTTCGAGGAGCTCCAGTAATGTCGGGCGCTGTGCTGTCAATCTGGCGAGATTCTGAATGTCATTCTCTGTGGCAGATAATAAGGCTTTGGATGCCCTCGCCCCCTGATCGACCTGAGCCCAGGCTTGTTGTTCCAGGCGATCGTCGATTAATTGAATTGCGGGTATTCCAATGGCGACCGTCGTAAGAAAGGCTAGAAACACAAAACCAAGCACCAATTGAGCGGAGAGACTCAGCTTCATGCGACGCGTCATTGTTGACTCCTGATGAGCAGCCTGGCTAGAATAATTTGCAGCAAGAGACGAATTGCATCGATCTATAGGTTTGCTTGCCAGTCTACGTACGAATCTACCCTAGTTTTCACTTGATCTCAATCCACAGATTACATATGCGTAACCATTTTGATATTGCATATTTCGATTTCTATATCCAACACAATTGTTATGGATGACATAGGTGTTTGTGAAAAATGTCGCTTGTCTTTTCCTCTCAACCGATGCAAACTATGTAGTATTGGTTTTATCTTCACTATTGTACCGATATGATAACCCCTATAGGAGGATGCGTTATGGTGCTTAAACCGAAGCGGCCCGTTCCATCGGATATCGAGATCGCTCAGGAGGCAGATCTTCGTCCAATTCTTGAGATCGCGGCCAAGATTGGACTTAAAGAGGACGATCTGGATCTGTATGGAAAGTACAAGGCCAAAGTTCATCTGGATGTCATCGATCGTTTGGGGGATCGTCCGCAAGGAAAATACATCGATGTCACCGCCATCACCCCCACACCGTTGGGCGAGGGGAAAACCACGACGACTCTCGGATTGACCCAGGCGCTTGGCACACATTTGAAAAAGAACGTAATCGCCTGCATTCGCCAACCGAGTATGGGGCCAACGTTCAACATCAAGGGCGGCGCCGCCGGTGGTGGTTACAGCCAGGTGATCCCGATGGAGGATTTCAACCT